>JAFSHA010000097.1 GCA_017440565.1 Eggerthellaceae bacterium | reverse complement strand
CTTGTACCACACGATCGGGCCGCCCTCGGCGCCCTCGAGGTCAAGTTCCTCAACCTCGCCGAACTGGATGGCCCCGACGGCGCAGTTGTCCACGCAGCGCGGAACGCGGATCGGTGACTCGGGGTCGTCGAGAAGATGAGCGCAGCCGGTGCAGGCCTGCGGAAGCTGCAGGGCCTCGTTCCAGTACACGCCCTCGAACTTCTCGGCGATGTCCTTGCGGCCGGCGGCCTTGGCCGGGTCGATCACGATGAGGCCGTCCTCGCGGTCCATGAGGACCTCGGGTGCGAACTCGCGGATCTCGGCGTTCTGACCGCCGAGGACCGGGACGTAGGCGACGCGAACGTGGCCGTTGGCACCGCGCTCCTTCTCGGTCATCTTCAGCCAGAACTGGCCGACCTCGGGCTGGGCCTCGGCGTAGGGCAGCCAAGCCTGGTCGCAGTGCTCGTCCTTGCAGCCGATCTGGCACGCGTAGCAGCCCGTGCAGGCCGTTACGTCAATGAGAAATGCTTTTGCCATTTCAATCTCTCCCTCTTCTTACTCGATGACCCAGGAGTCGTAGTTGATGCCGATGGCCGGGTCGTAGTCGCGTTCGAAGGCGTCCGGGTTCTCGGCCTTCCAGGCTTCCATCTCGGCGTCGGCGACCTTGGCGGCCTCGACCAGGTAGCCGGAAACCGCGAAGCCCCTGCAGTGCCTGGAGATCTGGTTGTCCGGGCTGATCAGGTTGGCGGCGCCGCCGCGGTCAACGTGCGGGGCGATGGGGTCGACGCGGGAGCCCTTGTTCACCACGACCGCGCCCTTGATGGTGCGCTCGGAGATCTTCGCGGCCACGAGGATGGTGCCACGGTCGTTGAAGATCTTGACGATGTCGCCGTCGACGATACCGCGGGCAGCGGCGTCCTCGGGATGGATCCACATCGGCTCGTAGGCGTAACCGTCCTTGCCGATGACCTTAGCGGTTTCGATCTCGCGGAACCACTTGATGTCGTCGCCCTGGACGTGAATGCGCCAGCGGGCCGGGTTCGCAACGATGAGCAGCGGGTAATCCTCGCAACGCTCGCCCCAGAGGGACTCGTCGTGCCAGTAGCCCTCGGACTTCGGACCGCCGGTGACCCACTTGGCCATGGGCTGGCGCTCGAAGTCGTCCGGGAAGTTGGTGGCCAGGGCCTCGGACCAGAACTCGAGCTTGCCGGACGGCGTGTCGAGCGGGTTGGCAACCGGGTCGTCGTAGAACAGGCGCATTCCGGGAGGCACCATGTCGGCGTTGGGGTCCTGCTTCGGGAAGTAGAAGCCGCGCTCGTTCCAGTCCTCCCAGGAGATCTCCTCGCCGAGGCGGGAGTTCTTGAAGCCGCACTCGATCCACTCGTCCTGGGTCATGCCCATGTCGATCTGCTCGCGCACGCCGAAGCGCTCGCCGAGCGCGCAGGCGATTTCCCAGTCGGACTTCGACTCGCCGACGCGGTCGCAGCCGGCAGGCGTGCGGGACTCGTGGCGCAGGGAGACGACCATCGAGCCGCCCATGGCGTCGTTGTCCTCGATGCAGGTGGTGACGGGGAGGATGAGGTCGGCGAACAGGGAGTCGTTCTCGAGCCACTGGTGGTTGGTCACGAAGAACTCGACCTCGTTGGTGCGGATGGCGTCCTGGTAGCGGAAGCCGCCGTCCCAGCAGTTCTGGTTGCAGGGCTTCTCGGACCAGAGCATGTGCACCTTGTTGAACTCGGGCATGTTGGCGAGCTTCTGGTCGATGGCGGCCTGCAGCTCCTCGACGGTACGGCCCTGGGCGCGCGCCATCTCGGGGGAGGCGGTGCCGAGCGCGGCCTTGTAGGTCTCGGCCGTGGTCGGGTAGGAGTTCTTCTGGAACTGCTCGGAGGTCTCGACGTAGACGATGGCCGGGGAGCCGTACCACTCGACGGAGCCGCTTATGAGGGCCTCGGCCACCATGGTGCGCGGGATCTTCTGCTCGGCCGGGTAGAACATGCGGCACTGGTTGACGGAGCTGAACGGCGCGGAGGTCGAACGTGCGATGGTCTCCTTGCCGATGAGGGAGGCGTTCATGAAGGCCTGCTGGATGCCGGGCTTGCCGAGGCCCTGCATGCCGAGGAGGTACGCATGGGTGCGGCCGGGCTCATGGCTGTAGGGGCCCTTGATGGCGCCGGAGCTGAAGTGCACCGAGGCCGTCACGAGGTTGGCGCGGTTGCGCGCGTAGGCGCGGATGGTCCAGGGGGCCACGCCGCAGCGCTCGGCTGCCCACTCGGGGGTCTTGGCGATGCCCTCTTCATCCTCGCCGAGGACGTAGGCGCGCACCTTCTCGATGCCGATGGAGTGGGTCTCGACGTACTCCTTGTCGTAGAGGCCCTCGGTGAACCAAACATGCATGACGGCGAAGTCGAACGCGGCGTCGGTGTTGGGCAGGATCGGGATCCACTTCATGTCATGGCAGACCGCCGTGTAGTTGCAGAACGGGTCGACGATGACGAACTCCTTGCCGCACTCCTCCCAGAACTTGATGAGGCGGGACCACATCATGGATGCGTAGTTCTGGGTAAGCTCCCAGTCGCCGGCGGCGAACGCGATCATCTCGGAGTGCTCGGAGATGTCCTTGAGCACGTGCCAGGGGTTGTAGCCGGTCTGCGGGGGTGCGGGCATGCCCAGGCCCTTGTTGCAGCCGCTTCCCCAGAAGTGCTTGGCGCCCCAGTACCAGCCCTCGACGGAGTCGGGGGTGCGGACCTCGCGGGTGTAGCCGCCCAGCTTGGACATGAACGTGGAGTGCATGCCGCCGCCTGCGTGCAGGTTCTTGGACTCGCGGTGGCCATCCTCGCCGATGGTGAAGACGGAGAACGGGCCGTACTTCTCGACGATGCGGCGAACCTCCGCCTCCATGATGTCGAGCGCCTCGTCCCAGGAGATGCGCACGTACTTGGACTTGCCGCGGTTGGCCGCGTTGATCTTCTCAGGATCGCCGCCCGGCTCCCAGTCGACGCGCTTCAGCGGATACTTGACGCGGTTCTTGGAGTACACGCGGTTCTTGTACGCAAGCGCGAAGTAGTTCGGGGCCGACTTGTAGCCGGGGGTGAACACCTTGTCGCCAACCTTGATCTCCCACATGGACGGGGCGAGCTCCTCCTCGGTGTAGGTGTCGAGGTAGTTGATCGGGCGGATGCGCACGATCTTGCCGTCCTTGGAGTCGACGGCGGTCAGGTCTCCGCCGGTACCGCCGCACGCGATGCTCTGCAGCGTGGTCGTCACAACTCCCGCCTCCGCGGGTTTCTCGTTGTAACCCATTTTCTCTCCTCTCTATGCACGATAGGATTTGCGGCCCGCTAGGGCCACCTCCTCATGTTAGAGAGGCTGCTCACCGTTTCAAATCCGCCGTTGGTCTCTACGAAGATGGCCATTCGGCTACTTTTGGGCAGCTCGTTGCCCAAATGGCCACCCTGCACGCCTCGCGCTAGCCAAGCCCCATTCGCATGGCGTAAACCGCGATCTGGACACGGTTATGCAGGGAGTGTTTCTGCATTATTATGCCGAGCTGCTTTTTCACCGTGCTCGTGCTCAGGTACAGCTTGGCGGCAATTTCCTCGTTCGAAAAGCCCTGCGCCACGAGACGCACTATGTCTACCTCGCGCTCGGTTAGGCCGGTTTCGAGAAGCTGCTCCTGCGACCCGTCCGATGCAACGGGATGCATCTTCGAGAACTTATCGATCAGCTTCGCGGCCACCTCGCCCGACAAAACACCTTCCCCCCGCATAGCCCCACGCATCTTGCCCCTCAGCTCGGCAGCGGGGGTGTTCTTGAGAATGTAACCTCGGGCGCCGTTGCACAACGCCCCGAACAGATGCTGATCGTCGATGGAAACCGTCAGCATTACGACAGTCGTATCGGGCCACTTACGGGAAATGGCAGCAGCGGCCTCCACTCCGTTCATGATGGGCATCTGAATATCCATGAGAACGAGGTCGGGTTCGTGCCTTCCGCATTCCTCAACCGCTTCGAGCCCGTTCGAGGCTTCGGCCACCACGCAGAATTCGGGCCAGCGCCCAACGAGCTCGCTTAGAGCCTCTCGATACAGAACCTGGTCATCAACAAGAAGAACCCGCGTTACGTTCGCCATTTCAACCCGCCTTACCCCGCTATGCCTATCCCCAAACCTAATACTTCGGCGCAACGACGGCAATGGAGGTGCCGCCCTCTTCGGAAACGATGGTGAGCGACCCGCCTATAGCCCCGGCCCTCTGACGCATCATCCTCAGGCCCAGCCTCTCGGGCGAAACCGCATCGACGTCAAAGCCAACCCCGTCGTCTTTCACTAGCATCGACACGGTTCTGGCCTCCTCAAGCAAGGATACACTCACCTGCGTGGCCTGGGAATGCCGCAGGATATTGGAGAGACATTCGTTGAGGATGCGCGTGAACTGCATGGACACATCGAGTGGCACGGCAAGCTGGGGGGAAACGTTCGTCTTGAAGCGAGCGCTAATGCCCCAGCTCTCCTCGAAGCGCTCGAGGCTTTCCCGCAGGCCCTCCACAAGGTCCTGGGTGTTCTCGAGAGACATGCGCATGGAGAGCATTTCGTCGCGGAGGATTTGCGTGATGAGCCTTGAGACCTCCTCGATCTTCTCGAGGTTGCGGCTTACCGACTCATGGTCACCCTCTTCGTAAGACGACATGGCCGAGGTCGATCTGAGCGAAAGAACACCGACAAGATTTGATACCCCGTCGTGGATTTCCGCTCCCAAGTTCTTGCGCTCAGCTAGGGCGCGCATGTCGCACTCCTTCTTGGTGGCTTGCATGCGAAAGACCGCCGTGCCAAGAACTCGTCCGATTTGCACAAGGTAGCCGAGCGCCTCCTCGTCCCATTCGGTAGACTCGCGGTAGCAGACGGTGCACAAACCGAGCACCTTGCCTTCCGATATGACAGGAAAGCTCACGGCCGTCTGGATGCCGAAACGCTCGAACGTTTCAGGCACGAAATCGTTTTCGTGAGGGCGGGCGAACTCCATCACGATAGGCTCGCCCAACTGAAGGAGCAGGCGCATGCGGCCCACCTCGACCGAACGGTTCATGTTCGGCCATTCGTGCGGATTGTCATCAGGCGTGATGTAGGCGCATTTCACAAACGACTTTCCATCGACAGCAAGAAGGCTGAGGTGCACCTCGTCAACCCTCAGAACATCCCCCACCGCGTCGACAATGTTCTGGTAAGCAGCCGAGGGGCTGACCGACCAGCCAGCAGCCTCGGCTATGAGAGTCAAACCCTCGCAGCGCTCGCGCATGCTAAGCGCAGCCACGACGTTTCGCGAAGAGGCGGCGCACTGCCCGCAAGAAGAATGATTCGACATCTCAACCCCCACCGTTTGCGCTCTTGCATCGTCAAGATTGCATTCTTGCGAGAGATTTTAGCACCAACGTTTACGCGACCTCATTCCACCCGACCATGTTTATCCCTTCGGCCATAAATGGGCTAACGAGCCCACGGGTACCCAGAAGGGGTCGGGGGATTGTGGGCGCGTGTCCCCATCCCCCGACCCCTTCCGACCGCCCGCTCAACAGAAGACGAACCGCGCCCAGATGGACGCGGTTCGCGAAAGATCAAGCTATGCGAGGCTGCTTACAGGCCCAGGGCTTCCTTGACGTCGGCGTAGACGACCTGCGGGTCGCGGTCGCCGTCGATGGTGACCAGAAGCTCACAGCCGCGATAGTAGTCGATGAGCGGGCTCGTGGACTTCTCATACACGTCGAGGCGGTTGCGCACGGTGGCCTCGTTGTCATCGTCGCGCTGGTACATCTCGCCGCCGCACTTCGGGCATGCGGCGTCGGCTGCGGTGCCAATGTGGCCGCACTCCTTGCACATACGGCGGGAGCACAGGCGGTTGACGATGACCTCGAAGTCAACGTCGATGAGCAGAGCCGCGCCCAGCGGACGCTCGAGCTCGGCAAGCATGGTGTCAAGCGCCACAGCCTGCGTAGTGGTGCGCGGGAAGCCGTCAAGAATAACGCCCTTGGCGGTGTCGGGCTCCTGGAAGCGCTCCTTCATGAGGTCGATGATAAGCTCGTCGGGCACAAGCTCGCCGGCATCCATGTAGCCCTTGGCCTTGACGCCCAGCTCGGTCTGGTTCTTCACGGCAGCGCGAAGGATGTCGCCCGTGGAGATGTGGCACAGGCCGCAATCCTCGACAAGCAGAGCCGCCTGAGTGCCCTTGCCGGCGCCAGGAGCGCCCAGCAAAACGATGTTCATAGGACATGTTCCTTTCGGTTGAATAATCAAGTGCTGCCATTGTAACACTGATACAGCCACTCAAATTAAAGGAACCCCGCCGAAGCAAGGGTTCCTTCAAATCTTCCAACTATGCGAGTCTTCCTTATTTGAAAAATCCGTCGTAGTTGTGCATCTTCAGCTGGGACTCGATCTTGCCCATGGTATCGAGGGCGACGCTGATCATGATGAGGATCGACGTGCCGCCGAAGGCCTGAACGAGCTGGTTGCCCGTGAAGTAGAAGATGATGGTGGGCACCACGGCGATGATGGCGATGAACAGGGCACCGGGAAGCGTCACGTGCTTCAGGACGTCCTTGATGGCCTGCACGGTGGCCGTGCCGGGACGGATGCCCGGGATGAAGCCTCCCTGCTTGCGGATCTGCTCGCTGGTCTCCTCGGGGTTGAACACCATGGAGGTGTAGAAGTACGCGAAGAAGACGATGAGCGCTGCGGTGAGCACCCAGTTCAGCCAGCCGGTGGACACCCAGTTGGCGAAGGTGGTGAGCCAGCTCACGTTGAAGATCGCCGCGAGCTGCGCCGGAAGGTACAGAATGCAGCTTGCGAAGATGATCGGGATGACGCCGGCGGAGTTCACCTTGATGGGCAGATAGGTGGTCTGGCCGCCCACCATCTGACGACCCTGCATGCGCTTGGCGTAGCTGATGGGGATGCGGCGCTGGGCGCGCTCGACGTAGATGATCGGCGGGATGCACGCGAGCACCACGAGCACGATCAGCACGGTCATGGCGATGCCCATCGCCATGTCGGCCTGCATGTTCACGGAGCTGAACAGCGCCGACGGCACGCGGGACACGATGCTCACGAAGATGATGAGCGACATGCCGTTGCCGATGCCGCGCTGGGTGATGAGCTCGCCCATCCACATGATGAGGCAGGCGCCCACGACCAGCGTGAAGACCACCAGGATGTCAGTCAGGATGCCGGGCACCTCGCTGGTGAAGACCACGCCGTAGGCGTCGGACTTGAACAGCAGCAGGTAGCCGATGGCGTTCACAAGGGCCAGAGCCAGCGTGAGGTAACGCGTGGTCTGGGTGATCTTGCGGCGGCCGGCGTCGCCCTCGCGGGCCCAGCGGCCCACGGCGGGGATGACGCCCTGCATCAGCTGCATGATGATGGACGCGGTGATGTAGGGCATGATGCCCAGCGAGAACACCGAGAAGTTAGACAACGCACCGCCCGTGAACAGGTCGAGCATCGTCATGGCCACGCCGGTGTCGGCGAAGGCGGTGGCGAACTCGTTGAACGGGATGCCGGGAACCGGCACATAGGCACCGAAGCGGTAAAGCGCCAAGATGGCCAGCGTGAACAGAATCTTGTTACGCAGGTCCGGTACCTTGAATGCGTCAATGATGGAGCTTAGCAAGGCTCTTCGACCTTTCCTCCAGCTGCTTCGATCTTAGCCTGAGCGGAAGCAGAAACCTTCTCGACCTTCACGGTCAGGGCCTTGGTGATCTCACCGTCGCCCAGAACCTTCACGAGGGCGTCAGCATGCTTGATGATGCCCTTCTCGACGAGGGTCTCGCCGCAGACGATCTCGCCAGCCTCGAACTTCTCCTCAAGACGGCCAACGTTGACCGGGATGTACTCGACGCGGTTGATGTTGCGGAAGCCAGGCAGCTTCGGCAGACGACGAGCGAGCGGGGTCTGACCACCCTCGAAGCCGGCACCCTTACCGCCACCAGCACGGGACTTCTGACCGTTAAGACCACGACCGGCGGTCTTGCCGGTGCCGGAGCCGGCACCACGGCCGACGCGCTTGCGGTTCTTGGTAGAGCCCTCTGCGGGCTTGAGGTCCTTAATCTCCATTTTGAAAACTCCTTTTCGCTTTCCTGAGACGCCCTTTGCGCCTCACGCTGGCAGCTCGCCGCCAGCAAACTTCCTTTATCATGCCAAAGGCGTGCCCGATGCCGAGCACGCCGATGAGCTCAAATTTGTTCCGCGAGATTAGATTTCCTCGACGGTGATGAGGTGCTTGACCTTGAAGATCATGCCGCGGATGGACTCGTTGTCCACCTGGTCGATGGTCTTGCCGATGCGGCCGAGGCCGAGGGCTTTCAGGGTCTTGCACTGGTCGGCCGGACGGCCGGCGGTGCCCTTGACCTGGGTCAGACGGAGCGTCTTGTTTGCCTCAGTCATTACTTCTGCTCCTTCCAGCCAAACAGCTCGGCGACGGTCTTGCCGCGACGGGCTGCCACCTGCTCGGGAGTCTCCATGCTCTTGAGACCCTCGGCAGCTGCCTTGACGATGTTCATGGCGTTGCTGGTGCCCAGCGACTTGGTGATGACGTTCTGGACGCCGGCAAGCTCCATGATGGCGCGAACCGGGCCACCAGCCATAACGCCAGTACCGGGAACAGCCGGCTTGATGAGAACGCGGCCTGCGCCGAACTCGCCGTAGATGTCATGCGGGACGGTCTTGTCCTCGGTGAGGGCCACCGTGAACATGTTCTTCTTGGCATCCTCGACGCCCTTCTTGATGGCGTTGGGGACTTCCTGGGACTTGCCCATGCCAACACCCACGCGGCCGTTGCCGTCGCCAACGACGACAAGCGCGTTGAGCTGCATGCGACGACCGCCCTTGACGGTCTTAGATACGCGGTTGATGGTAACGACGCGCTCCTGGAGCTCAGGAACGGCGTTTTCCTGCTGTACTTTACGAGCCATAGCTAAACACCCTTCCTAGAACTTCAGGCCAGCCTCACGGGCACCCTCGGCGACAGCCTTGATGCGACCGTGATACAGATGGCCACCGCGGTCGAAGACGACCTCCGTCACGCCCTTCTCCTGGGCGAGCTTGCCGATGATGCCGCCGAGGACGCCTGCGCCCTCAACGGTGGCACCGCTCACGCCAGTGGCCTTGAACTCAGGGCCAAGGGTGGACACGCCGCAGATGGTCTTGCCAGCGACGTCGTCGATAACCTGCACGTACATGTTGGAGTTGCTGCGCGTCACGCACAGACGGGGGCGGGCCGGGGTGCCAGAGATCTTCGCGCGAACGCGGCGATGGCGACGAGCCAGACCAGCCTGCTTTTTCTGAAGCTTGTTCATTGATAATCCCTTCGAATCAGATACCGGTTAGGCCTAGTCCTTGCCAGCCTTGCCAACCTTGCGGCGGACACGCTCGCCCTCGTAGCGGATGCCCTTGCCCTTGTAAGGCTCAGGCTTACGCCACTTGCGGATGTCGGCGGCAACCTGGCCGACCTGCTCCTTGTTGGGGCCGGAGACGATGATCTCGGTCTGGTTCGGCACCTCGAAGGTGATACCAGCGGGAGCTTCGACGAAAACGGGGTGAGAGTAGCCGAGCTGCATCTCGAGGTCCTTACCCTTGAGAGCGGCGCGGTAGCCGACGCCGACCATCTGGAGCTTCTTGGAGTAGCCCTTGGAAACGCCCTCGACCATGTTGGCAAGCAGCGTACGGGTCAGGCCGTGGAAGCTCTTGGCGGTGCGGGAATCGTCGGGGCGGGAAACGGTGAGGACATCACCTTCCTGCTCGACGGTGATCATGGGCTGGAAGGTGCGAGTGAGCTCGCCCTTGGGGCCCTTAACGGTGACGGTGGAGCCGTCGATGGTAACCTCTACGCCAGCAGGAACGGCGATGGGCATCTTACCAATACGAGACATATTGTATCCCTCCCTTTCCTACCAGATGTAAGCGATGACCTCGCCGCCGACGCCCTTCTTGCGAGCATCGCGGTCGGTCATAACGCCGCAAGACGTAGAGATGATAGCGGTGCCGAGGCCACCGAGAACGCGGGGCAGCTCGTCCTTGCCAGCGTAGATACGCAGGCCGGGCTTGGAGATGCGCTTGATGCCGCGGATGGTCTTGGCCTTCTTCGGGCCGTACTTGAGGGTGATCTCAAGAGTGGCGCGAGGCTCGCCGTCGATGATGTCGAAGCGCTCGATGTAGCCTTCCTGCTCCATGATGCGCACGATCTCGACGAGTTTCTTGCTCGACGGCATGGCAACCGTTGCCTTGCCGGCAGACTGAGCGTTACGCACGCGCGTAAGCATATCTGCAATGGGATCGGTCATTGTCATTTGTTTTTCTCCTTTGGTCCGTGATGAGCCGAACGTTCGGTTCGTCGGCGCCCTTAGCGCCTCCGCCTTTCACGTCGGCACACCCTGTAGCGTGGGTCTTACTCTTACCAGGAAGACTTGGTCACGCCGGGCAGCTCGCCTTTGTTGGCCAGTTCGCGCACGCAAACTCGGCAGAGGCCGAACTTGCGATAGTAAGCACGGGGACGTCCGCAGCGCGTGCAGCGGTTATGCTGACGCGTGGAGAACTTCGGCTCGCGCTTGGCCTTGGCGATCATCGATTTCTTAGCCATGCATTTCCTTCTTTCTTATGATCTAGGCTCACAACCTGTTTGCAAGCCCAAAACCCGAGGTTACGCAAGCAAGCCGCCTTGCGGGCGGCTGCCTGTTTTACTTGCTCTTAAAGGGGAAGCCCAGCGCCTTGAGCAGCGCATAGGCGGAATCGTTGTCCTTAGCGGTGGTGACGAAGGTGATGTCCATACCGCGGGTACGATCGATCTTGTCGTAGTCGATCTCAGGGAAGATCAGCTGCTCGGTGATGCCGAGGGTGTAGTTGCCACGGCCGTCGAAGCTGGTGGCCGGGATGCCGCGGAAGTCGCGGACGCGCGGAAGGGCGACGGACAGCAGACGGTCCAGGAACTCCCACATGCGGTCGCCGCGCAGGGTGACCTTGCAGCCGATGGCCTGACCCTCGCGGATCTTGAAGCCGGCGATGGACTTGCGGGCACGGGTGATGCAGGGCTGCTGGCCGGTGATGACGCGCATGTCGTTCATGGCGGCGTCAAGCAGCTTGGAGTCGCCAGCGGCGGCGCCAACGCCCATGTTCACAACGATCTTCTCGAGGCGCGGAACGTCGTTGATGTTGGCGATCTCAAGCTCGTTCTTGAGCTTGGCGACGATCTCGGCCTGGTAGGTTTCCTTCAAACGAGGAGCCATGTTTTCTTACCTCTCAGTCGATGGATTAAACGCAGGATTCCGACCCTGCGTCCCCAGGTTTTCCCGGGGCCATTGCACGCATTTGTAAATGCGCACCCAAAGAGGAGACATTACCAGATGTCTCCTCTTCAGTCAATAAAAATATGTGATCCGCTGCTGATTAATCAATATCAGCAGAGCACTTCTTGCAAACGCGAACCTTCTTGCCGTCCTCGGTGCGCTTGTTGGCAACACGGGTTGCCTCGTTGCACTTCGGGCAAACCAGCATGACGTTGGACACATGAATGGGAGCCTCGATGGTGGAGATGCCACCCTGGGGGTTCTGCTGCGTCGGGCGCATGGCCTTCTTCATCATGTTGATCTTCTCGACGACGACGCGCTGCTTCTGCGGGAGGGAGCGGATGACCACGCCCTGCTTGCCCTTGTCCTTGCCGGACAGAACCTTGACGGTATCGCCCTTCTTGATGTTCATCTTGGTCATGTATGACACCTCCCCTACAGCGTTTCCGGTGCCAGAGACACGATCTTCATGTACTTCTTGTCGCGAAGCTCGCGGGCGACGGGGCCGAAGATACGGGTGCCCTTCGGGGCGCCGTCGTTGTTGATCAGAACGGCGGCGTTCTGATCGAACTTGATGTAGGAGCCGTCGGCACGACGGACTTCCTTCTTCACGCGCACGACCACGCAGCGAACGACCTCGCCCTTCTTGATGTTGCCATTGGGCATGGCTTCCTTGACGCTGCAGATGATCACGTCACCGAGGCCCGCGTAACGGCGCTTGGAGCCGCCGAGGACCTTGATGCACTGCACCTTGCGAGCGCCGGAGTTGTCGGCCACTGCGAGCATGGTTTGCATCTGAATCATTGCTGTAACCTATCTTTCATCTCGATGTAATCGGTGCTTCTGGCGAGTGCGAGGGACGTGATGAGCGAAGGGAGTTGGCTTATGCCCAACGACCGTAGCTCAGCGCGGGCCTCGCGCCGCCAGAAGCGGCGATTACTTGGCCTTTTCTACGATCTCGACGAGACGCCAGCGCTTCATCTTGGACAGCGGACGGGTCTCCATGATCTTAACGGTGTCACCGAGACCGCACTCGTTGTTCTCATCATGCGCATGGAACTTCTTGGTGCTGGTGATCATCTTGCCGTAGATAGGATGCGGCTTGCGCTCCTTGACGGCAACGACGATGGTCTTGTCATTGACGGCGCTCACGACGACGCCCTGACGGACCTTACGCAGATTGCGCTCTTCAGTCATTTTCTACATCCTCCCTAAGCTACGCGCTCAGCTCACGAGCACGCATCTCGGTCTGGATGCGCGCGATGTCCTTCTTGACCTGCTTGACGCGTGCGGTGTTGTCAAGCTGGCTGGTAGCCATCTGGAAACGCAGGTTGAAAAGCTCAGCGCGCGCCTCCTTCAGCTTAGCCTGCAGGTCTTCGGCAGAAAGTTCACGAATCTCTGCTGCTTTCATTTATTCCTGCCCTTCCGTTTCGCGAGTGACGATCTTGCACTTGATGGGCAGCTTCTGGATGGCAAGGCGAAGAGCCTCGCGAGCGGTCTCGTCATCGACACCGTCGATCTCGAACATGATGCGACCGGGCTTGACGACTGCTACCCATGCCTCGGGGGAACCCTTACCAGAACCCATGCGGGTCTCGGCGGGCTTAGAGGTGATAGGCTTGTCGGGGAAGATCGTGATCCAAACCTTACCACCACGCTTCATGTGGCGGGTCATGGCGATACGAGCTGCCTCGATCTGACGGTTGGTGATCCAGTGGGCCTCGAGAGCCTGGATACCATAGGAACCGTGGTTCAGACGGGTGCCGCCCTTGGCCTTGCCCTTCATGGAACCACGCTGCACCTTGCGGTGCTTTACGCGCTTAGGTACGAGCATTTACTTTGCACCCCTCTCGTTACGGTCATTGCGACGAGGACGGCTCGGACGAGCGCTGCCCTCGAGTGCCGGCTGCGGAGCCTTCTGGCCAGGCAGCACGTCACCGTGGTACACCCAAACCTGCACGCCGATGGAGCCCATCGTGGTGGCGGCGGTGGCGAAGCCGTAGTCGATCTTCGCACGCAGGGTGTGCAGCGGCACGCGACCCTCGCGGTACCACTCGCGGCGGCTCATCTCGGCGCCACCCAGGCGGCCGGAGCACTGGATACGAATGCCCTTGGCGCCGGACTTACGGGCGGACTGGACAGCCTTGCGCATGGCGCGGCGGAAGGCGACGCGGCCCTCAAGCTGCTCGGCAACGGACTGAGCGATCAGCACGGCGTCGAGCTCGGGGCGCTTGACCTCGAGGACCTCAACGGACACGGTGCCGTTGGCGATCTCGTCGAGCTTCTTGCGCAGGACGTCGATCTCGGCGCCCTTCTTGCCGATCACCACGCCCGGGCGAGCCGTGACGATGATGACCTTGATCTTGTCGCCAGCGCGCTCGATCTCGATGCGGGAGACGGCGGCGCGGGCGAGGTACTTGTCCAGGAACTTGCGGATGGCAAGATCGTTCTCAAGCGTCTTGGCGTAATCCTTATCGGCATACCAACGGCTGCGATGGTCCTCGGTGATGCCAAGACGGAAGCCGGTGGGGCTTACTTTCTGACCCATGGACTTACGCCTCCTCTCGCGGTGCAACGATGATGGTGATGTGGCTGGTGCGCTTGCGGATGCGCGCGGCGGAACCCTTTGCGCGGGGGCGGATACGCTTGAGCGTCGGGCCCTCGTCGACAAAGGCGGCCTTGACCACCAGGTTATCGGCGCGAAGGTGATTGTTGTGCTCGGCGTTGGCCACGGCGGAGTTGAGAACCTTCTCGACGTTCTCGGCAACGGCACGATTGGTGAAGGCGAGGATCTCGCGAGCGCGCTCGACGGACTTGCCGCGAACCTGATCGACGACGATGCGAGCCTTACGGGGAGAAACGCGCACGAAACGTGCTACAGCTTTGACTTCCATTTATTTCACCCCTATCCTATCGCTTCTTCTTGTCAGCCGCATGACCCTTGAAGGTACGGGTCGGGGCGAACTCGCCCAGCTTGTGGCCAACCATGGACTCGGTAACGTAAACCGGCACGTGCTTGCGGCCATCATGCACGGCGATGGTGTGACCCACCATATCCGGGAAGATGGTGCTGGCGCGGGACCAGGTCTTGATGACTTCCTTCTCGCCGGCAGCGTTCATCGCCTCGATGCGACCAAGAAGACGCGGCTCTACGAAAGGACCCTTTTTCAAACTTCTGCTCACAGTGTTCTCCTTACGCTGCGCTACTTCTTGCGACGACGGATGATGAGACGGCTGGAAGCCTTCTTCGGGTTACGGGTGCGGTGGCCCTTGGTCGGGATACCCCACGGAGTAACCGGGTGACGGCCTGCGGACTTGTTCCTGCCCTCGCCGCCGCCGTGCGGGTGGTCGACCGGGTTCATGACGGTACCGCGGACGGAGGGACGGATGCCCTTCCAGCGGTTACGGCCAGCCTTGCCGATCTTGATGTTGGCATGCTCGGCATTGCCCACCTCGCCGACAGTGGCGCGGCAGGTGATGAGCACGCGGCGCATCTCAGAGGAGGGCATACGCAGGATGGCGTAGTTGCCTTCCTTACCCATGAGCTGGATGCTGGTGCCGGCGGAACGCGCGAGAGCGGCGCCCTTGCCCGGCTGAAGCTCGACGTTGTGGATCAGCGTACCGACGGGGATGTTGGCCAGGGGCAGTGCATTGCCCGGCTTGATGTCGGCATCCGGACCGCTCATGACGATGTCGCCCACCTTCAGACCCTTCGGGTGGATGATGTAGCGCTTCTCACCATCGATGTAGTGCAGCAGCGCGATGCGGGCGGTGCGGTTCGGATCGTACTCGATCGTGGCAACCTTGGCGGGCACGCCGTCCTTGTTGCGCTTGAAGTCGATGATGCGGTAGCGCTGCTTGTTGCCGCCGCCCTGGTGACGGGTGGTGACGCGGCCGTAGCAGTTGCGACCAGCCTTGTTCGGCTTCGGAGCGAGCAGCGACTTTTCCGGCTTGTTCGTGGTGATCTCGGCGAAGTCGGAGACCATCTGGAAGCGTCGGCCGGGGCTCGTCGGCTTATACTGTTTAACTCCCATTACTTCCTTCTTTCCCGGGCTTGCCCCCGATCCTTAACGGACCGAGCCAAACCCTTCTTCATGGAACCTTTGCTCGCACGCCTCTCCGTACACCAAAGGCCCCCCTTACGTAGTGGTCAAACGATTGCCGACACGTTGCGAGGGAGGCTCACAACCTCGACGCCGTCTAACCACGCGTCCGGGTGTATCCATACACGCGCAGACGCAAGGAAACAGTATAGCTTTGCGAAGCATTCAGTTCAAGAAAAACTTTTGTGTGCAATTTTTGCAGCGGCTCTAGCGGCGCTTCGGGCGGATGAGGCACTTCTCGTCGTAGCCGATAAGGTCGGTACGACCCGCCTTGCGCAGAGCTTCAGCCACCAAGTCGTAGTTCTTCGGGTCTCGGTACTGAATGAGCGCGCGCTGCAGCGCCTTTTCATGCGGGGACTTCGGCACGTAGATGGACTCTAAGGTAAGCGGGTTCACGCCCGTGTAGTACATGCACGTCGAGATGGTGGACGGCGTGGGGTAGAAATCCTGCACCTGCTCGGGCATGTAGCCTAAGTCGCGGCAATATTCCGCCAGCTCGATGGCCTCGGTAAGGCCGGAGCCGGGATGCGAGGACATGAGGTAGGGCACAAGGTACTGGTCCTTCCCCAGTTCGCGGTTCGTCTTGCGGTATTCTTCCGCGAACTCGCGATACACCTTACCCGCGGGCTTGCCCATGGCCGAAAGAACCACATCCGACACGTGCTCGGGCGCCACCTTAAGCTGTCCGCTTACGTGATGTTCGCACAACTCTCGCAGGAAGGTACGGTCGCGGTCGGCCATGAGGTAGTCGAAACGCACGCCCGAGCGCACGAAGACCTTCTTCACGCCGGGCAGGGCGCGCAGACGGCGCAGCAGCGCGACGTAGTCTTTGTGGTCGACCTTCATCTGACGGCAAGGCTTGGGCCACAGGCAGCGCTTGCGCGCGCAAACGCCGTGCTCGAGCTGCTTGGCGCATGAGGGGATGCGGAAGTTGGCGGTAGGGCCGCCAACGTCGTGGATGTAGCCTTTGAACTCAGGGTCGGTAATCATGAGGCGCGCCTCGGCCTCGAGGGAGTCGTGGCTGCGCGCCTGGATGGTGCGCCCCTGATGGAAGGTAAGCGCGCAGAAGTTGCATTCGCCGAAGCAGCCACGGGCGCTGGCGAGGCTGAACTTCACCTCGGCAAGCGCCGGCACGCCCCCGGCCTCGTCATAGGCCGGATGCCAGGCACGCGCAAAGGGCAAACGGTAGACCGCATCGAGCTCGGAGGTGGAAAGAGGGGCCGCAGGCGGGTTCTGCACCACGAATTCCGTAGCGGAATAGGGCTCGACCAGGCGCTTCGCCGTGATGGCGTCGCCGTTTTCGTACTGGATGGCAAACGAGCGCGCAAACGCCAGCTTGTCGGCAGAGATCTCCTGCCACGAGGGCAAAAGCTCGTAATCGTAGACATGATCGAGGCTTTTCGCCTTGTAGGCCGTCCCGGGAATGAAGGTGAGGTCGGATGCGGAAAGGCCGCTTGCCAGCGCGTCGGCTATCTCCACGATAGAGCGCTCCCCCATGCCGAATGACACCAGGTCGGCGCCGCAGTCCATGAGTACCGAGCGGCGCAGCTTGTCCGACCAGTAGTCGTAGTGCGCCAAGCGGCGCAGGCTGGCCTCGATGCCCCCAACGACAATGGGCGTTTTCTTGTGCGTGCGGCGAATGAGGTTGACGTAGGCGACTACGGCGCGGTCGGGGCGCAAACCCGCCTTCCCGCCGGGCGAGTACGCATCTTGACGGCGGCGCTTTTTCGCCACGGTGTAGTGGTTGACCATGGAGTCCATGTTGCCCGCCGAGACGAGGAAGGCAAGGCGGGGCTCGCCGAAGACGTCGATGGAGGCGGGGTCGTTCCAATCGGGTTGCGCGATGATGCCCACGCGATAGCCGTGCGCTTCGAGCAGGCGCGTGATGATGGCGTGGCCAAACGAAGGGTGATCGACGTAGGCGTCACCCGACACGTACACGAAGTCGACCTGATCCCAGCCGCGAGCCAGGGCGGCTTCGCGCGTCATGGGCAGGAAGTCAGACTCGAGGCGCTTCGCCACGGGCTTGATGTTCGGCTTGCTCTTCGGGCCAGGCGCGGCTTTGGCTTTGGGTTTGGCTTTGGCTTTGGGTTTGGCTGCTCCTGCCGCCTTGGGCTTCGCAGCACTCTCCCCCTTCGCCAAACGGCCCCCTGCCTGGCCAGAAGAAGCCGTGGGCTTCTTTCCAGAATCAGGCCTGCCAGAATGCGAAGACGCTGGCTTACGAGCAGAACCCTGCGAACGGGCATCGGGCTTATTCTTCGACGCGCACATAACCGCTCCCCGCAGGGTCCGAGTAACTGTGGGATGAAGGGGCCAGCACGCGCAGCGCACGCGGCACGATGCTTAAGTCGAACGTCGTGCCTTCGAGCAGCTCGCCGTCAATCTGGGCGGGAAGGGCGCTTTCAAACTCCAAGCGCACCTGCTTCGCCTTCTCGAACCTTATTTGCTTGAACCTCCTATGGAAGCCCTCCTTGGCCAGCACGAAGATGAGCGTAGCCGAAAGCGAATTCAGCGGAGGATGCGCGATACACACATCCAAGGCACCGTCATCGAGCGCGGCCTGGGGGCACACCTTGAAGCCTCCACCATAGGTTTGGCCGTTCTGAACGGCGAGGAGGTACATTTGGCCCTCAATCTCCCGTGCGCCGTCGAGGATCACGCGGTAGGGACGCAAATCGAGATGGTGCAAAAGCTGGTCGATGCCGGCGGCGAAATACAACGCCGTTCCCGTGCGCCCCGTGCGCACCCGGCGCTCGACCGTATCGAGCGCAATGGCGGCATCGAGTCCAAAAGAAACCGTTTCCACGAAGTACTCGCCGTTGCACACGCCCACGTCGGCACGCAGAACCTGAGAGGAAAACAGCTGGTCGATGGCTTTCTCCAGCTTACCCGAAACGCCCAGCGACGCCGCGTAGTCGTTTCCAGACCCCACGGGCAAAAGGCCGAGCGCGGGCCTTTGCGCCTCGTCGATGCGCATGAGGCCGTTCGCCACCTCGTGAATGAGCCCGTCGCCTCCCAAGGCGAGCACCGTATCGTAGCTGGCAGCGTTAGCGGCAAGCTCAGCAGCATGACGAGGATATTCAGTAAGCGCAAGCTCGGGCGCACTCTTTCCCATGCGCTCGGAAAGCAGCCTGCAGGCGTGTTCGGCCGCAACCCTCCCCTTCCCGTTTTGGGAAACCGGGTTGGCTATGATCAGGGTAGACCCGAGATGGCTGGGCATGTGTGGTTCTCCTAAACGTTGCCGGACGAGCGCCTTAGCGCCTTCATGCGTTGCGATTGCCCATTATACGACGGGAGCCGACCACATATGGCCGGCTCCCGTCAAGCTGCCGATGACCCGAGGGATTTACGCCTGGGCGTCTTCGAGATAGGTGATCTTGGCGTTCTTCAGAACGAAATCGTTCGCCTTGATGCGCTGAGCCGACTCACGAATGGCGAAGCCGTGGCCGCTTTCCTCGATCTGCTTGCGCATCTGCTTGGGGTTGATCTGCGGGTTCATGGCGGCGCAGGCAGCCTCGATGTCCTTGTCGGTGATGGAGAGCTTCTCGTGACGATAGATGGCATCGAGCGCGAAGCCCTGCACGAGCGTCTGACGCGTCTGCAGCATGAGCATCATGCCGAACTGCTGCTCGCCGCCATTCTGCTTGACGAAGTCGTCCCACTCCATGCCCTGCTGCTGGAGGCTGCGGCGCATGTTGGCCACGAGCGCGTTGCGGGTGTTCTCGTAGGCCTCGTCCTCGATCTTGCCCTGGAAGCGCTTGACCAGCGCGTCAGCGGCAACGTTACGCGCGTAGTTGTCATACTCGGCGCGATAGCTGCGCTCGATGTTGCGGCGGATATCCTCGCGCAGCATCTCGTAGCTGGGATACCACGGCATGGTGGTCTTAACCCACTCGTCATTGATCTCGGGGATGGTGGGCACCTGGACTTCCTTCACCGTGACGGTGCAGTCGATGGTCTGGGTGATGGGGTTGAAGTCGTCGTCGAAGCTGGGGCCCTCGAAGCTGAACGATTTGGTGTCACCCGGCTTCATGCCCACGATCTGGTTGTCGAAGCCCTCGGGCATGTAGCCCTGACCGAGCACGTAGGTGCGTCCCTCGGTGGAAAGCATGTCATGACGCTTGCCGTCCTCGAACGCCTCGATGGCGATAAGGCAGCTGTCGCCGCTTTCGAGAACCTTGTCCTCGCCCTTGACGTAGGTGGTGTAGCCCTGAGCCATCTTGGTAAGCTCGGCGTCAACGAGCGACTCGTCGAAGGCGTACTTGGGAAGCGTGATTTCGACCGGCTCGTAAGAGGTGAGCTCGTATTCCGGCTTGAGGGCAACCGTCAAGCCAAAGGCGAACTCACGGTCGCGCTTGAGCGCTTCCTTAGGCTCGGGAGTGGGCTGGTAGAGAGGCGAGATGTTCTTCTTATCCAGCGCAAAGGGGACGAGGTTGGCGATGGCGTCGGCTTCGACGATGGAGTCGAGGTTCTTGATGCCCATCTTTTCCTGAGCGACCATGGCAACCGTCTTGCCCTCTTCGGGACGCAGGCCCATGTTCTGCGCAAAGGCGAGCTGTGCGGAATGCAGGGCGTTGTTGACCTCATTGGGCGTAGCGACGCACTCGAGGCGCACCTTGTCGGTGCCCATCTTCTTCAGGGTAACCTTCATGGGGGTTTCTCCTCCTTGGTATGCGGAGACTCGCAGCCGCGGCCTCCTTTCGTCATGATCGCAGCTATTGTAACGCTTGAAAGGGCAAGCATCACCCTCAAATGGGAATAATTGCAGGCAGGAGCAACTGAGGTCTCGGAAATGCCTCCGTTAAACCAAGATCGACATGGGCGATTTAACCCGCTGCGGAAACGCAGGTCGGATGCAGAGTTTAGGCGGAAGGCCCAGGCACCCGTCAGGCGTATGTCGATTCTGACTTAACAGAGGCCCGGAAATCTCATGTCCAAAAAGTGCCCCCATGTAACGCGGTAATGGCCAAAATAGCCCTCCATGTAACGCGAAAACGCTTCTGCGCGTTACATGGGCAGCCTATTTGGCCATCTTCGCGTTACATGGAGGCACTTTTTGGACATGAGTTTTTCAACTCTCGATCCGGCATCCATTCGACAAGACGGGCAAATGAGACCATCGCCATATTGCGCAACCAGTTTCGTTCCACCCGCTCAGGCATGCCGTCGACTCCATCAGGCGCGTCCATCTTGGGGCATGCCCCTTTTTCGCATCGTCTCCCTCACCTTCGCCGCCCCAAATGACGCACCTTTATCCCTCAAGACCAGATGCTCGAGAGCCTCTCGCTTACTCGCAAAATCTTTCACCCGAGGCCTGATGCGGTGCCCCACCGCCTCGCTCAGAATACGTGAGACCCGCATGATCTCCTTGGGACTCTCCGCCTGCATGCCCGTGAGGGTAACCACCCTGTATCCCATGCGCTGCATCGCGTTACGCTTCCCCGCGTCCCTCGCCACCTGCTCGGCACCGTGATGCCACTCTTTGCTGTCGTATTCGAGCGTTACCATCAGATTGGGCCAGCACAAATCGGCAATCATTCTCCTTCTCCCCACTTCCCCAATCAACCTTTGGGGGACAATCAGTTCCTTGTTCATTTCGAACTCGGGAAAACTCAAACCGCCCAATCGGTAGGGCAACCCTAGGAGCATGGCACATGCCGTCTCCATCGGGGAAGCTGATCGTTCTTTGACGAGCGAAACGGCCTCGAGAAATACGTCCAAATGAGGGAAGGGAGCCATTGCGTTTGCATACCTCTGCAAACGCTCCTTCGTTGTGAAGGACTTTCTTTGAAGCAGATCGATCCCCACGTTGCCTGGATGCGAATACGTTCCGCAGAGCTCATAAAGAAGATACGTCACCTCGCACACGCTCCCCAAAGACGAGAGCTGGCGCACGAGAAGCTCGGGCTGGACGCAGTAGACCCCCTCCGAAACTTTAAGCAAGCTGTGCTTTGAGAGATCTCCGGATGAGTGCGTGATCAGGCAATCGCTTTGGGTAAGATGCGAACCCCGCGGTCGTAGCAAGTGAAGGAACACGGCCTCCATTCCAGCAGACTCGCAAAAGGCGAGGTAGCGATCGAGCCCTTTAAGGGCATCATCGAACGGCTCCTCGATTGCAGAAAAAGCAACTCGTGGCATAAAGGCAACAGCTTCGGCTCCAAAATGTCTCAGACAATGAAAGGCGGTTATGTGGCTCAAGATAATCATGGGCGAAGCCTAGCAAACGCAAGTCGGCTATTCGACGCGGCAACCTTGTCAGATTCGCCGTACGAAAGTCGGCCGCCAGCCGCCCTGATGGAGTGTGGGAAGCCGTACGATTATCGCCCGTAATTCGGCCTGAAGGAGTGCGAATAGCCTCCCAAAAAAGCCACCTGAGCCACACCTCGCACATCGAGTTCGAGATCAACACGACCGTTCCTCAACGAATTGGAAAACCAACGTACCTGAGCTAGATAGCCGGCTGAGCCCAAAACCTCGCCGAACGTTCATAGCCGCACTTTCCAAAGCAAGTTCATTAACCGACAGTAGCATAACTCGCCGTGAAATGCCAAACCGGAAGCGCAAGAGTGCATCGGGTTCAGCGGGCATCTCGCTGCAGAAACAAGAAAGGCCGCGGATGCGGCCTTTCCTTGTTAGCTGGGAATGCTTAGGAACTAAGCGTTGAACAGCTCGATGGTCTCGCCCTCAGCCAGGGTGACCATAGCCTTCTTCCAGGTGCGGGTCTTGCCAAAACGGCCACGCATCTGCTTCGACTTGGACTTGACGTTGAGAGTGTTGACCTTCTTGACCTTCACGCCGAAGATGGCGGTGATGGCCTGGGAGATCTCAACCTTGTTGGAGTCCTTGGCCACCTCGAAGGTGTAGGTGTTCTTCTCCATCATGTCATAGCTGTGCTCGGTGATGATGGGGCGGATGATAACCTCGCGGGGATCCTTCATTATGCAAGCACCTCCTCAATGCGAGCCAGGCAGGTGTCGACGATCACGAGCGCCTTGTTGTCGATGAGCTCGTAGGCGTTGATGTCGCCAACCGGAACAATGTTGACCTTCTGCAGGTTGCGGAAGGACAGGAAGGTCTCGACGTCCTCGTTGCCGATGACAAGCGTGATGCGCTTATCCTCGAGGCCGAGGGCCTTGAGGGCGGCGACAGCCTGCTTGGTGGAAGGGGTCTCGAAACCGAAATCCTTCACGACCACGAGCTCGCCGTCGGCCAGCTTGGCGGAAAGCGCGCTGCGCATAGCCAGCTTGATCTCCTTCTTGTTGACCTTCATCTCGTAGGAACGAGGATGCGGGCCGAACACAACGCCGCCGCCAGCCCAGTGCGGTGCACGAATGGTGCCCTGACGAGCACGGCCGGTGCCCTTCTGACGCCACGGCTTCTTGCCGCCGCCGCGGACCTGGCCGCGCGTAAGCGTGTTATGCGTACCCTGACGCCACGATGCGCGCTGCGCACGGACGACATGATGCATGACGTGGATGTTCGGCTCGATGCCGTACACGGAGGGGTTGAGCTCGGCAGTGCCGGCCACCTCGCCCTTCACGTCCTTAATCTCAATCGTTGCCATAGTAGTAGCAGCTCCTTGTTTCGTATCTCAATTAAGCCATGCGAACGCGCACGATGCCGTTCTTGCCGCCCGGAATGGCGCCCTTAACCAGGATGAGGTTCTGCTCCTCGTCGATGCGGACAACCTCGAGGTTGCGCACGGTGACGGTGTCGCAGCCCATGTGACCCGGCATGCGCACGCCCTTGAAGACGCGGGACGGGGTCGCGCACTGGCCGATAGAACCGGGAGCGCGATGGAAGTGAGAACCATGGTAGCCAGGGCCGCCGCCGAAGCCGTGACGCTTCATGACGCCAGCGAAGCCCTTGCCCTTAGAGGTGCCCTGCACGTCGACCTTCTTCACGTCGGCGAAGGCGGCGACGGTCTGCAGGTCGCCCACCTTGTACTCGGCGGCGTTCTCGACGCGCACCTCGCGCAGGTAGCGGACCGGCTCGGTGCCCTGCTTGGCGAAATGGCCAGCCATGGGCTTGTTGACCTTCTTCGGCTTGATGGCGCCGAAGCCCAGCTGCACGGCCTCATAGCCGTCGGTGGCGACGGTCTTGACCTGGCAGACCTTGTTCGGCTCAGCCTGGATGACGGTCACGGGAACGACGGTGTCGTTCTCGGCGAAGATCTGGGTCATGCCGATCTTCTTGCCATAGATAGCGTTAATCATGTTGCACAACCCCCTTACAGCTTGATCTCGATGTCGACGCCAGCCGGGAGATCGAGGCGCATCAGCGAGTCAACCGTGTTAGAGGTCGGCTCGAGGATGTCGACGAGGCGCTTGTGCGTGCGCATCTCGAACTGCTCGCGCGAATCCTTGTTGACATGCGGCGAACGGATGACGCAGTACATGTTGCGCTCCGTAGGCAGCGGAATGGGACCGGAAACCTTGGCACCCGTCTTCTGGGCGGTATCGACGATGAGCTTCGTGGACTGGTCCACGGCCTCATGATCGTATCCCTTGAGTCGGATGCGAATCTTTTGATTAGCCACTTACCTTACCTCCAATAAGATGTGCGGGTGCGCTCTTAAGCGTTGCCGCCGGCCTTGCTGACAATTTCTTCCTGAATGCTCTTCGGAACCGGCTCGTAGGAGTCGAACTGCATGGTGTACACAGCGCGGCCCTGGGTGCCGGAGCGAAGGTCGGTCGCATAGCCAAACATCTGGCTCAGCGGAACCTTGGCGGAGATGATGGTGGCGTTGCCACGCTTCTCCTGGCCCTGGATCATGCCACGGCGAGACGGGATGTCGCCCATGACGAAGCCCATGTACTCCTCGGGGGTCTCGACCTCGACAGCCATGACCGGCTCGAGGATGACCGGGTTGCCCTTCTTGAGAGCGGCCTTGATGGCCATGGAACCCGCAACCTTGAACGCAGCCTCGGAAGAGTCGACGTCGTGGTAGGAGCCGTCGATAAGCTCGACGCGCACGTCCTCGACCGGGTAGCCGGCCAGAACGCCGGAGTGCAGAGCCTCCTGGATGCCCTTGTCGATGGAGGGGATGTACTCCTTCGGCACGACACCGCCGACGATCTTGTTCTCGAACTTGTAGCCCTCGCCCGGCTCGGCGGGGTACATGTTGATGACGCAGTCGCCGTACTGGCCGCGACCGCCGGACTGGCGGACGAACTTGCCCTGAACGTTGAGGGCAGGCGTGGTGGCCTTCTCGCGGTAAGCAACCTGGGGCTTACCAACGTTAGCCTCGACCTTGAACTCACGCAGCAGACGGTCGACGATGATCTCGAGGTGCAGCTCGCCCATGCCAGCGATGATGGTCTGGCCGGTCTCGTGGTTGGTGGACACCTTGAACGTGGGGTCCTCCTCGGCGAGCTTCTGCAGGGCGATGGCCATCTTGTCCTGCTCGGCCTTGGTCTTCGGCTCGACGGCGATGTCGATAACCGGGTCGGCGAACTCCATGGACTCGAGGATGATGGGCGCGTTCTCGGCGCAGAGGGTGTCACCAGTGGAGGTGT
This sequence comes from Eggerthellaceae bacterium, assembly GCA_017440565.1. Lineage (GTDB taxonomy): Bacteria > Actinomycetota > Coriobacteriia > Coriobacteriales > Eggerthellaceae > RGIG3135. Next base: position 53,089 of record JAFSHA010000097.1, on the reverse strand, counting down.
CCTTCAGGCCGACGACCGCGACGATGTCGCCAGCGGCGCAGCTGTCGATGTCGACGCGCTGGTTGGAGTGCATCTGCAGAAGACGGCCGATACGCTCCTTCTTATCCTTCACCGCGTTGATGACGTAGCTGCCAGCGTCAAGCTTGCCGGAGTACACACGCAGGTAGGTAAGCTGGCCGACGTAGGGGTCGGTCATGATCTTGAAGGCCAGAGCCGCGAACGGAGCCTTCACGTCGGAGGGACGCTCGTCCTCTTCCTCGGTGCCGGGGACGATGCCCTTGATGGCGGGCACGTCGACCGGAGACGGCATGTAGTCGACCACGGCGTCGAGCAGCTCCTGCACGCCCTTGTTCTTGTAGGAAGAACCCACGAACACGGGATGCAGCTTGCAGGCGATGGTGCCCTTGCGGATGGCGGCCTTGAGCTCCTCGATGGTGTACTCTTCCTCCATCAGGACCTTCTCCATCAGTTCGTCGTCGCAATCAGCGGCGGCGTCGACGAGCTCCTGATGACGGATCTCGGCCTCATCGGCGAACTCGGCCGGAATCTCGGCCATGGGCTCGGGGTAGGTCATGCCCTTGTCATCGGCGTGGAAGTCCCATGCGGTCATGGTCACCAGGTCGATGATGCCCCAGAAGTTGTCCTCGGAGCCCATGGGCATCTGAGCGGCAACCGCAGGAGCGTCCAGGCGGTCCTTCATGGTCTGAATGGCGTTGAAGAAGTCTGCGCCGATACGGTCGTACTTGTTGATGTACGCGATGCGCGGAACGCCATAACGGTCGGCCTGACGCCAAACGGTCTCGGACTGCGGCTGAACGCCAGCGACAGCGTCGAAGACCGCGACAGCGCCGTCGAGAACGCGCAGGGAGCGCTCGACCTCGGCGGTGAAGTCAACGTGGCCGGGGGTATCGATGATCTGGAAGCGATATTCCTTACCGCCCTCAGCACCACCCGGGTACTTCCAGAAGCACGTGGTGGCAGCTGCGGTGATGGTAACGCCGCGCTCCTGCTCCTGGACCATCCAGTCCATGGTAGCAGCGCCGTCGTGAACCTCGCCGATCTTATGAGTCTTGCCAGTGTAATACAGGATGCGCTCAGTGGTGGTAGTCTTGCCCGCGTCGATGTGGGCCATGATACCAATGTTGCGCGTATCCCTCAGATCAATTTTCGCCATTGTTCCTCTTCCCTACCTGTTCTTAGAAGCGGTAGTGAGAGAAGGCGCGGTTGGCCTCGGCCATCTTGTACATGTCCTCGCGCTTCTTAACGGAAGCACCGGTGTTCTCGGACGCGTCGATGATCTCCTGAGCGAGGCGCTGGATCATGGTGTGCTCCTTGCGCTTGCGGGAGTAGTCGACGAGCCAACGGATGGCGAGCTGGTTGGCGCGACGGGAGTTGACCTCCATCGGCACCTGATAGGTTGCGCCGCCGACACGCTTCGGCTTGCACTCGAGGGTGGGGCGCACGTTGTCCATGGCCTTCTTGAACACGGTGAGGGCGTCCTGGCCGGTCTTCTGCTCGACCAGATCGAACGCGCCGTAGACGATGTTCTCGGCGGTGGACTTCTTGCCGTCAAGCAGGACCTTGTTGATCAGCTGCGTGACGAGACGATTGTTGAACTTTGCGTCCGGCTGCGTTTCGCGGCGGACTGCTGCTGCACGACGCGGCATGCTTTTCTCCTTCTTTCCTGCGCGCTTCGGGGCTCTCATTGCCCATTAGGCCTGGCCTACCGGACCCTTTCCGGCGGTTGTTAACGGCCCGCGCGACTTAGCGGCAACTTATTTGGGGCGCTTGGTACCGTAGCGGCTGCGAGCCTGACGACGCTTGTCGACCGATGCGCAGTCGAGAGCAGCACGGATAACCTTGTAGCGAACACCGGGGAGGTCCTTAACACGACCGCCGCGGATGAGCACCATGGAGTGCTCTTGCAGGTTGTGGCCCTCGCCGGGGATGTAGGCGGTGACCTCCATGCCGTTGACCAAACGGACACGGGCGACCTTACGCAGAGCCGAGTTCGGCTTCTTCGGCGTGGTGGTGTACACACGGGTGCACACGCCGCGCTTCTGCGGGTTGCCCTTCAGAGCAGGCGTCTTCTTCTTGTCGACCTGCTTCTGGCGGCCCTTGCGGACCAGCTGATTAATTGTAGGCAAGACTATCTCCTTCACTATTACTTGCAAGCCGGGCTTCTTCTCCCGGCTTTTTACCTTCGCACGCCCTTGAGAGGCGCACGAAAATATACGCCCCGAAAGGCGCGAGTTGGAATATTACGCTGTTGGAAAATGCTTGTCAAACGCCACGCGTCCGGGCGTATCTATTCCTGATCCTACACATAATCCCAGTTCAAAGGCATTTTTCTGACGAAATTTCAAGAAATTTCCCCATTTTGGAAATTTTTTCTTGAAATATTTTTGCTTCAGTGCTGGCTCAATGGGGACGCAAGGTGAGAGCTTGGCGGCCGACACGGCCCCTTCCGCCCTACATCCCCAGGATACGTGGGGCAACCTGCTTCTTGCGGCTTAGGATGCCGGGCATCCAGACACCGCCTTCATGCGTGCATTCGATGCCGAAGGTGCGGTTGACCGTGCGGGGGTTCCCCTCGACCATGAACATGCTTCCCTCGGCCATGATATCGGTGACCAGCAGCAGCACGAACTCGTAGCCGCGTGTCTCGCGAATCTGCGCCATGTGGGCGCGAATCTCATCCTCGCGCTGCATGACGGCCGGCAAATCGACCGTTTCGTGCTGCGCGATGAGCACCACGTGGTCGCCCAGCTGGAATTCCTTGGAGTCGGCCTCGACGAGCTCCTTGATGGGAAAACGCCCCTCGCCGCCACGTGCGCGGAATACCTTCAGTCCAAACTCGGTGGGGTCGACCTCCAGTATCTCGGCCAGGTAGCGCACCTGCTCGACATCGATGGCCGTTGCCGTAGGGGACTTCAGGATGACGGTGTCGGTCATGATGGCCGAAAGCAGGGCCGCGGCAATGCCCTTGGGTACCTCCACGCCGTACTTGCGGAACTCCATCGTGATGATGGTAGCCGTTGAGCCAACGGGGAGGTTGGTGAAGGGAATGGGGTTGGCGGTCATGACGTCGGCGATGCGATGGTGGTCGACGATCTCGATGACCTCGGCCTCTTCGATGCCAAGCGCCGCCTGGCGCGTCTCGTTGTGATCGACCAGGATAACCCTGCGCTTGGGGCGCTGCGCGACGTCGGAACGCGTGACGATGCCAATGCAGAAGCCATCCTCGTCAAGCACCACCGCCTCACGAAGAGAGCTTGCCATGAGGTCCTCTACGGCGTCCTTGAGCAAACCCTCGCGGTCAAGCTGCAACACGTCGCGCTCGATAAGCTCGTCGACCTTCTGACCGAGCGACTCAATGAGGTCAGCCGCCACCGCCATGGCGTTTGCCCCCTCTTCCAGGCGATCGGTCGAGGAGATGTAGCGGTTGGCGATGGCACGCGTGGTTATGAGCCCTCGGTAGGTGCCGTCTTCGTTAGTGACCACAAGCGCGCGAATGTTCTCTTGACGTAGCAGGCGCCCGGCATCAAGCACCGTGACATCGTATGGGACGCTAATGGGATCGGCGGTCATGACGTCGATCACGCGCGCATGCACGTGCGGTAGGACCTTCGGAGCCTCGATTCCGTACTCGGCGAGGATGCTCTTGCTCTCGGGCGGCATAGGGCCCAAGCGGGCGGGTTCGTACACCAGCGTGTCGGCCGTGCCGTCGCGCTTGGCAAGCTCGTTTTTAAGATAGGCAAGCGCAACTGCCGAGCAAATGGAATCGTTGTCGGGGTTGCGATGCCCTACGATGATGACCGGAGACGCCATAGCCACTCCTTACATATATATGTGTATGCACGAAAACGAAAGACGCACCGCGCAGCTTATGCGTAACGGTGCGTCAGTGTAGCACAGGGTTTTTAACGGCCGGTAAACCGATGCGGCACCCTTTCGGCGGCGGCGGCGAGAGCCTCGACAAGCGCGCCGGGGCTCTTCGCCTTACGCTGGGTCAACCTCAGGGCACAAAGTGGTGTCGATGACCTGGATGGCGAAGCACCCGGGGCCTCCCTGCGTGACGAACGCAGGGCTGAGATCGAAGATGCCCATGCGGTTTTCAGGGAAAGCCTTGCGCAGTTGCTCGATGGCAAGCTTGGCGGCTTCGAGATTGTCGGCATGGCTCACGCTGATGTAATGAGCCTTTCCTATGCCGCGCTCCTTGAGATCGGACACGATGGAGCCGATGGCTTTCGGCAGGCTGCGTGTGATGGCCAGACGCTCGAGGCGCTTCCCGTCCTCGGTTTGCTTCATGACGGGCACCGCCTTCAGCACAGCCGCGAACTTAGCGGCCATGGGAGTCAGGCGGCCTCCGCGACGCAGGAAGTCGAAGTCCTCGGGGATGAGGAACGAATGATGGCTGTCGGCCATAGCACGCATGTTAGCAACCACCGTTGCGGTGTCGAGGCCGCGCTCGCGCATGGAGACGGCGGCGAGGGCCATGATGCGATGCGGGACGCAGAGGGTCTTGGTGTTGATGACGTGCACGCGCTCGGGATGCGGGGCCTGCTCGCCCTGCGCATGAGCCACGCCGTACGACCCGGAAAGGCCGCTGGCCATAGACAGGCAGATGACCTCTTCTTCGGTGTCAAACGCATGCGCCATCAAGCCGACGGGCGGACACGAGCTGGTGGGCGTAGCGCCCGCGCGCACCTTCGTCAGAAACTCCGGCGAGGTTATCTCCTCATACTCAAGCCACGTCTCGTTTCCGATAGAGACGGAAAGCGGCATGACCTCGATGCCCTTGTCAGCCCCTTCGGCGATCGAGTACATGACGGACGAATCCGCGACGATCTTCATAGGTTCCCCCTTGCCCATCGAGAAGACGCATCGAGTTCTCTTGCATCGCGTATTCAAAACGGGTTGAATCGGTTACTAAAACTGCTTTGCCTATCATGAAGGAAAACTCTACAACATTCAAGATGTTGTTGAATATTTCGGCAGATGCCGTCCTAGCTGTTGAGGGAAAGGGTGCTTTGCAGGAAAAGAACGTCGGCGCCTTCGAAGCTGACGAGGTCGGCGAGCATCTCGGGCTGGATGTAGCGCAGGTCGACAAGCGTGATCTTGGCGTACGAGTCCAGCAAAAGGGGCGCAAGCGCGCTGCCGAAGGAATCGCGGAAGACAACCAATTCGCGATCGGTGGCGGCAAGCGGGCTTTCCACCGTGACGAGAGACAGCGGGCCGCCGAGGAAAAGCTCGTAAGGGTCGAGTTCGCTGGCGAAGGCGAAATCAGCGTCGTACACGGGGATCTCGCGGGCGTGCTCGTGGTCGAAGGCGCGTGCGGCACGCGTCGCATCGCTTTCGAGCCACACGAGATCATCCGGAGCAAGCGGCAAAGCCGACTGCCCCACATACACGCCGGAAAACGGCCTGTCGAGAACCAACTCGTCAAAGGCCTGATCGTCGGCACCTTCGCCCTGCCCGCCCATAGCGGCAAGCAGCGCGTCGACAACAGGGGCAAGCTTTTCCTGACGCCAGTGAGTATCGGTTCGGTAGTAGCTTTCCGCCTCGAGCGCATCGGTCAGATCGATGTGAGTCGCGAAAGGCATCCCCTCTTCAACCTGGGAGAACAGGGCCTCGTAGTCAAGCACAGGATGCCCGCTCCCGTAGGCCAGGTAGTAACTTTTATCGGGTATGACCGCGGCAAACACGCGCGCGTCGGCCGAAGCGAGGTAGGAGTCGTAGACAGCCTGGTAACGCGCGAGCGTCCGAGCCACAGCTTCCGCGTCAAGCTGGTAGTCAAGCGTGCAGGCGTAGACGTCCTCCGCACCCACCTCGAAGGGAAGCACCACTTTCCCGTCGGCCTTCGCCAAGTAGACACCGTTTCCGTCAAGACGGCCGAAGGCGACGTTGGCCAGCGCCTCGATGCGGCGGAAGGGCTCGCGGAAGGGGAAGGAATCCTGAGCGTAAGCCTCGAACTGGTCCATGAAGCGGCCGCTCGCGACGGACTGCGCCGTAAGGGCGGGCATTTCGCGCAGGTAGCGTCGCTCGCTTTCAGAATAGGCGTCATCCGGCAGAAGCCAGCAGGACAGCGCAAGCACCGCCATCACAACGCCAACGACAAGCACCACGGCGCGCGAAGACGCGGCGGGCCCCTTCGTTTCGGGCCCCTTCGTTTCGCGCCGCTTCGTTTCGCGCGATTCCACTTGGCTTGTATGTTTTTGCAGTTCGCTCATGGGTTAGAACCTGAAGTAGAGGAAGGGGTTAAACGATGCGTCGACCAGGCAGGCGATGCACAGCACGAGCAAGGCCGCAAGAAGGGCAGGTTCGACGACGACGAGCACGCGCGCAGCCTGCGGGTTCTTCCCCATGCGGCGGCACAGGTTGCGCACCACAGGGGTTGCCCCGACGGCTGCGACGATCAGCACAAGGGCGAAACTGCGCAGCTGGTAGAGCGCTTCGACGCTTGCAAGAGGCAGGCCAGCAAGGCCGAACATGCCCGCAAGGTCGGCCGCCGCGCCGCCAAGGCCGTTCGCGTTGAACACCACGAAGCTCACGCATACCGCAAGCAGCAGGTAAGCATGGGCAAGCGCCCCGTGGCGCTCGAGCAACCTTCCCAGCCAAAGCTTCTCGACCACCAGCAGCAGCGCGAACATAAGGCCCCACGCCACGAAGTTCCACGCCGCTCCGTGCCACAGGCCCGTAACGGCCCACACGAGCGCGATGTTGGCCACCCAGCGTGCGCGACCCACGCGGTTCCCACCCAGCGGGATGTACACGTAGTCGCGAAACCAACTGCCCAGCGAGATATGCCAGCGCCGCCAAAACTCGGTGGCGCTACGCGAAACGTACGGGTGGTCGAAGTTCTCGCGGAAGGTGAACCCGAACATACGCCCAAGCCCAATGGCCATGTCGGAGTAGCCGGAGAAGTCGAAGTAGATGCACAGCATGAACGCCACGGCGTACAACCAGCAGAAGAGCACGGACGGCTCTTGGGTGGCACGGAACAGCTCAGTAAGCGCGAACAGCTGGTTGGCGATGAGGACCTTCTTCGCCAAACCCAACACAAAGCGGCGAACGCCGTACGATGCGTCGGCCCAGGAGATTGCCCGATTGCCCATCTGGGGGCGGATGTCGGCATAGCGCACAATGGGACCTGCCACCAGCTGGGGAAACATAGCGATGTAGGTGGCAAGCGTGATCCAGTTGCGGCAGGCGGGCTCGCCTCGGTAAACATCGATGAGGTAGCTGAGCAGCTGGAAGGTGTAGAAGCTGATGCCGACGGGCAGGACGATGCCGATAAGGGGGGCGTCGGCGGAGGTGACGTAGTTGAAGCTCGCGATGGCGAAGTCGGCGTACTTGAAGTAGAAAAGCGCCGCCACCGTGCACACGATGCCCGCCGCACACGCCGCCTTCGCGCGCGCCGTGCCGCGATGCCTGTCGATCACAAGACCGAAGGCGAACCCGATGGTGATGAGCGCGAGCATGAGAAGCGCGTAGGCGGGCCCTCCCCATGCGTAGAAGATGAGGCTTGCCGCAAGCAGGACGACGTTTTTTGCGCGATCAGGCACAAGGAAGTAAACCGCCAGGGCAACGGGCAGGAAGTACAGCAGGAATGTGATGCTCGAGAACAGCATGCGTCAATGGCAGAGGCTTTCGCGGAGGGCGCAGCAGATGAGGCGCAGAGCGGAACGCGGAGTCAGGCCCCGCGTCCCGCTTTGCGCCCCGTGCGTTATCCCGAACTTAAGCGAGGGGCTCGTCGACGACGATCTCGCAACCCATGACGTGCGCGCTCATGGTGTCGACGAAGGGGCCGGCCACATCGTGCACGCCGAAGACGACCACCAGGTAGTTGCCAGGCACCTTGGCAATAACAAACTTATCGGGGCTGCCGCAGATCCACTGACGGCCAGAAAGCTCGGCCTTGATGTCATCGATAGCCGCGTCGACATCGACGCCCTCGGACAGATGAAGAGCAACCGCGGTCAGCGTGTTGCCGTTCATGGCATGCATGATGGTGGCAACATCTTCGACCTGGGTCGTAAGGCTGGCAGGCACGCCGAACGTGCCCGTCAGGGAATCGACCGCCTCAAGGCTGTGAACGCCGGGCGCGTCGGAGACGGCGTTCTCGAAGTCGCCGCCGAAAGCCGGGAAGCGAACGCTATCGTCAAGGGCATCCCACGTAGCGGTGAGAATGGAAAGGCTGTCCTCATAGGCAACGTCGGCATCGGCGTTGTTCTCGGAGCCGCCGCTGCAGCCGAAAAGGCCGAGGGCAAGGGGCAGCGCGAGCAGCGCGGCAATGATCTTCTTCATAAAGCGTTCTTCCTTTGCGAATCGAACGGATAATCGCAGTTCATAATGCGACATTATGATACGGGTTTCAAGTGCCTAGCCTATCTTCACGATAGGCGCGTAATCCTTCAGAAGCTTCTTGGTCTGGCCGGTTTTGACGAACTTCACGTGCAGGGTATCGCCGTCAACCTTGACCACCTTCCCGCGGCCGAACGTCTTGTGGTCGACCGTGTCACCGGCGGCAAACGTGACCTTCGCCGCATCCTTCTTGCCGATATCGCGCGAAGAAGCGCCCCGCGCGCGCGTAAAGCCCGCACGCTCGCGGTCCGTGCGCCCGCCCGCACCCGAAGCGCTCGAGCGGCCGAACACGCGTCCCTCGCCCGCTTCCGCGTCCGACCCGGAAATGCCGCGGCGGCTTCCGCGCTTTTCCCAGCCGGTTCCCGAGAAACCCGAGCTGCCCAGGCCGCTTGTCTTGCGCAGGTCGGCGGGAATCTCGCCGACGAAGCGGGAAACGGGGTTGGCCGACGTTTGGCCGAAAATCTGGCGGCTCTGAGCGCAGGTGAGGTAGAGGTACTTGCGGGCGCGCGTGATAGCCACGTACGCCAGGCGTCTCTCCTCCTCAACACCTGCCGCGTCGCCAACCGAGTTCATGTGGGGGAAGAGGCTCTCCTCCATGCCCGCCACGAACACGCAGTCGAACTCGAGGCCCTTCGAGGAATGCACCGTCATGAGCGTGACGGCCGGCTCGCCCTCAACCGAGGCATCGAGGTCGGTGCGCAGACGCACCCACTCGATGAAGTCGGCCAGCGAATCGCCACGCAACACGCGCGCGGGCTCGCCTTCTGCCACGCCTTCGGTGGGACCGGCGAAGAACACTTCCTGCGCGCCAAACGCCGGGGAATCGCCCTTGGAAGCTGACGACGAAGCAGCCCCTTCGCGGCCCTCCCCCATGACGGGCTCGTCTTCCTCCGTATGCGTGGCGGCAAACTCGTCAACGACGCCCAGAAACTCCTTGATGTTCTCGATGCGCCCGCGTGCCTCGTCGGTTCCCTCAGCCTCGAGCGCCTCGATGATGCCCGTGTTATCGATGATGCGCTCCACCACACGACGCAGCTCACCCGAATACGAAGAGCCCTCGTGCACGACGTGCAGGAATTCCCCTATCGCGCGCTGCGTGGCGGGACGCACCTCGGGGTCGACCATGGCAAGCTCGGCCGCCATGGCAAACGGCATGTTCAGATCGCGTGCGAACTGCTCGATGCGCTCGATGGTGGTCTTGCCGATGCCGCGTCGCGGCACGTTGATGACGCGCTTGGCCGCCAGGTCGTCGGCGGGGTTGACCACGAGCGTGAGATAGGCCATCACATCGCGAATCTCGGCACGATCGAAGAAGCGCGTACCGCCCACAATGCGGTAGTGCACGCCCGCGCGCAAAAGCATGTCCTCGAGCATGCGGCTTTGGGCGTTCGTACGGTAAAACACGGCCATGTCGTCGTAGCTCATCCCGGCGCTACGGCGGCGCTCGATCTCGCCGGCGATCCAGCGGCCCTCGTCGCGCTCGTCGGAGGCCATGTACACGTTGATCTTGTCGCCCTCGCCCGAGGCCGTGAACAGCTTCTTGGCCTTGCGATGCTGGTTGTTGGCGATAACCGCGTTGGCGGCGGCCAGAATATTTCCGACGCTGCGATAGTTCTGCTCGAGCTTGACCACGTGGGCCTCGGGGAAATCGCTTTCGAACTCCAGGATGTTACGCAGATCGGCGCCACGCCACGAGTAGATGGACTGGTCGTCGTCGCCAACCACCATGATGTTCTTATGCGCGGCAGCCAAAAGCATGGTGATCTCATACTGAGCGTGGTTGGTGTCCTGGTACTCGTCGACCATGATGTAGCGGAAGCGCTGCTGGTAGGCTGCAAGCACATCAGCATGATTCTTCAGCAGTAGGTAGGCATACAGAAGCAGGTCGTCGAAGTCGAAGGCGTTGGCGGCCTTGAGGCGCTCCTGCAGGCGCACGTATACGCGCGCGGCTACCTTGCCCACCGGATCAATGGCGCGCTCGGCGAAGACACCGGGCACGATGAGCTCGTTTTTCGCCGTGGAGATGCGGTTCATGAGCGAGTTGACGGGGAAGCGCTTCGGGTCGATGTCGAGCTCGGCCATGACCTCCTTGTACAGGCGCTTCATGTCGTCGGTGTCGTAGATGGTGAAGTTCTTGTCAAAGCCGAGGCGCTCGGCGTCAGCGCGCAGGATGCGCACGCACATGCTGTGGAAGGTGGACACCCACATGCCACGGCTGCGCGGGCCCACGAGGCTGCCAAGGCGCTCGCGCATCTCGGCCGCGGCCTTGTTCGTGAAGGTGATGGCCAGGATTTCCCACGGCGCCACGCCCTTGCCCTCGATGAGATGCGCGATGCGATACGTGAGCACGCGCGTCTTGCCGCTGCCTGCGCCCGCAAGGACCAGCAGGGGTCCTTCGGTGGTGAGCACGGCCTCGCGCTGAGGGTCGTTCAGGGTGTCGATGTCGATGGGCATGGGCAAACCTTCCGAATCCGAAACATGAAGACGCGCGGGCGCCGAAGCCCCCGCGCGCAAAGCGGAAGAATCATTATACGCCCGAAGCGCCCGATTCACGCCCATTTGGCGCCAGACACCAAATGGACAGACCGGGCGCTTCGGATACGTTCGATTAGCGGAAGGCGCGACGACGGTTGGCGGCTTCGGCCTCCTGAGCCAGCTCGACGGGCAGGGCCTCGTTGGCCTGCTCGATAGCCTCGGGCGTTACGAAGAAGCCGAAGTTCACGCGATCGGAGGACACGGTGTCGACGATGCTCACACAGCTGTTCGAAACGCGGTCGATCTCGTTGATCATCATGACGAAGCTGTTGCGGTGCATGGGGTCGCACTCGCCAGCCGCCACGCGCTTCATGTGCTCGCGACGCATGCGCATGTCAAGCTCGAGAACCTTGTCCTGACGGTTGAGCGTAGCGCGCACGTGGTCCAGATCGTTGGTCTTGACGGCCATGATGGCGCTGTCGAACATGGCCTCGACCACCTCAAGCGCCTCGATGAGACTCGTGGTTGCCTTCTCGGAATAGTCGGAGAAGTCACCCTTGAGATTGTCGGCCATAAGCTTGCACTGCTGGCTTGCACGCTGCAGCTCGTTGACGATGCGCACCACGCCGGTGGTTTGCGCCGCCTGCTCCTCGGTAAGCACGCCCGAGGCGAACATGTCGGTGATGAAGTCGAGGATCTTCTCGCACAGCGCGTCGGTGGCATCGGCTCGCTCGATCACGCCCTGGATAAGGTCAGCGTCCTTGGTCTTCGCAGCCTGCACCGTCTCGACAATAGTTCCGTGCACGATCTGACCGCAACGGATAACCTCCTGAGCCACGATCTGCAGCGCAGCGGCAGGTTGAGCGGCAAGCTTCTGATCAAGGTAGAGCGGACGGGCCAGGCGATCGATGTTCTCGACGATGGTTCGATCGGGGCGCGGCACGTCGGGAATGGCCTTGGTGACGATCTTGGCCATAATGCCGATGAGCGGAAGCCAGAGAAGCGTCATGCAGCAGTTGAAGAAGGTATGAGCGTTCGCAATCTGACGCGAGATGACCTCGACCTCGGGGCCTGGCGTGATGAACTGAATTAACGCAGCCCACTGCGGGATGAACCAGATGAACAGCAGCGCGCCCGACACGTTGAACAGGCAGTGCGAAAGAGCTACGCGCTTGGCGTTGCGCGACTGGCCGATGGAAGCCATGACGGCCGTGATGGTGGTGCCGATGTTGTCGCCAAGCAAGATAGGCAGGGCGCCAACAAGCCCGAGCACGCTGGTGACGCCGTCGGGGCCAGCCTGCGAGGCAAAGTTCTGCAATACGGCGATGGTTGCCGAAGAGCTTTGCACGACAAGCGTCATAACGGTACCGACAAGCACGCCGAGCACCGGCACGTTGGCAACCTGGGCAATGAGGTCGGTGAACACGGGGTTTTCAGCAAGGGGCTTCATTGCATCGCCCATGGTGTCGATCCCCAGGAACAACAGGCCGAAGCCGAAAATGGAAAGGCCGAGCGACTTGGTACGCTCCTTCTTTCCGATGAAGTACACGAGGAAGCCCAAGAAGACGAACAGCATGATATAGTCCGTGATCTTAAAGGCGACGATCTGGGCGGTGATGGTGGTGCCGATGTTGGCGCCGAAGATGATGGAGATGGCCTGCGGCAAGCCCATGAGACGGGCAGAAACGAAGCCGATGGCCATGACGGTGGTGGCCGACGAACTTTGCAGGACGGCCGTAGCGAGCGCGCCCGCCAAAACGCCCATCACGGGGTTCTTCGTAAGAAGGGCCAGAACCGAGCGCATGCGCTCGCCGGCCACCTTCTGCAAGTTCTCGCTCATGAGATTCATGCCGTAAATGAAGATGGCAAGGCCACCGAAGAGGGCGAGGCCGACCATCAAGATATCATGCATAGTTCTTCCTTGCGTGAGTCCGCTTGGCATTTGCCCGATTTGCGGGCGCGCGTCAAGCGGAAGGCTTGCTGCTTCGGGCACGCTTCGCGATAGCCGCAAATTGCGCCCGAAGCAGTATAGCCGTGCCGTCTTCAAGCCCTTGCAAGGCAAACGTAAGGTTTATGTAAAATCGAGCTTGAAATCGAGGCGTTTTTCGCACAGACGGGATCCGAGGAATGCCCGTTTAGCCCTTCGTGGCGGCCATGGCGAGGTCGTAGGCCTCGTTGCGGGAGATGCCGCACTCGACGGCAAGGCGTTTGGCGATGTCTTTGGTGCGCAGGCCCTCGGCGGCAAGCTTGGCGGCCAGATCGGCGGCGCTTGCCGCGGAATCGGCCTTACCGGCAGCTTCCTCGGCAGCCGAAGGGCCGTCCACCACGATGACGATCTCGCCCTTGATGCCGCCTGCCTGCACACGCTCTTCGAAGAAGGCGGCCAGCTCGGCGGCACTCCCACGTGCAACCTCCTCATGCAGCTTGGTAAGCTCGCGACAGACGGTGACGGTGCGCAGCGGCAAGGCCTCCTCGATGGCGCGCAGCGCGGCCACGAGACGATTGGGGCTTTCGTAGAAGATAAGCGCAGCATCAAGAGCCTTAAGCGACTCGAGCAACACGCGCTGCTCGCCTGCCTTGCGGGGAAAGAAGCCGCCAAAGTAGAAGCAGGGGTTGGGGCTGCCGCTGGCAACATAGGCCGTCGCCGCGGCCGTAGGCCCTGGCAGAACCTCCACGGTAGCGCCCGCCTCGCGCGCCGCGGCCACCAGGCGAAGACCGGGGTCCGACACGCCCGGCATGCCGGCGTCCGAGCAATACGCGATGACCTCGCCTGCCAGCACGCGCTCTGTGATGCCCTCCGCACGGGCGCCGATAAGCCCCTCGTCCAAGCGCTCGAGCCGCTTCTCAATGCCGAAAGCAGCAAGCAGCTTGCCAGTCACGCGCGTGTCCTCCGCACACACCACATCGGCGCTGCGAAGGGCCTCGAGGGCACGTGCGGGCATGTCGCCCAAATTACCGATAGGCGTCGGGCAGATGATAAGCCGCCCGCCCTGCGTGCGCGTGGAATCGTATGTTTTAGCTGCTATCACGGCTAGTTCTTCAGCGAGTTCAAGGGCGCGGGCATGCGGCCGCCGCGATGGGCGAACACGGTGCCGGCGTTTTGGTTGACGGGCATGACCGGCGCATAGCCCAGAAGGCCGCCGAAGTCCAGGCGATCGCCTACCTGCTTGCCGATAGCCGGGATGATGCGCACTGCGGTGGTCTTGTTGTTGATCATGCCGATGGCGCATTCGTCGGCGATGATGCCGAAGATGGTCTCGATGGAGGTGTCGCCCGGGATGGCGATCATGTCAAGGCCGACCGAGCACACGCACGTCATGGCCTCGAGCTTCTCAAGCGTCAGCGCACCCGCCTCAGCCGCGCGGATCATGCCCGCGTCCTCAGACACCGGGATGAAGGCGCCGGAAAGGCCGCCAACCGAAGAAGACGCCATGACGCCGCCCTTCTTCACCGCGTCGTTGAGCATGGCAAGCGCCGCCGTGGTGCCCGGGCCACCGCACGTGCCCACGCCGATAGCCTCGAGGATCTCGGCCACGGAATCGCCCTCGGCGGGCGTGGGGGCAAGCGAGAGATCCAAGATGCCCTTCTGCACGCCCAAACGGCGCGACGCCTCGCGCGCCATGAGCTCGCCGGCGCGCGTGATCTTGAAGGCGGTGGACTTGATGGCCTCGGCCACCGTGGTGATATCGGCGCTTTGCGGAAGGTTCGCCAACACCGCGCGCACCACGCCCGGGCCCGAAACACCCACGTTGATGACCTCGTCGGCTTCGCCGGAGCCGTGGAAGGCACCCGCCATGAACGGGTTGTCCTCCACCGCGTTGCAGAACACCACCAACTTGCCCGCGCCGATGCACTGACGGTCGGCCGTGGCCTCGGCGGCCTTCTTGATGATGCCCGCCATCTTGAACGCGGCATCCATGTTGATGCCCGCGCGCGTGGAGCCGACGTTGACCGACGAGCACACGCGCTCGGTTGCGGCAAGCGCCGAGGGGATGGAGTCCATGAGCTTCTCGTCGGATTTCGACGCGCCCTTGTGCACGAGCGCCGAGAAGCCGCCCACGAAGTCGACGCCAACCTCCTTGCCGGCGCGGTCCATGGCCACCGCGATGGGCGTGAGGTCACGCGCGGAAGTGGCAGCGCAGATCTCGGCGATGGGGGTGACGGAGATGCGCTTGTTCACGATGGGGATGCCGAACTCGCGCTCGAGCTGCTCGGCCGTGGGCACGAGGCGCTCGGCGGCGGTGGTCATGCGGTCGTAGACCTTGCGGGCCAGCGCGTCGATGTCGCTATCGACGCAGCCGCGCAGGTTGATGCCCAATGTGATGGTGCGGATATCCAGTTTCTGCCTGTTGACCATGGCCAATGTCTCGGCAATTTCAGCAGGGGTGATCTGCATGCGCGCTCCGTTCCTCTCGGGGAAAGGGCGCCCACCCGTAAGCGCGCGCCCGCAGTTGCTCTAAAACGTATTCGATCAGGATAACAAACCGATGAAGCGCCGCACGCAAACAAGCCGCGTTTTCGGTCAACACCTCGGCGCTGGTCGCGAAACTCACCAGCTGGGAATCAAAAGCTTCTGGAAATTCAACAGTTTGTCGATTACTGTACGTTGACCTTTCCACTGACGCTGATAGAATTGCTTTTTGGACAACGTGTTGATTTTCCGTCTCGCACCGCGCGTCGGAACGCTAGGAGGCCCATGACCGCCACGCTGGAACACATCACCACCTGCGACTGCGAAACGGGCGCAGCGTCTGCCGCCTCGCAGGACCCCCGCATCGCCCGCACGCAGCTTGCCCTGCGCGAGGCCTTCGTAAGCCTGCTCGAGGAAAAGGGCTTCGAGGGCATCACCGTAGGCGAGCTTTGCGCCCGCGCCAACATCAACCGCGGAACGTTCTACAACCATTTCCGCGACAAAGAAACCATGCTGCACACCTACGAGGACGAGATTCTGGCCGACCTCAATCGCTTCCAGAAGGCCATCACCGGCGTCGGGCTGCGCGAGCTCGTGCGCTTCCGCATCGCCAAACGACCGCTGCCCTTCTTGGTCGAGCTCTTCGACTACCTGCGCGAGCAGGGAAGCTTCCTGCACGCCGTGCTCGGCCCCAAAGGCGATGCCAGCTTCGGCCCGAAGCTGCGCGACGCCGTGTGCTCCAAGCTCATCATGAGCGTCCTGAACGAACACTACCAAAACAACCCCACCCCCTTCGTCAACTACTACGTGGCGTTTTACGCATCGGCGTACCTGGGGGTTATCACTCGATGGATCGAGACCGGCATGCAGGAAAGCTCCGAGGAGATGGCGCGCATCGCCATGAGGCTCCTGTTCATCAACCCCGGCGAAGCCATCACGCTGTAAGGAACGACCATGAATGCATCCCCCATTAGCCCAAACAGCACCTGCTCTACGTGCGAATCGAAGGACACAACCATGACGAACGCCTGCACCGAAACGTGCCCCGCCACGGCCACGGCCGAAAAGCTGGCCAAGCGCTTCACCCACGCCGATGCAGCCAAGGTCGACCTGCACCTGGGCATTGACGTGGGATCCACGACGGTGAAGCTTGCCGTGCTCAACCGCGCCAACGAGATCGTGTGGGCGGTGTACCGTCGCCATCACGCCGACGTGCGCGCCACCATCGTCGAGGTGCTGAAGGAGGCCTGCGAGCACTTCCCCACCGAGTGCATGACTATCGCCATCACCGGCTCGGGCGGGCTTTTGCTCTCGCAGTGGCTCGACCTGGAGTTCGTGCAGGAGGTCATCGCGTCGAAGACGGCGGTCGAGGCGTTTATCCCCAAAACCGACGTCGCTATCGAGCTGGGCGGCGAAGACGCCAAGATCATCTACTTCGACAACGGCATCGAGCAACGCATGAACGGCACCTGCGCTGGCGGCACGGGTGCGTTCATCGACCAGATGGCAGCGCTTTTGAACACCGATGCGGGCGGCCTGAACGAGTTGGCGGAAAAGCACACGACCATCTACCCCATCGCCAGCCGCTGCGGCGTGTTCGCGAAAACCGACGTGCAGCCGCTTTTGAACGAAGGCGCGCGCAAGGAGGACATCGCGGCCTCCATCTTCCAGTCGGTGGTCACGCAGACCATCTCGGGCCTGGCGTGCGGACGTCCCATTCGCGGCCACGTCGCTTTCCTGGGCGGCCCTTTGCAGTACCTCCCCGAGCTGCGCAAGCGTTTCTACGCAACGCTCGAGCTTGACGAAGAGCACATCATCGTGCCCGACAACGCGCACCTGTTCGTAGCCTCCGGTTGCGCCATTGCGGGCGCGGCCGCTGAAAACGAGATTCCCGAGCGCCTGGCCGACGTCCTCGAGCGTCTCGAGAGCCTGGGCGACATGCAGGGCTCCGAAGTGGTGCGCCTGCCCGCGCTGTTTGCCAGCGAGGAGGAATACGCCGAGTTCAAAGCCCGCCATGATCAGGAAGTCGTGCGCCGCGGAAGCCTGGCCGACTACGAAGGCACGGCCTATCTGGGCATCGACGCCGGCTCCACCACGTTCAAAGCCGCGCTCATCGGCGAAGAGGGCGAGATCCTGTGGTCGACGTACGCCTCCAACAAAGGCGATGTCCTAGGCTGCGCGAAGACGGCGCTGGCGAACCTGTACGCCAGCCTGCCGACAGACGGAGACGGCAACCCGAAGGTAACCATCGGGCATGCCACCGTTACCGGCTACGGCGAAGGCCTGCTGCTCGAGGCTCTGCGCGTTGACTCCGGCGAAATCGAGACGGTGGCGCACCTTCGCGGAGCGCAGGAGATGCTGCCCGGCGTCGAATTCATCCTTGATATCGGCGGCCAGGACATGAAGTGCCTGCGCGTGAAGGACGGCGTGATCGACCACATCATGCTCAACGAGGCGTGCTCTTCGGGCTGCGGCAGCTTCATCGAAAGCTTCGCGAGCGGCCTGAACCTCGACGTCTCCGAATTCGCCAAGACGGCCAACCGCGCCGAAAACCCCGTCGACCTGGGCAGCCGCTGCACCGTGTTCATGAACAGCCGCGTGAAGCAAGCTCAAAAGGAAGGCGCCACGGTGGGCGATATCGCCGCCGGCTTGGCCATTTCCGTCATCAAGAACGCCCTGTTCAAGGTCATTAAGATCCGCGACCCGCATGACGTGGGCGAAAAGGTCATCGTGCAGGGCGGCACGTTCCTCAACGATGCGGTGCTGCGCGCCTTCGAGCAGCTCTCCGGCGTAAACGCCGTGCGTCCCGACATCGCCGGCAACATGGGCGCTTACGGCGCCGCCCTGCTTGCGCGGGACAGGGCCGTTTCGGGCACCGATTCTTCCCTCCTAACGCTTGAGCAGCTTGAGGCTTTGGCGCCCACGCACCGAACCGTGCGCTGCAAGGCATGCCCGAACGCCTGCCTGCTCACCGTAAACGACTTCGGAAAAGACCCGGCAACGGGCAAGAACCGTCGCTTCATCACGGGCAATCGCTGCGAGAAGGGCGCCGGCACTCACGACGAGACCAAGGACATCCCCAATCTTTACGACTACAAGTCCAAGCGCCTGTTCGATCACTACACGCCGCTTTCGGACGAAGAGAAGACCCGCGGCACGGTGGGCATTCCGCGCGCGCTCAACATGTACGAGAACTACCCGTTCTGGTTCACGTTCTTCACCAAGCTCGGTTTCCGCGTCGTGGCATCCGATCCTTCCACGAAGGCAACCTACGAGGCGGGCATTGAGTCCATGCCGTCTGAAAGCGTGTGCTACCCGGCCAAACTCTCGCACGGCCACATCATGAACCTGCTTGACAAGAACCCCGACTTCATCTGGATGCCCTGCGCGAAGTGGGAGCGCAAGGAAGACGACACGGCGGGCAACCATTTCAACTGCCCCATCGTGGCAAGCTACCCCGAGGCGCTTCGCCTCAACATCGACGAGATCCACGACGAAACGCGCCGGTTCCTGAACCCGTGGCTTCCCTACTACGACAAGGAGAAGCTGGCCGAGCGCCTGTACGTCGAGCTTTGCAGCACGTACCGCGACGTCATGGAGCGCTGTGGAAGCCTGCCGACGCGCGCCGAGATTACCGCCGCCGTGGAGGCTGCCTGGGCCGAGGACGAGGCGTTCAAGCGCGACATGCGCCGCGCCGGCGTGGAGACGCTTGCCTGGATGGAAAAGACGGGCACGCACGGCATCGTGCTGGCGGGCCGCCCTTACCACAACGACCCCGAGATCAACCACGCCATCCCCGAGCTTTTGAACAGCTTCGGGCTGGCCGTGCTCACGGAAGACTCCATCGCGCACCTCGCGCATATGGAGCGCCCCATTCGCGCGGTCGACCAGTGGATGTACCACACGCGCCTCTACGCTTCGGCGAAGGTGGCCACGCAGCGCAAAGACCTCGACCTCATCCAGCTCAACAGCTTCGGCTGCGGCCTGGACGCCGTCACCACCGACCAGGTGCAGGAGATCCTCGAGGCCGCCGGCAAGGTGTACACCGTGCTCAAGATTGACGAGGTGTCCAACCTCGGCGCCGCGCGCATTCGCGTGCGCAGCCTGCTTGCCGCGCTGAAAGACCAGATGGAAAGCGAGAAGGCCACTGCCGAAGCCGCGAACGCAGGCGATGACGCCTGCACCGCCTGCCCGCCCGATGGCTGCAGCGTGTGCGCGGGAATCGACCTTTCCAAGATCGACGAGCTGGTTCCCAAAAGCTTCACCGAGAAGGTGAGCGCCGACGTGGTGGCTGCGCAGATCGCCCAGCGCGCAAGCGCCTCGAGCGCCTTCCCGCGCGCCGAGTACACCGAGCAGATGAAGGCTGAAGGCTACACCATCCTGGCACCGCAGATGGCCCCCATTCACTTCGACCTGCTGATCGACATCTTCCACCGCTTCGGCTACAACCTCGAGCTGCTTCCCTCCGTCGACACGGGCGCGGTTGACGCAGGCCTCAAGTACGTCAACAACGACATCTGCTACCCGTCCATCCTCACGACCGGCCAGGTCATGGAAGCTGTCATGAGCGGTCGCTACGACACCGACAAGCTGGCCATCATCATCACGCAAACGGGCGGCGGCTGCCGCGCCACCAACTACATCGCGCTTATCCGCAAGGCGCTCAAGTCGGTGGGGCTCGAGCACATCCCGGTCATCTCGCTTTCGTTCAAGGACGTTGGCGAGCGCAATTCCGGCTTCAAGGTAACGCCGAAGATGCTGTTGCAGGCTATCTACGCCCTGCTGTACGGCGATTTGCTCATGCAGGTGCTCTACCGCACGAGGCCCTACGAGGCCCAGGCGGGCGCGGCAAACGCCCTGTACGAGCATTGGAACGCCATTTGCAAGGCGCAGCTGGCCCGCGGCCTGAAGTACGCCGAGTTCAAGCGCACCTGCCGATCCATCATCGACGACTTCGACACGCTGCCGCTGCAGGGCGAGGGCACCAAACCGCGCGTCGGTGTGGTCGGCGAGATCCTGGTGAAGTTCCACCCCACCGCCAACAACCAGATCGTCGAGGTTATCGAACGCGAAGGCTGCGAAGCCGTGGTGCCGGGCCTTATCGAGTTCTTCCTCTTCGGCATGGCCGGCGCCATCTTCCAGGAAAAGCCGCTTGGCCGCAGCCGCAAGGGCGCCATCGGCATGCGCATCGCCATCAACGCGCTTGAGCGCCTGCGCAAGCCGGTGAACGACGCTTTGGCGGCATCGACGCGATTCGATCCGCCTGCAAGCATCTTCAAGGTAGCCGAGTACGCCGAGCAGGTGCTGAGCCTGTGCAACTCCATGGGCGAAGGCTGGCTGCTTACCGGCGAGATGGTGGAGCTCATTCATTCGGGCGCGCCGAACATCGTGTGCACGCAGCCCTTCGCATGCCTGCCCAACCACGTGGTAGGCAAAGCGACCATCAAGGAGCTGCGCCGTCTCTACCCCGAGAGCAACATCGTGGCAGTTGACTACGACCCCGGCGCCTCCGAGGTCAACCAGCTCAACCGCATCAAGCTCATGATCAGCGTGGCAAAGGCGAACCTAGAGACGAAGGGCGCCGCACAGTAGCGGCCCTTCGCGAGCACGACCGACGTCAAGGGGCCCGGCGAAACAGGTTCGCCGGGCCCCTTCCGCATTCACTTTAGCGCCCTACCGTGACAAATGACGCGACCCCTTGACACCGTGACGAAGGGACAGGTCGTTTGTCACCTGTTCCAGCTATTCGAAGACGGCGCGAACGAGGTATTCCACGTTGCCCTTGGGGCCCTTGATGGAGGATTCAACCACGCCCGTGACGCTGAAGCCCTCTGCGGCAAGGGCCTCGCACACCTCGTCGATGGTGCGCAGGCGCACGGCCTCGTCGCGCACGACGCCACGGTCGGTCTCCTCGTGCGCCGACTCGAACTGCGGCTTGATGAGGCCAACAAACACCGTGGAACGTTCGCTTTCCGGCCCATGCGAAAGCCGCGAGAAAACAGGGGCAAGCTGTGCCAAACCGATGAAGCTCACGTCGATCACAATGAGATCGAAGGGAGCGCCCAACTCCTCGGGTTCGGCAAGCTTGATGTTCGTGCGTTCGAACACGGAAACGCGCGCGTCGTTGCGCAGCTTCATGGCAAGCTGCCCGTAGTTCACATCCACGCAGGCAACGCTTTGCGCGCCCGCCTGCAGCAGGCAGTCGGTAAAGCCGCCCGTCGAAGAGCCGATGTCGATGCAGCGCAGGCCGCGGACGTCTTGCCCGAAAGCCTCGAGCGCGCCCTGCAGCTTATGCCCGCCGCGCGAAACGAACTGACGGCGGTTCTTCACGAACACGTCGGCGTCGGGGCTCACCTTCACGGCGGCGCTCGTCACGTACACGTCGTCAACGCGCACCTCGCGCGCCACGACCGCGCGCAGCGCCTCGCCCGCATCGGCGAACACGCCTCGCTCGACCAGCAGCTCGTCAAGTCGTATTTTCTTCGGCTTCTTCATGCACACTATTATAGAGTGTCGGGGGCCTTTGCGCAGTTGCGTGCAAAAACGGCGCCCTCTCTTGGGCGCGACGGCAGAAATCATCGATTTGGAACGGTTCGCCCCAAGAAAGGAAGCCGTTTTCGCACACAAACTCCCATGAGAAGGGCGGCCCTCTTCAGCGTCTCTGCATCATGCCTCATACAACACCTCCCGATATAGAAGTTGGACTGGAAACTTTTGTTTCCAGTCCAACTATAGGGGTCCTTTGCACTATCGGGGTTCAGTTCAGAAAGCCGCCCTTGCCAAGATCATCGAGTTTCAGCTCTCGCCTACTCTTCCGGAACCAGAAGCTGGGCGATCTGAACGGCGTTCAAGGCTGCGCCCTTGCGAATCTGGTCGGCCACGCACCAGAAGGCAATGCCGTTCTCGACCGTGGGGTCCTTGCGCACGCGGCCGACATAGGTCTCGTTGGTGCCGGCAAGCAGGCCGGGCATGGGGTATTCCTTCTCGGCCGGATCATCGAAGAGCACGACCCCATCGCCAAGCGAAAGCGCCTCTTTGGCAGCTTCCACCGTCACCGGCTGCTTGAGCTCGACGTTGATGCTTTCGGCATGGCAGCGCAGCACGGGCACGCGCACGCAGGTGGGAGCCACGGCAATGGAGTCATCGCCGAAGATCTTCTTCGTCTCGACGACCATCTTCCACTCTTCCTTGGTGGAACCGTCCTCGAGGAAGACATCGATATGCGGAATGCAGTTGAACGCGATGCGGTGCGCGAATGCACTCACCGTGAGTTCCTCGTCGTTCAGGAACTGCTGGGTCTGATCGTACAGCTCGGCCATGGCGGGCGCGCCGGCACCCGAGGCAGCCTGGTAGGTGGAAACGACCACGCGCTTGATGCCGCCGCCGATCTCATACAGAGGCTTCAGGGCCACGACCATCTGAATGGTCGAGCAGTTGGGGTTGGCGATAACGCCGGAATGCCACTCCACGTCCTGCGGGTTCACCTCGGGAACCACGAGCGGCACGTCCTCGTCCATGCGGAAGGCGCTCGAGTTGTCGATCATAACCGCGCCTGCGGCCAAAACGGCCTCGCGCATGGCCTTCGACACCGAAGCACCTGCCGAGAACAGAGCGATGTCAACGCCCTCGAAGGCCTCAGGCGTCATTTCCTGCACCACGAGCTCGCCAGGACGCACATCGCCGCAACCCTTGAAGGGAACCTTCTTGCCGGCAGAGCGCGCCGAAGCCAGCGCGCGAACCTCGGAAGCCGGGAAGTCGAGGTCGTGCAGGACCTCCAGGAATTCCTGGCCCACCGCACCCGTCGCACCGGCAACTGCCACCACCGGACGAGCCGGCATCTTCTTATCCCAAACCATAGCAAATCCTTTCTCAAGTCAAACTCACAGGTTGGCGCTAGTAAGTCAGCGAGGGGCGTTCCGGCGCCCCGAATTGCCGCGTTTCGCGGCTGAGCGTACCTCGTACGCGAAGGTAAGCGAAAAAGCGGCGAGGCGGGGTGTTGGAACGCCCCACAGCGTCGAGCCATTCCGCTGGCCGTCAGGCCGGCGGAAATCTGACAGCGAAGCGGGTGGCTTCGACCACGTCCCCTCGCGGCCGACTAGCGAAACGCTATCGTCCCTTCATCATCTTCGCGGCGATTTCCTCCGCGGAAAGCTGCTTCTCCTCGAACACGCTGTCGGAGTCAAGGCCGAACGCCGTGTGCAGACAGCGTACAGCCTGCGTGGCCTGCGCTCCATCGACCACCACCGAGAGGCGGATGGGCGACGTGGAGATAGCGAGGATGTTGATCTGGTTTTCGCCAAGCGTGGTGAAGGCCTTAGCGGCAACGCCGGGCGACGACTTCATGCCCGTACCCACGAGGCTTACCTTGGCAATGTCCTCGTCCACCACGTACTCGCGCGCGTTCACTTCGCCCACCACGCGATCAAGCGTCTCCTTGGCGCGCGGCAGGTCGGCGCCGGGGCACGTGAAGGAGATATCGGTGTAGCCGTCAAGCGAGATGTTCTGAATGATCATGTCGACGCTCACCATGTTGCCCGCCAGCGAGCTGAACAGCCTCGCCGCGACACCCGTGGAATCGGGCACGCCGCGAATGGTGACCTTAACCTCGGACGTGTCGTGGGCAATACCGGTGATGACCGCTTCCTCCATGTCAGGCTCCTCCTTGACGTACGTGCCCTCCGCGTCGGAGAACGCGGATCGGGAATGAATGACGACGTTCCATTTGCGCGCAAACTCGACGGCGCGGCTTTGTAGCACGCCAGAGCCGGCGCTGGCCAGCTCAAGCATATCGTCGTAGGAAATTTGATCGAGCTTCTTGGCACGGGGCACCACACGCGGGTCGCACGTGTACACGCCCTCGACGTCGGAGTAGATCTCGCACACGTCGGCCTTGATGCCCCAGGCAACCGCAACCGCGGTGGTGTCAGAGCCGCCACGGCCAAGCGTGGTGATGTCGCCGTTCTTGTCAATGCCCTGGAAGCCCGCGATGACGGGGATAGCGCCCTCGGCAAGCGCGCTTTCGATGCGCTCATTGTCGACCTTGACGATCTTGGCCTTGTTATGCGTGCCGTCGGTTTCGATGCCCGCCTGACGGCCGGTAAAGCTCATGGCCTTGTAGCCGAGAGCCTCGATGGCCATGGCCAGAAGCGTCATGGAAACCTGCTCGCCAGTGGACAGCAGGCGGTCAAGCTCGCGCGCCGGCGGATTGGCGTTGATGGCATTTGCCAAGCCGACCAGCTCGTCGGTGGTCTTGCCCATAGCCGAAACCACGGCCACAACCTGATGGCCCTCCTGCTTCATGCGCACGAGGCGTTTGGCCACGTTCTTGATTCGTTCGGGCGAGGCAACCGATGTGCCTCCGAACTTTGCGACGATGAGTGACATGATGGTAGGTTTCAATCCCCTCTAAATCGGTGACGATTCACTATACCAAAGAAGGGGAAACGCGCCGTGCGCTCATAGCGCGAAAACCGCCGATCGGCGCAACGGAGTCGAGGCGGGGCGGAAGGGCCCGCAAGCTACTCTTCCGCAGCCGCGCGCACGCGCACCGCGTCGAAGCACTTCCCCAGATAGGCGACGTTAGCCGTGGCGATGGTGCAGTAACGCAGCATGGCCTTTTCCTCGGAAACCGTCACGCCCGTGTCCTCGAGGCTCTCGATGCGCCCGAATGCGTAGTCGAGGGCCAGCTCAAACTGCTCGCAGAAGTAGTCGTAGGCCACGAACACATCGTAGGTTTGCTTTTGCATGGAAATGAACAGGCGCAGGTTTTCGATGGACAGCACGTTTTTCGTGATGGTGATGAAGATGAGATAGGCCAGCTGGTCGGCGCCATAGCGCTTCTTGGCAGGGCTTTCGATGAGGCCCTGCTTCACGTAGTTGCCCACCATCGAGCCAGTAAGAGGCGCCAAGCCCAACGGCGCCGTAACGGTATTCACGAATTGAACGACCTGCTCAAGGTAAAGGCCAACACCGGGCAGCTCCCGATAGCGCGGGAGACTGAAGCCCTCCATGGAGTCGATCACGATCTGTTTGGTTTGCACGTCCATGTTTCGAGATTCTAGCGATGACTCCGAAGCGTCGCAATAAGGTTTTCCGAAATCTACCAAACAACTTCCGTAACTGGTGGACAGGTTTATCAATACCTGATAAGGTAGGGGTGGTTTAGCGATTCCGCTTAGGTTGGTTGTTTTCAAATTCAGGAGCGCGAGCATGCAGTACTCTATCGTCGTCGACTCTTCGTCAGATCTCGTTTCGGCAGATCAGCTTCATCTCGAGGGAAGCGACATCGGGTTCGGCGTCGCGCCGCTCACCATCCAAGCTGGCGGCCGCGAATGGCCCGACGTCGCCGAAACCGACGTCGCCGAAATGGCCGACTTCCTAGCCAAGTACCACGGCAAGTCCGGCACCGCCTGCCCGAGCACCGGCGAATGGATCAAGGCTTTCAACGACGCTCGCGAGGTCTTCGGCATCGCCATCACAAGCCACCTTTCGGGAAGCTACAACTCGGCGCTTGTGGCAAAGGAGCAATACGAAGCCGACAACCCCGGCGCGCGCGTGCACATCGTCGACTCGCTTTCCACTGGTCCGCAGATGTGGCTCATGGCCGAGAAGCTCAAGGAGCTTATGGAGCAGAAGCTGCCCTTCGAGGCCATTCGCGACGAGATCGAGGCGTATCGCGATCGCACCGAGCTCATCTTCTCGCTTGAGTCGCTGAACAACCTTGCCAACAACGGCCGCGTTAACCCCGCCGTGGCCAAGATCGCCACCGTGCTGGGCATCCGCATCGTCGGTCTGGCGGAAAACGGAGAGCTTGACCCGCGCAACAAGGTGCGCGGCGAGAAGAAGGCGCTTGCCACCATCATCAAGGAAATGGGACGCAAGAACTTCAATGGCGGCAAGGTGCGTATCAGCCACGTGCTCAACGAGCCGGCGGCGCTTAAGCTGCGCGACATGATTGCCGACGCCTTCCCCACCGCGCAAATTGCCCTGAATCCCGCTCGCGCCCTGTGCAGCTTCTACGCCGAGCGCGGCGGCCTCTTGATAGGCTTCGAGACGAAATAGCCTTCGCCGAGTCGCAGCCCTACCCCGAGAATCGTTCACCAAGGCCCCTTTCGCGAGGGGCCTTGTCATCGAGCGGCCGCTTGGCGCCAGCCCCTTCCGGGCACGGAGCTCCACCCCTTCGAACTGCACGAAAATCCGAGTACGGTACCAAGGCGCGCAAAATCGCGAGTTTGGTACCCTCTATGTACGAAAATTCGAGTTTGGTACCAACATTATTCGCCCGAATTCTCAAGAAAGATGCGCCTCTTCTCATTGTTCTGCGTTATGCCTGTTCAGAATTATTCTCGGATCGGATAGTTAAGGAAAGAACCACTCGATTTGTCTGATAGGCGGTTTTTCCCACCAATCAACATGCTAAAAGGTACCAAACTCGAAAAAATGCGCAGAGAAGACACCAAACTCGCGATTCTGCTCGTCCTGGTACCAAGCTCGTAGTTTTGTACAACAACGCATGAGCACATTCCCTCGCAAAGCGTCTTTCGAGAAGAGCCCCCTCGCGCACCGAGGGCAAAGGAGAAGAGAGCAAGCTGGCTAGCGTTTCGCAATCGCAACTCGCAGCGACCATTCGAAGAAACGGTCGCTGGCATCCAAGAGGAAGTCCTCGTTAGTGTCCGAAAAAATGTCGTTCATGCATGGCTTTTTGTGAGAACAGAAGACGGGGCTTGCCATCGCGTTTCGAAGCATGCAATACTCGCTATCTCGCCAAAGGCCAGAAGCGGCATCGGCACGCGCATCGTAACGACCGCTTTTGACCCATGCGTGACCACCAAAAGAAGGGGGCCACATGCACTTCTGTCTCTGCGGACCAAGCGCCATCGAGTTTTGGCGCCACTACGACAATCGCATTCCGGGAACCCAAGTGTTCGGGCACACCACTGGTGCAGGCCCATCCCTACCCCAGGCATTTCCCGGAAACTATTTTGCCCCACTCCAGGACCGTGCTCACCTCGATGCGAGCGCTGCCGCCATCAAGGCGCACGACCTGCAAAGATGGGGAATCCCCTCCAATCAGCCACTCCACGTGCTGGTCGAGCGCAAAGCCCGCCGAAAGTCCAACTCCAGCATCGTCTTTCACACCTGCACCGCCTCTTTCCCACGCAACGCCATTCTCGTGATCGAGGGTAATCTCTGCGTCCTATCCCCCGAGTACACGCTGCTACAAGCAGCACAAGAGCGCGATGATCTGGGCATTCTTCTGCTGATTCAAGAGTTTTGCGGATGCTATTCCATCCTGCCCAACGGGAACCTATTCATGCGCCATCCACTCACTTCGGTCGAAGCCGTCAGCATGGCCCTTACGCAAGCATCTCATCTTAGGGGGCTCGCACGCGCAAGAAGGATGCTTCCTGTGGCCATAAACGGAGCGGGGTCTCCGCGCGAAACAGCCGTTGCGCTGCTTATGTGCCTGCCGAAACGTTACGGGGGCTACGGACTACCAAAGCCCACTTTGAACCTGAGCATCAATCTAAGCACAAACGCATCGCTCATGTGGGAGAAAGGCAATGCCTTCGATTTGGTTTGGAGCCAAGCCGGGACGGCAATCGAATACGACGGCAGGGATGCGCACAAGACGCCCGAGCAAAGAGACCGTGACAACGCGCGGCGAAACGCGCTCGCAGCAGATGGGTTCACTCTGTTTGTCGTGACCGAAGGGCGTTTAAGGGACGTCAGGCATATGTACGCAATCGCAAAATCGGCAGCCGAGCACCTTGGGCACCGCCTCGTTTTCCGCGACCCAGATTTCAGGGGAAAGCACCTTGAGCTTATGGACCGCCTGCTGGCCCCGCACTGTTAAGCAAGCGCGGACCTGGCAGCAAGGCGGGGCTTAGGACACGCGTCCTTGAGAATTCCCGCGACTTGCCCGAAAGCCGAGATAGGCAATCCGTCTACGAACGCGGACATTAAGTTTACGTTGACGGCGGCGTGTGCATCAGCAACTAGCCAGCAAACACAAGCCCTCCATTAACGACCCGGTACGCCGCTCGCGTGCCGGGTCGTTCTCATTGGCGAAGAGTCGCAGCCCTACCCCTCCACTTTCACGATGCGGGCACAGGTGACTTCGCCGGCGAAGTTGAGGTCATGCGTGAGGGCGCGTGCGGTAGTCAGATTGAATGACGGGGCGTCGAAGGCGAGGATAGCCTCGAAGGCGAGGCGCTTGGCCTCGTCGTAGAGGTCCTGGAAGCTGGCCTGCGAAAGCTCTCCCGAAAGCGGGTTTTCCCAAACTGCATGCTCGCGGTTGTCGTAGGGGCACTCCAACGCCTCGATGGCACGGTGGCTCATGCTCGCCAAGAACGAATGCCTGCGCGCGAGGCCCTCAAGGCGCCCGAGCGCCATGCGCTTCACGCCACGTGGCGAGTAGAACAGACGGCTTTGCACCGTGCGCATGTGCTTGAGCGACGCGCGGAACGTGTTGCGCGGAATGCTCCACCCAAACACCGCCTCCGCAACCTCGACATACATGCTCGAAATCACGTCGAGCACGTGGTCAGACGCGCGCAAGATGCACACACCTGGATTGAACTCACGCACTGTAACCTGGCGGCGCGTGAACAGCAACATCTCGTCGAGATCGCTCTCTATAACGGCGTGGACCTCGCTGTGGTCCTCTCGATCAAGACCCTCGATGCCCGCATCGCAGATGGCGTGCTCGTAGAAGTACACCAGCGGATGCACCGTACGGTCAAGCAGATAGTGGCACAGAAAGCCAAGCGCATACGCCCTGCCCACCGCCCGGTCGGACTCATCGAGATGCTCAACCGCCTTGCGCATGGCCACCATAAGCTCAGCGGGCTGCTCGCGGTGCATACGGCTTCCCAGCCCGTGTGCCCGCTTGAGCAGCGGATCGACGTGCGCGTAGAACAAGGGGTCGGGGCCCTGGTTTCCCAGCAGGAAGGCCTGCGACTCATCGCGCGTGCCGCCGATGGTGGCATACAGCGACTCGTACACGTCAGTTCCGAAAATGTCATGGGTGATAAGGGAAGGCATGGGTGCGCTCCGTTCCGCATGCGCCAGCCGCGCCCTTGTAAGCGGCGGCCTTCGCGTATAATGGCTGAGTTTGCTTTCTTCCCATTGTACCCTCGAAACCCAAGGATACCCCATGAGCCGCATGAAGTTCACAAAGCAGGAGAAGAGCTGGATTCTCTACGACGTGGGAAACTCGGCCTTCGTCATGTTGTGCTCCACCCTCATTCCCATCTATTTTGCCTCACTTGCCGACCCCGGATCCTCGGTCGTGGTGGCCTGGGGCTATGCAGAAACGGTGGCCTCGCTTATCGTAGCCCTGCTCATGCCCATCCTGGGAAGCCTGGCCGACCTCAAGGGCAACAAGAAACGCTTCTTCATCGGCTTCGCGGGCACGGGCGTGGTGGCTTGCGCGGCGCTGGGCGTGCCGACGCACGCACTCGCGTTCCTGGTCGTTTACGTCATCGCCTCGGTGGCGCTTAACGGCTCCATGGTGTTTTGCGACGGCTTCCTCACCGACGTCACCACCGACGAGCGCCTCGACGCCGTTTCCTCGCATGGCTTCGCTTGGGGCTACATCGGCTCGTGCATTCCGTTCATCGCGTGCCTGGCCGTGGTGCTTGGCGGCGGCGCCGTGGGCATCGACCAGTCGACCGGCATGAAAATCGCTTTCGTTATCACGGCTGCATGGTGGCTTGCCTTCAGCATCCCGCTTATCCGCAACGTCCAGCAGACACACTACCGCGAACGCACGCCGCACCTTCTGCGCAGCACCTTCTCAGAGCTGGCGCACACCATGAAAGACATCATCGCCGACAGGCGCCTGCTCATGTTCATGCTCGCGTTTTTCTTCTACATCGATGGCGTACACACCATCATCAAGATGGCCACGAGCTTCGGCACCGACTTGGGAATCGAGTCAACCCAGCTTGTGCTCGCGCTTCTGCTCACTCAGTTCGTAGCGTTCCCCTCGGCCATCGCCTACGGCCGACTCGCTGGCAAATTCGGCACGCGAAAGCTGCTCCTGGTAGCCATCTTCGCCTACCTGCTGATAGCCATCTTCGCCGCGCTGTGCCTGGACACAGCGGGTGAATTCTGGTTCCTCGCCGTATGCGTTGGCCTGTTCCAAGGTGGCGTGCAGGCGCTTTCGCGCTCGGAGTTCGGCCGCCTCATCCCGAAGGAGCGCGCCAACGAGTACTTCGGCTTCTTCGACATCTTCGGCAAGTACGCCGCGGTCATGGGCACTTTCCTCATGAGCTTTTTCACGCAGCTTACCGGCAACGCCTCCATCGGCGTTCTGTCCATCGCCACGCTGTTCGTGATCGGCTTCGTCCTCCTCTGGAAGACCCCGAAGTAGCGAAGCGATCCCCGAAAGCATCCCCAGACGCAAAGCGGGCCCCGCACACGACGGGGCCCGCTGTTTGAAAGCTGGCGAACGTAGCCTAGACGTTCTTGAGGATGATGGTGGCCATGAGGTCGGCTACGTGTTCGCAGGCATCGCAGCAGCGCTCCATACGCGCGTAGGTACGCGACCATACGAGCACGTGCATGGGATCTTCGTTGTCATGAACGTGCAGGTAGCGCGTAGCCTCGAGGTAGAGCTGGTCGGCCTCTTCCTCGAAGGAATTCACATCGACGATATGCTTGCGGAAGTCCTTCGACTTCTTGAAATGGCGGAAGTCGTCCATGGCGCCATTGAGGCCCTCGCTGCTCTTCTTGATGATCTCGGCGAACTGAATGGCCTGCTCGGGCATGGTGCGCACGTCATACATATACATATGCTGCATGGTGGACTCGATGTCGTCGAGGATGTTGTCGAGCGCATGAGCCAGCTCAACGATATCCTCACGGTCGATAGGCGGCATGAAGTCGGTGGCAACGTTCTCGAAGATGGCATGGTTGAGCATGTCGCCCTTGTGCTCCAACTCGTGAAGCATCTTGAGCACCGGCGGAAGCGCTTCCGCGGTAGTGTAGCTTTTGAAAGTCTCGATCATGAGATCGGACATCTCGACGGCCAGCGCGGTAAGCTGCCCGTACGCCTCGAAGTAGTCGAACTTTTTCTGCCTCGCCATGTTAGACGCTCCTTTTTGTTTCATCCCCCACCTCGACGCGCTTAGCGCGAACGCACCCGATGGGACTCCTTGCGCAAGTGTAGCGCAAGCGCAGCTACTCGTGCTCCTCGTCGCCGAAGGCGGCGAAAACGCGCCTTCGCTCGGCGCCAATGGTGGTCAGGGAATGATGCCCGGGAAGAACGGCCACGTCATCGGGCAGCTTCGCCAAACGCTTCAGAGAAGCTCGCATCTGATCCATGCTTCCGCCCTCGAAGTCGGTGCGGCCTACCGTGCCCGCAAACAAGGTGTCGCCCGAAATGAGAACGGGCAGGCCCTCGGCGTGATTGCCGAACTGCGGAATGCACAGAAGGCAGATGCTTCCCGGGGTGTGCCCCGGCGTCTCGATGACCTTCCACTCCATGGCGCCCACCTTGACCACGTCTCCCTTAGAGACACGCACGTCAACCGGGCAGGGATCGGCCATGCCGAAGCTTCCGCGCACGGGGTTCTCGATGCGATCGGCGTCGAGCGCCGATGCGATAACCGGCGCGCCCGTTGCCTCGCGCAACGCCGCGGCTGCGCCTGCGTGGTCGTAGTGATGGTGCGTGAGCACGATGGCATCCACCTTCGCGCCGTCGAGCGCGGAAAGGATCTTGTCGGGCTCGCATGACGGATCGACCACCATGAGGCCCTCGCCGTCTGAAACCAGATAGACGTTGTTCTGCAGTTGGCCAAGCACCAAGTAGGTCACGTCGACGCAAAGCCCCTGGACCTCGTACATCTGAGTTGCCATATCAGCTCCTGTTCAGGTTACTTATTTCTTTGTCTTATGGCCGCCCTGGCCGGGCACCATGCGACGCGCCTCGAAGACGCTGTCGACGTCGTGCAAGTTGCGCAGCGTGCGCTCGACGGCCGAAAGATCGGAGATCTGCAGCAAGAAGCGCATTTCCACCACGCCGTCACGATGCGAGGTGGTGGTGCACGACGTCACGTTGGCGCCCGATTCGGAAAGCACGCGCGCCACGTCAAGCAAGAGGTTCATGCGGTCAAGCGCCTCGACGTAGATCTCGATCTGATACGACGTGGCCTTCGACGCACCCGCGCCCTCCCAGCTCACGTCGATGATGCGCTCAGGCTCGCGTTTGAGGTCGATGGCGTTGGGGCAATCGGCGCGATGCACCGAAACGCCGCGGCCGCGCGTCACGAAGCCCAGGATGTCATCGCCTGGCACCGGGTTGCAGCAACGCGAAAGGCGCACGAGCACATCGTCGATACCCTTGACCACGATGCCGTTGGAGGCGTGCGTCTCATGCTTCTTGGGGCGCTTGACGCTCGTGAGCATGGGCGGCATGATGCCGGTCGATCCCGCGCCGTGCCCGACGGCGGGCTTCTCGGCGTCTTCGGTCCCCTTGTCGACCAGGATCTTCAGCAGGCGGTTGGCCACGTGCTGGGCGCTTTCCTTGCCCGTGCCGATGTTGACCAGCATGTCGTCGGGATCGCGGAAGCCCATGTGCTCGGACACCTGCTTCATGGCACGCATCGACTGCGCGCTCGAAATGCCCAAACCGTGCTTGCGCATTTCGCGCGTGAGTTTGTCGCGACCGAGCTGCAGATCATCCGAACGGCTGATCTTGGAGAAGTACGAGCGAATCTTGCTGCGCGCAGAAGGGGTCTTCACGATGTTGAGCCAGTCGCGCGACGGACCGGCGCTTTTCTGCGTGAGGATTTCCACGCGGTCGCCCACCTGAAGCTCGTAGGTCAAGGGCACGATGGAGCCGTTGACCTTCGCGCCGACGCAGTGGTTGCCAACCTCGGTGTGGATGGCGTAGGCGAAATCGACCGGCGTCGAACCCGCGCGCAAGTTCATGACCTCGCCCTTCGGCGTGAATACAAACACCTCGGTGGGCGCAAGGTCCATCTTGAGCGACTTCAAAAACTCACGCGAGTCCTGCGTCTCATCCTGCCAGTCCACCATCTCGCGCAGCCAAGCCAGCTGCTGGTCCATGGCATCCCCCGAGGCGCGCCCGCCCGATTCCTTGTAGCGCCAGTGCGCCGCGACGCCGTATTCACTCGCACGGTGCATTTCCTCGGTGCGGATCTGCACCTCAAGCGGGCGGCCCGTCGGGCCGATGACCGTGGTGTGCAGGCTTTGGTACATGTTGAACTTGGGCATGGCGATGTAGTCTTTGAAGCGCCCTGGCATGGGGTGCCACAGCGTGTGCACAGCGCCCAAAGACGAATAGCAATCCTTCACCGAGTCGACGATGATGCGCACGGCGATGAGGTCGTAGATCTCGGAGAAGCCCTTGCCCTTGGTGGTCATCTTCTGATAGATGGAATACAGATGCTTGGGACGGCCCATGATCTGCGCCTGGATGCCCACGCCGCCCAGTTCCTCGCGCAGCGTGTCGATGACGCTTTTCAGGTACGCCTCGCGGTCGGCGCGGCTTTCAGTGACCATGCGCGAGACCTGCTTGTACTTGTTGGGCTCCAGGTAGAAGAACGAAAGGTCCTCAAGCTCCCACTTGATGGAGTTGATGCCCATGCGGTGCGCGATAGGCGCGTAAATTTCCAGCGTCTCGCGCGACTTGAAGATGCGGCGGTCCTCACGCAGCGCGCCGAGCGTGCGCATGTTGTGCAAGCGGTCGGCCAGCTTGATGACGATGACGCGGATGTCCTTGCTCATGGCGACGAACATCTTGCGAATGGTGGCCGCCTGCTCGTCGGAAAGGCTTTCCACCTCGATGCGCGTGATCTTGGTGACGCCTTCCACCAGCTGGCGCACCTGCGCGTTGAACGTGCGCTCGACGTCTTCGCCCGTGACATCGGTGTCTTCCACCGTGTCGTGCAGAAGCGCCGCGCAGATGGTTTCGGCATCCATGCGCAAGTCCGCCAAGATGATGCCGACCTCGATGGGGTGAATGATGAACGGCTCGCCGCTCTTGCGGCACTGCCCCTTGTGCGCTTCGCCCGCGAACTCGAAGGCACGACGCAGCATGTCGCGCTCATTGGCATCCATGTAGGCGTCGGTCAGGCTCGCAAGCTCCTCGAAACGCTCCTCGGGCGTGCGGGTGCGACGCGAATCGCCGTCACGGCGGGCTCGTGCATTCATGGCATGCTCGGCCACGTAAGGGCGCCCGATCATGGCGTCGACCGTCTGACGAGCCTGCGCGGGGCGCAAGCGCTCACCCAGCATCTCCTCGGTTTCGAAATAGCGCTTTCCTTCGTTTTTCTTCTCCACAATTACCTCTTGTTTGTCCAACCACGCGGCACGATGGGGCGGGAAACGCGCACGAACAGGCCGTTCGAGTCGCAGCGCATGGCCCAATCGCGAAACGCGTTGAACACGTCTCGTTCATCAAGCCCCTCACGATAGCGGATACTGTCGCTCAATTCTACCTTTGACGCGCCCTCGTTGACGCGAATCCAACATTCAGATCGACCAGCGTCATAGCCGACGCGCGTCTCGATGAGCCCCAGCTCGCGGAACACCGCCACCGAACAAGCTGCGGCGGCGGGGCTTATCAGGCGCAGCTCGTTGCTTGCCGCATGCGCCAAGTCGACGTTGCTCATGCGGAAGAAGTCACCCGGCACCTGCCGCTGAATGGAGCGCAGGCAGCGGTAGACCTGCGCCATGACATCGTGGTCGGGCGTGCTTTCAGCCAGAAGGCGCTCGTTGAGCGCGATATCGGCGCGGCCGTAGAGCAGGTGCACCACCGCCGGCTGGCCGTCACGCCCGGCGCGGCCGCTCATCTGGTTGAACTCGATCTCGTTGAACGGCAGGTGGTAGAGCACCACATGCCGGATGTCGGGTATGTCGATGCCCTCGCCGAAGGCCGACGTAGCCACGAGCACCGTAAGGTCGCCGCGGCGGAAAAGCTCCTCCACGCGTCGGCGCTCACCGCGCGTGAGGCCGGCGTTGTAAAAGCCGATGAAGGGCGCAAGCTGCGGCACGCGCCTGCGCAAAAAGCGTGCGAGAGCCACCGACTGCTCGCGCGAGTTCACGTACACGACCATCTTCTCGCCCGCGGCCACGAGGTTTGCCAGGTAGTCATCGCGGTTGCGCAGGTTGCGCTGGTCGTCGATGTAGAGGTTCTCGCGCGCCGTCTCGTCCACCACACTCTCGGAAAGGCGCAGCGTCTCGTCGATGTCGTGGGCCACCTCGTCGTTGGCGGTGGCGGTGACGGCCAGCACCACGGGGTTGCCCAGGCGTTTGGCCACGTAATCAAGCTCGGCGTACGCCGCGCGATGGCCCGCCTTCGCCAAGCCGACGTGATGCGCCTCGTCAACCACCATGAAGCCGATGCGCCCCGACATCGCGATTTCCTCGACGTGGAAGCGCGCGTACTCGGGCGTGGTGAGCACGATGTCAACCGATCCTGCGGCCAGGCCCTCGTACACACGCGCGCGCTCCTCGGGCGTGCTTTCGCCCGTGAGCACCACCGCGGTGATGCCGAAGTCCTCGAAGGCCGCCGTGATGTGGAAGGCCTGATCGGCGATGAGGGCACGCAGCGGGTAGAGGAACAGGCTTGCCTCGCCCGTCATGAGCGCACGCCACACGGCGTAGGTTTGGAAGATGAGCGACTTGCCGCGACCCGTGGCCATGATGGCGAAGGTGGAGATGCCGGCCTTCAGGCGGTCGAGCACCTCGCGCTGCGAGGGATGAAGGGCACGCTCGCCGATGAGCGCGCGGATGATGGCATCCTCAAGCGCCTCGGGGTTGCGCCGTGCAAGCGTCTGCCAGCGTGCGCGGTTGATTTCGTGCATGGCGCGGCAGCTTTCGGGGCCCTTCGGCACGCGACCGCCGTCACGGCACAGATCCTCGTCGCTTTGCGAGAACAGGTTGCTGGTAAACGAAAGCGCCTCGGGGTTGAGACATGCGGCAAGCGCGCCGCACATGCGCGCCGGCACGACGCTTTCGAGCATGGCCTTGACCGAGCGGCGGCCGCGCCATTCGTCAACCTGCACCGAGAAGGCCGCATCGACCACGGTGTCGGTGTAGAGCAGCGTGTCGATTTGCGAGCAGTGGAACATGATGCCGCTTACC
Source organism: Eggerthellaceae bacterium (assembly GCA_017440565.1). Lineage (GTDB taxonomy): Bacteria > Actinomycetota > Coriobacteriia > Coriobacteriales > Eggerthellaceae > RGIG3135. The sequence goes on along the minus strand of JAFSHA010000097.1, from coordinate 16,716 downwards.
GAGCTGCGGCCGTTGGTGAGCGTGCAGGCGAAGTGGTTCTTGTCGGCACCGACCGCGCGGCAGTTGGTAAGGGTCACGTTGCGCGCCAGATAGGTGGGCACGGGGTTTTCCTGCCCGAAAGGCGCCAGCATGTCCAGAAGGCCGATGGTGTCGAGCGTAAGCTCGTCGAGATCGACACAGGCGTCGATGTCGACAAGCGGGTGGAAGTCGTCGTCGGGCAGGGCCGCCATGTACTCGCCCAAACGGCACGTGAAGGCCTCGAGATTTTGCGCAGGAATGGTCACGCCCACGGCAGCCTCGTGTCCGCCAAAGCGCGTGACCAGGTCGGAAGCCGACTCGACAGCGGAAAACAGGTTCACCGAGCCCACGCTGCGCCCCGAGCCGCGTGCTTCATCACCATCGATGGTGAACAGGAGGGTGGGCACGCCGTAGGTGTTCACCAAGCGGCTGGCCACGATTCCCTTGACGCCTTCGTGCCAGCCCTCGCCCGCCACCACCAAAACGCGCCCGCCGTCGTAGACGGCTGCCGCCTTCTGCTTGGCGATTTCCGAAAGCTCGGCCTCGATGGCGCGGCGCTGGTCGTTGATAGCCTCGAGGCGCTCGGCCAGAAGGCAGCATTCGGCGTAGTTGTCGCACATGAGGAGGTCGAGTGCAATTTGCGCATCGCCCATGCGACCGGCCGCGTTGAGGCGCGGCACCAGCGAAAAGCTCAGGTTGGTTGCCGTCAGCGGCTTGCCAGCAGCACCGGCGGTGCCCATGAGCGCGGCGATGCAAGGCCTAGGGCTTTCATTCATGCGGGAAAGGCCATCGGCCACAAGCGCGCGATTCTCACCGCGCATGGGCATGAGGTCGGCCACCGTTCCCAACGTGGCGAAGTCGGTGTAGGAGCGCCACAGGTGCGGGTAGCCCATACGCCCGCCAAGAATCTGTACGAGCTTGAGGGCCACGCCCACGCCAGCCAGGATGGCGCTTTCGCAGCGGTCATCGAGCTTCGGATCGGCCACGGGGATCCCCTCGGGAACGAGATCGGCCGCCTCGTGGTGGTCGGTCACCACCACGCTCACGCCGTCGGCCACGATGCTGGCCACTTCGTGCTTGCAGGCAATACCGCAGTCAACCGTCACGATGACGTCGGGATTCAGGGGCTTAATGCGCTCGTAGGCAGCGGCGCTGATGCCGTAGCCTTCGTCGAAGCGACGCGGAATGAAGGGCGTGGCGAAGCCGCCCAGCGCGCGAAGCCCGCGTGTAAGGACGGTGGTTGCCGAGATGCCGTCAAGGTCGAAGTCTCCAAATACGACCACGTGCTTGCGGGCGCGTATGGCCTCCTCAAGGACGTCGGCCACTTCGGCGATTCCGGGAATTTCGTAGGGGTTGCGCCAGTCATGCTCAAGTGAAGGCTGCAAAAACGCGCGCGCCGATTCAGCGTCGGTCAAGCCGCGCGCCACGAGCGTGGTCGCGACGAAGCGCGGCAATCCCAATTCATGCTGCAAACGGGCCGCATCCCGCGGATCGGCCGGGCGGATGTTGAACTGCGCTGACATGAGGGTGAACCTAACGTGTGGTGCTGTTTCGTTTCTCGCAACCTATTTTCGCACAAAGCCCAGAGGGTGTCATGCCCCAAGCACATTTACCACAGAGGGCGCAAGGGACGCCGAGTCCTCGCCCATCACCTCGCTCAGCCAACCAGCATGCCCTACGCCAGCCACCGCACGCGCAACCTCAATCAATTCGCAACGAACGAACCTCGGGGAAAGTCGGCGAATGGAGGCCTTTCACGGCCCCAAACAGCCCCTTCCGTAATAGAATTCTCAAGACGCATTTCACGCCCCCGCGAAGAACGGAGAGCCATGAAGCCGCACACCCGGAACGCCTCTTTTCGCTGCCTTTTCGCCCTCGTTTTGGCATTCGCCCTCTGCTTGCCCGCAGCGGGCATAGCCAGTGCCGCTAACGACGAGGCAAGCGTCGCGAATCCCACTGAAGCCAGCACCGCGGTGCAAGAAGCCTCGCCGTGCGTGCCCAGCGCAGAAGACATCGCCGCCTGGGAGGCCGACGGCACGCTCGAAGAGCGCATCGCGTTCCAGGAGTCTTTGGGAAACAGCACGGTGAGCAGCAGCCTCATCGAGCAAGCCAAGGCACGCGAGGCGGGCGCGCACCTGCTGTCGACCGAGGCCGGCAACAACCTTCCCGCAGAGTTCGACAATGACCTGAGCATGTCCACCACGGGCAAGGCCCGGGCCCTCGCGCTTTACGTTGACTTCCCCATAAGCGAGGAAAGCAACGCGACTCTTGGCTTTGCCGAAGGAGACACCTTAAGCGCCCTCCAAAACCTCATCGGCGCGCCGCTGCAAGCCGAAGGCGCTAAGGCCAGCAACTCTAACGACAGCTTCGCTCCCTACGACAGCCTGCATGCCTATTACGAGCGCTCGTCTTACGGCAAGCTCGACATCAGCGGAACGGCGGTCGAATACACCGCCAAGCATCCCCGATCTTACTACGACTATCGCCTCAACGAGCTTTTCACGGAGGCGCTCGGCGCCCTTGACGCCGAGATCGACTACAGGAACTACGACGCCAACGGCGATGGAGCCATCGACGCAGTCTACCTTCATTTCGCCGGCAACAGCAGCGGCTGGGGAAGCACCTGGTGGAGCAACTGCAGCTTCTACGACAACGGCGAGGGGGGACCTTGTTTCGACGGAACGACCCTCGGGTGCATCATCACGCTGCACCAACCCTCCAACACCGAAGAAGGCGTTCGTACCGCCATCCATGAGACCGGCCACGCGCTCGGCCTGCCCGACTATTACTCCTACAACGCCAATTCCGTGAAAAGGGACCCCAGCTACCGCACGGGCATTCTCACCTTCGACATGATGAATACCAACATCGGCGATCACAACGCCTACTCCAAATGGTTGCTCGGCTGGATCGACGACAGCAAGATCACGCGCATCGTGGCTAACGAAGACGGCATCACGGTCAAGCGCGGTGGAGAGGTCATTCAGACTGTCACGCCCGGTAAAGGCGCTTCGCCGCTTGTCGAAGCCGAGCTTGGCCTCCTCGCCACCAACAGCTCCATGGAATGCGGTGGCTTCATAGCCGTTTCCGACAGCGAATCGCTGCTTGACGCGCAAGGCCTGCTCTCATCCTTCTACCTGCTCGAGTACAACGGCCCTTACGGAAACCAGATCGTCAGCTATCGTGCGGGCTTTGAAGACGGGCACGACATTCACCAGCCGCTTCCTTCCGGCTTCCGCCTCTTCAGACTGCAGGCCGAGCTCGACGAGACGGGTTTTTCCTTCGTCCACATGAACAAAGCCGACGACGTGCACAACCAGTTCATCGAGCTTGTCGACCACGACGCCGATGAACAGCATTTCGAGTTCATCGGATTCGCCGACGGCACGGGGTCGGCCCCTTACGAATGCATGATGACCGAAGGCGACGCTATCGGGCCCGCGGGCGTCACCAATTCAGCCAGCGGCCATTCTGCAAGCTACCCGTCGACGAACTTCTACGAGAGCCTCAGCATGGGCTTTACGGGTCTTGCCATAAAGGTAACCGAATCAAGCGCCGTGCAGGGAAAGGTCAGCATCTCGTACGAGGGCGAGCTCAAACCCGACATCTCGCCCTCATCGCTCAACTTTGCGCTTGCGGATAAGCGCGGCGTCGACAACATCGACGTAATCGAGCTTGAAAGCACCATGCCCGTCATGCGCGTAGGCGACGGCATGGTCTACGTGAAGGCCAAGGAACGCTGCGTCGCGGCCCGCGTGGAGGAAGTCAACAGGACCTCCATTACCGTGTCTTACGCCATGCCGCCAGAGCTCTTCGTACCGGGAGAAAGCTGCGAGCTCGTGTTTCCCGCCGGCTACTTCTTCATCGGCAAGAAGAATGGAGAAAACGTCTACTCAGATGAGCTTCGCGTAAAACTGCCCGTAGGAAATACGGTTGGCTTCGATGAGGTTGGCGACTACGCAAGCGCCGCAAGCGACTCCCACGTGATATCCAACGTGGTCACCGCTTCGGACGGGATCACCTACTTCGCCATCCAAGACAAGGGTCGAATCAGCTTGTGCGCCATCGATCCGAGCGACCCCACCGAGGCCCAGACTTCGGCGATACAAGGCGTTGGCAGCGAAACGGCTTACCGACTGCGACTTGAGCCGCTCTCGGATGGCGGTCTGTGCCTCATTGCCACGTCGTATCTGAGCGGCAAGGGAACGTGCAATGAGGCGTACTGGCTTGACCCTGCTACGTCAAGCGCCAAGGCGGATGTCAAGCTGAACATAGGCGACGTGACCGCCGTCAACGCCTGCGGCGATACCCTTATGGCCATCCGATTCACGCCCGCGAACAACTACTACGAGACGCCTTCTTACCTCGAAATCGAAGCCTACGAGCCCGCAAGCGACGACTTCTCCCCGGTAGGCACTTGGAAGTACACCTCGGTGGGGTCGGTCCATGAGGTGGCCAACGCCGAGGGCGAGATTGCCCTGACGGGAAATCCCTACTCCCCTCACGCATCGCTCGCGAAGATCATCGACCTCGCCACCTTGATGGATGAGGGCTCGTCGGGGCAGGCCGTCGATTTCCCGAACGCGAAGGCGAAAACGACGCTTGATGCCACGGGGCACTCGGGCCTATCGGCCTTTGCCCGTTACGACGACGGCTACCTCGGACTCGCCTACGACAACCCCGCAGCCGCGGGATCGCCCGATACGGCGAATGGATCCAACGCCATCGGCGCAGGCACCGCCGACGTTCCCGCATGGAGGGGCAAGACCGATCTCAAGGCTTACCTTGTCGCGTTTGACGGAAACGGCGCCGCACGCGGCAGCTACCTCTTTGGAACCTTCCCCACGCAGGGGGCTACGTTCGACTCTCTGAGCGTCAGTCCCGAAGGCGTCCCCGCGGCCGAGATCTGCCTTGACGCCAACAAGGGCGGCAATATACGGCGCGTCCTTTTCTTCCGCGATTCGATTGCCTCGGCGCCCATCACCTTAAGCACCGAGAGCAGCGCAGACGGCACCTGGCTTTCAAACGACGCCTGGCTTGAAACGAGCTTCAACTTCCCGCTCACGCACTTCTTCGCCGAAGAGGATTTGAATGACAGCATGGAGCTCGCCGGGTACGAGCAGGAAAGCGACCCCGTGCACTACCTCGTCGCCTTCATGCCGGGAGATGAGGGCGATGGGGACGACTTTCTCACTGATTCTGGCGATGCCGACCCTGACAGCGGCGCCGAGGATAGCATGACGCCCGATGCGGGGCCGGATTCCGGCACCACGACAGGTGGCAACCTCTTGGACACTGGGGATGCGGCCGGCACCGCGGTGGTTGTCTTCGCGATTACCGCAATCATGTCGCTGGCTCTCGCCCTTGTCGCAATGCCCCGTCTCGCCGCAGAAAGGCGCCATCAAGGCAATCGACGGTAAGCTGCTGGAGGCTTAATCGGCAAAGCAGAAGGCGCGGAACCCGGTTGCAGTAATCGCAACCGGGTTCCGTTCCAACGGCGTTTTTGCTCATGACACGGCAGGGTGATCCGCGTCGATGCGATTTTCGAACACGACGCGCTGCGCAAGCGCGCCGCCAGGTTCGCCGCCTTCGACCACCTTTGGCGCGAGACTTTAACACGAAAGGCCCGCCGTGGCAAAGCGCGCAAGACGCTGCGTGGCCCGCGTCGTATACAATGGTGAAAGTTCCCGCGCCCCGATTCCCAAGGAGGGTCCCTCATGGCCAACTGCCTCGTCGCCCAGTCGGGCGGCCCCACCGCCGTCATCAACGCCAGCCTCGCCGGCGTCATTCGCGCCAACCAGCTCAATCCCGTCTACGACCGCGTCTTCGGCGGCATCCACGGTATCGAGGGCGTGCTGGCCGACCAGCTGTTCGACCTCACCGACCTCTCCGGCCACGAGATCGACCTTCTGAAGCAAACGCCGTCCTCGGCGCTGGGCACCTGCCGCTACAAGCTCAAGCGCGGAAACGACACCGACTTCAAGCGCCTTATCGAGGTGATGGACGCACACGACATCGAGGTCATGTTCTACATCGGCGGCAACGACTCCATGGACACGGTGGACGCACTTTCCGAATGGGCCGCCGCCAACGGCGTGGCCAAGCGCTTCGTGGGCATTCCCAAGACCGTCGACAACGACCTCGTGCCCGTCGATCACTGCCCGGGATTCCCCAGCGCCGCCAAGCTGGCAGCCCAGGTCACGCACGCAACCCGCATGGACTACGACGCCTACACGCGCGCCGAGGTGTTCGTGCTCGAAACCATGGGCCGCGACGCCGGCTGGCTGGCCGCAAGCTGCTGCTTGTCGGGTGATGTGGATCTTCTAGTGCTTCCCGAAGTCGATTTCGACAAGGAGGCCTTCCTCGCCGAGGTGCAAAAGAAGATGGACGAGAAGAACGAATGCTACATCGTGGTCTCCGAGGGCGCGCACTACGCCGACGGCACCTACCTTTCTGCAGGCGATAGCGCAAACGATGGCTTCGCGCACGCCGTCTTGGGCGGAGCTGCGCTCACGCTCAAGCAGATGATCATCGACGCGGGCATTGCCCCGCGCGGCGTGGTGCAGGACCTTTCGCGCGCGGCGCGCTCGTCGAACTTCGCGCAGAGCCTGGTCGACGTGACCGAAGCTTACGAGCTGGGCATGAGCGCGCACATGCGCTCGGCCGACGGCGTATTCACCGGCCAGGTGGTGGGGGTGCGCCGCGAGATGCGCGACGGCGCCTACAACGCGAAGTTCTTCGCCGGCCCGGCAAGCGAGTTCGCCAATCACGTCAAGCACTTCCCCACCGAGTGGATCCTGCCCAACTACCAGGGCATCACGCAGGAGGCTTACGACTACCTGGCGCCGCTCGTGGAAGGCGAGCCGAAGCTCATCTACGAAAACGGCCTGCCCGCCACCATCAAGGCCTTCAACCGCCGCTAACCCTCACGCGTCAGCACGCCAGTCCGCGGAAAACTCGTGGCCAAATTAGCCGCCCCTGTCACGCGTTCGTGGCCAAAAACCGCCTCCATGTAACGCGAATCGCGCTTTTCGCGTTACATGGAGGGGTTATTTGACCAGAATCGCGTGACAGGGGCGACCTTTTTGACCATGAGTTTTCGAGGTCTTTTTTGCGCCAACACGACGAAGGCTTTCAACCCCGCTGCCCCGAACAGACACGAAGATGCTGCTCGGCAATCCACCTGAAGGCGGGGTGTTCCCCCTGAACGGCATTGTAGTTGCTATAATCCGAAAGCAGAAGGCGGGCCACAGCCGAACGGTTGACCCCCACGCCAGCCGAACGTAAAGCCAGACGACCGATTCGGGAAGGAGCGGCGAGTGCTTTTATACCACGGAAGCAACCTTGAAGTTCGAGAGCCGAGGATCCTCGTCGCAAATCGCGCGCTTGATTTCGGAGCGGGCTTCTACACCACCTCGAGCGAGGCGCAGGCCGCAAGATGGGCTGAACTTCAAACGCTTCGTCGCCACCGCGGCGTCCCCACAGTGACGGTCTACGAGTTCGACGAAACAAAAGCGGGCGTTCTATCGACCCTTCGCTTCAACGAAGCCGACGGTGAATGGCTGGATTTCGTCGCCCAAAACCGCAAGAGCGAATACCGGGGGCAGAGGTTCGATATGGTGATCGGTCCTGTGGCGAACGACAACACCATGCCCGTAATCAACGACTACATGGCAGGCTCGATCGGCAAGGAAACGGCCATCGTCCTGCTCAAGCCGCAGAAGCTGACCGACCAGTACGCTTTCCTCACGGCGACGGCCCTCGAAGTCCTGACCTGCAAGGAGGTGCGAACCCATGACTGACAGAACGCGTCCTTCCATCATGCAGGCGTACGACACGGAAGTCACCTCGCTCATCGCGCGAAGCCGCAACATTGGCGACATGGACGCCCTGAGGCTCTTCCTCGGATCCGAAACCCGCGCCATGCTTGCCGACAACAATCTCAGGCTCTGGCACTTCAGCCCGCTCGCCGTCTTCGATATGTGGGAGAACGAAATCGCAACGGGAGACCCGCGTAATTCCCTGTACCTGAGGGGTGATGAGCTTGAGTAAGGAGTTCAGGTTCTTCGTCTACCTGCTGGAAAGCTACGCGTCCTACAAGGGCGTGACGGCGGCCGACGCCCTCAAGACCCTCGACGAGAAGGGCCTCACCGACCTTATCTTCGGCATGTACGAGCTCTACCACGCCGAATCCATCGAGAACGCCTTCGCCGACATCGACAGCTACATCGAGCGCGGCGTACCCGCCTGGTAGGCAAGAGGCACCACGCGTCACAACAGAGAAGACCGTCACGCGCCAAGAACGCTCAGGGCACTTCCCTCGGGAGATGCCCTTTTTCGCACGCAGCCTGATTCGTACTTCGGAGGGGTGGCGACGGAGCCCGCTCGAACGCTTCTCGCCGCTGGAAGACGATCGCGCGACCAAAGGGCAACACCACTCGCAAGCATATCTACCGCCCATAAACACAAAGGTGTCCAGCGCCGTATGGGAGAACAGCGCTGGACACCTTTGTCTTCGAAGCTCGATAGGCTGCAAGGGGAAGAGGCAACTTCGAAAGTCAAACGCCCCACGGAGAGGGTCGGAGCGATCGCCCTTCGGAAACCCCAGTCCTACGCAGTCTCAAGCTTCCTCGAATCAGCTGAAGAGATCCACCCGTCGGGAATGAGCGCATCGGTATGGCAGGCGGAGCATTGGTTGACGGATGCTCTATGCGCCTTGTGGCAGTCGGAGCACGTAGTGCTTCCATGCTGGTCAACGTGAGGATTGCGATGTCCGAATTCATCGGCGGTAAGCGCCGCGAGGTCATCGCGAGTCATGGGAGCGCCGTCAGCATTGTTGTGACATGCGTCATTGAGGCAGATGGTTTCCCCATCCTTGCCAACGGCCTCGGCAAGTTCATCGAGAGAGCGCTCGACGGCAACCACGCCGTAGACCTCGTTCGCCTTGACCTCATAAGAGCCAGTAATCCAGGAAACGCCCTCGGCGATCTGCAGGCTCAGGTTGGACTCGTGACAGTCGAGGCAGGTTGCGCCGGCAACGCGATGATAGGAGGCGGTCATGGCCTTGGCGTCGGAAACCTCGTTGCCCCACTTATCGACAGAGGCCTCACCGGGCTCGGCCTCGTAGGTTGCCAAGTACGGATCCATCGGCGTGTGGCAGATGGCACCGCAGAAGCCGGGCGTCTCGTGCCACACCCAGAAGCCAGCGCCAGCCACGACGATCACGGCCGCGACGACGCCGCCGATGATGCCGAGCTTCTTCTTGGACTTCTTGGGGGCAGGAGCCTGCTGGTCCTTGATCTCTTCGCTCATATTTCTTCCTTTCTTGGTGGTGATTGGCCGTTTTACGCGAAGCTGCAATCGTGTAAAATGACCGATCAAAAAACTTCGCCCCTCACTAGGAGGCGTTGAAACCCATTAGGCGATCAATGATGTGCCATACGGCATGAGACGCTTCGTTTTCATGAGGAAGCGAAGTCAATGGCTTGCCAGAGCGGTCGAACGAAGCAAGTTCAGCGTCGGCGGGAATGACGCCCAGCAGGTTCGGTGACCCTTGGGCCCGAAGGGCCTCGACGTCGACCTGCCCATCCTGCCTGTTGAGAACCAGGTGAATTCTGTCCTCCGGCACAAGTCCATGCTCTGCGGCCATCTCAACCACCGACGTCACCGTCTTCCATCCCCTCAGCGATCCGTCGGAGACGACGATCAAATCATCAACCGACGCCACCACTTGGCGATTGATCTGCTCAAGGCCGGCCTCGCCGTCGATGAGCACGGTATCGAACTCGTTGACCAGAAGCTCGACGGCATCGCGCAGCAAATCGTTCACCGCGCAGTAGCATCCAAGGTCACGGCTGCGCCCCATGGAAAGGAAGGCAAAGCCTTCGGTTTCAACCAAGGACTCGAACACCATATAGTCCAACTCCCTGGCGATTTCGCGCTCGCTTTCCACTTCACCACTGCGGGCGGCCGCAAGCAAAGCTTCCCTCACCGTGGCAATATTCGGCTCGGTGGGAAGCCCCAAAGCATACGCCAAGCCGAAAGCCGGGTCAGCGTCAATCACAAGCAGCCTTCCGGCATCTTCCCTGTGCATGAGGCTGTGGGCGGCCATCGCGCTGAAGGCGGTTTTGCCTACGCCGCCTTTTCCGCATACCGCAATGACTCTATGGCCAGGATGGCTTTTCGCCGACACCCTCTCGTGAACATGCGGCTCGCCATTCGGAAGATGGTGGAAATGAACCGTAGGGCTCATCATGAGATCAGAGAGGGTTTTGCGCAACACAGCCATGGATTACTGTCCCTTCTTTCGAATACGCGCAATCTTGCGCACGCTATCGCACAAATTCTTGTCCGCGCATTGACCGCAATGCCCGCCCGCCGGGCAATCGATGTCCAGGCCCTTCTCAAGCCAGAGGTCCTTTCTGGCGTCATGCATGCGGGAAAGCCATTCGGGTCGAATGGCCGTAAGCTCATCAAGCAACTCGCCCGATTCGCTTACGAAGACAAGCTCAACGCTCTCGACGGAAGGGCACGCCCCCTTCACCATGACGGAGAGAATGCTGCCCAACTCCGTGAACCCAAAACCGGCATCGGCAAGCCTCTGGGCGATACGACTGTGGACTCGGCCTTCCGAGCTACGAACGAAGTAGCCGTCAATGTAGTCCTTGGTGTAAAGGCAATCCTCAAGCACCGAAAGATCGGCAGGCCCGATGTCCGACCCGGCCACAAGAATGACCTGGCCAATCGGGGCCTGGCTCGGCGCCTGCCCAACCCATGTCGAAATCAGCTTCTCGACATCGGCGCCATAGACGGAAATACGACCATCAACCACACGAGACGTATCGCTTGTGGGGAGGAGCATCGCACACGAATGGCCATCAGCGCCCAGCTCCAGGGCCGCACTTCTCTGAAGGACGACTCCGCGCCCAGCATGCGGGCCGAATAAAAAGGAGAGCGAATCGACGTCGAGCGCACTCCGCCTCATGGCGGGACCTTCGGGGAAATCGGAAATCCGATCAATCAGATCGTCGAATTTCTCCATGCTCACCTCCTGCTACTTCTCGCCGTCGTATGCGTCCCTGGCATACAGGGCCGCGCCCAGCGCACCGTTGATCTGGGGATCGCAGGGGATCTCCGTTAGCTCGACCTTGATCATCTTCTCGAGCGCCACACGAAGGCCTTTGTTCTTCGCGCATCCGCCGGTAAGAACCACATCCTCGGTAAGGCCCACGCGGTTGACCATAGCCATCAGCCTTCGGGCAATGGACTCATGGATGCCACCTGCGATTTCGCAACGGTCGACGCCCTTATTAATGTGGGAAATGACCTCACTCTCGGCAAAAACGGAGCAGGTGCTCGAGATAGACACCGGAGCAACGCTCTGCAGGGACATTTCGCCAAGCTCCTCAACCGTACAGCGCAGGGTACGCGCCATTGCTTCGAAGAACTTGCCCGTACCAGCCGCGCACTTATCGTTCATGGCAAAGTCGACGACCTTGCCCGTCTTGCCCAAGGCAATGACCTTCACGTCCTGGCCGCCAACATCGATGATGGTACGTGCCGAAGGAAGCAGGAAACTTGCGCTCTTGCCGTGACACGAGATCTCGGAGACGTTGTAGGGAATAGCCGACACATGCTCTCGGCCGTAGCCCGTGCAGCAGAAACCGGCCACCTGATCTCGGCTAATCCCGGCCTGCTCGCAAGCTCTGTTGATAGCGAGATCAGCCGTTTCTTCAGGAGAAAAACCCGAGGGCTCGAGAGCCCAAGACACGATGCGGCAAGAATCCACGGCATCGCCGAGGGACTCAAGCAAGACCACCTTGCCAGTTGTCGAACCTAAATCGCATCCGATGAAATACATGTTGTTTTCTCCTGTTCAAAACTGCGACCTGTCGCAAAAAGCCGAGGGCGGCATTGCCGCCCTCGGCCGCATCGAGCTAGCTCCCTACTTAAGGGGCTTCCATCCCTGGGCTTCGAAGAACGTAGCGATAATGCGCTTGAGCTCGTCGATCGGGAGGAAGGTGGGGTCGAAAATGTCAGAGGAGAAGGTGAGCAGCGGCATCTCCATCTCGCGGCACAGCTCGCGGAGGTAACCGATGTTGCCACCCTGGTCCTTGTGACCCTTGTGGTTCGGGAAGAAGACGCAGTCGATCTGATAGTCGCGACACATGTCCTTCACGTCCTGGAGGAAGGTGTCGACGGTGCCGCGTGCCTGACGAATCATCGGCACTTCGTTGATTCCCTTACGAGCCAGGCCGAAGAGCATGGACTCGGGAGTGGAGGTGTCGATGACGGAGTACGGGGTACGGCCAGCGAAGCTGTTGACCATGACAGCACCGTAGGTCTCCTCAAGCCAGGGGCCGAGCTCGGCCTCTGCCCAAGAGCCGTTCAGGTCTGCCCAGAGGATGCGGACCTGCTCGTTCTCAACGGCGCCAATGCCCTTCTCGACCATGTCGGCAGCGGTCTCGGCCATGAGCTTGAAGAACTCGGTGACTTCGGGGTCGCCAGGCCAGTTCACGTGAAGCGCCTGGGTCCATCCCCACTCCGCAGCTTGGAGGGAGTGGAACGGGCAGGGCTTCTGCATGAGACAGTGGTTCACGTCGTCCCAGTAGGAGTTGATCTTGTTGGTCTCTTCGCAGATGCGACGGAGCTCGTCCCAGTCCATCTTATGGCCGGTGTGCTCCTCGAGGAAGTCGATCTCGCGCTTCAACTGGTCGGCGAAGTACTGGATATCCTCGTCTCCATAGCCATAAGGCGGGTCGAGGGATATGGTGGGGATGTTCTCCCAGCCGGGGACGGTCTCCCAGGCCTCGTGCATGAGGGACTGGGCATCGCAGGGCTCGAGCATGCCGGTGACGACAGTAGGGACGGGAATAATGCCCGCACGAGCACCCCAGACGGCAAGGCGGATAAGCGCGCAGGAGTCAGCCGGGGTGTCGTCCTCGTGCATACGGTCGATGCTGTCGAAGAACGGACGCGTGGGGATGATGAGGTCGACGGGGCAGAAATGGGTGAGATCCATTGCCGCGTAGATCTCGCAGGTGTTGCCGTACCACTCGGACACGAGCGGCTCGTCGTTCTCGACGGTCTCGATGAGCCGGTTGACGTGCTTAAGAGCAAGCCTGAAGTTTTCGTGCATGATCTTGGGGATACCGCCAACAGCCTCTGCGGGCTCGGCGGTCATGGCCATGCCGCCCTTAAATACTTCGGCGTACTGATAAAGACGCTCAGGTGCCTTAGCCATCTCTATCGACCTCCTTCCGTGATGGACTCAACGAATGCCTGCACGCGAGTGCGGGTTTGACCAGATGCCGTGAAGATGTACTCGGTATCGAGGACAAGGCAGTTCAGATCCTTCTTCTCGACCTCGGTTGCGAACATGACGCGCTCGTAACCCCACAGGTCGCAAATGGGAATGAAGACCTGAATGAAGCCATCGGCGTTTGCCTCCTCGGCAACCTTCTCCAGGTACTCCCAACGAGCCGCACGGGTGCCGTGAAGGCGCGGCTCGGCCGGACGCTCCATGAGGTAAGCATTGGCAAGGTTGGTGTACAGGTCGCCCTCGAGGGAGATCTGCATATCGGCGGAACGCTTGCCGTAGCCACCGAGCGAGTCGGCGACGATCAAAGCGCCCTGGCTCTCGATGGCCTCGAAGAAGTCGATGGAGTCGATCTCGCCGCCGTACACGACGACGCGAACCTTGTAGTCGCTGATGCCCTCGACGTCCTGGCAGAGGGCTACCAGCTCCTCGAGCTGGGCGTTGTAGGCCTCACGCGGCATGCAGGTGCCCGCCATCATGACGGCTAGCATCTGTGCGCCGGTGATGGGCGGGTTCTCGCCCTTGCGAAGCTCGTAGAGCGCGCACTGCAGCTCGCGCGTACGGTTATGGAGCTTGATGGCTTCCCTCAGGGCTTCGTCGGTGATCTCGACGCCAAAGTGGGCCTCGATGCTCTCCTTGAGCTTCTTGATCTCCTTGGCAAGCTGGGTCACCTGAAGGTCATCGCCCTGACGCTTCGGGAAGCAGAGCAGGTGCGAGTATGCCGGCTTGAGAACCGAGGTCCAGTTCTCGTGCAGCTTGCGGACATGATCGCATCCGTTGGTCGCAACCAGTCCGTCGATGAAGTCGAAGCGGCCCTTCGCTGCCGAATCGTAGAAATGCTTGACCAGGCTGCAGTTCACCTGGGTGAAGCGCGCGTCGGACGCCTCGGTACCCTGGCTCCCCACCGCACGAATCCTCACCGGCAAGATGCCAGCAGCAGTCAGGATCTCCTCGGGCACCTGATTGTAAAGGACGCCTATTATCAAGCCACCGTCGTTCTTGTAGCTTTGCAACGACTCGTTGTACGGAACGGAGCACAGCTCTCGGAAGCTGTCGCATATCTCCCGCACGCGCATAGCTTTGTCCATCACTTTCACCTCTCTTCGTATGCTGCACGACCCCCTGTCGAGCATTTCTCGATTCTACGAAGACGGTGACGGTCGGTCACCCCGTGAAAGCCGTGAAAAGCCGCCTCACGGAAAAGGCGTGATGGCTTTAATCAGGCAAAACGTCGCTATCGCCAGATTCACCCTGCAAACAGGTGATAAGCTCCTGCCGGCTATGAACCCCGACTTTTCGATAGATTGCCTTCACATGGGACTCGACGGTGTTCTTAGAGACAAACAGCGCTTCGCTGATGTAGGGAACCGATCTTCCCATTGCCAGCAGGTCAAGAACGTCGCGTTCGCGCCTTGTCAGGGAATAACGCTGCGCAAGAATCTCGCAGTTTTGACGATCCGGCTCTCCGGGCTGGCCCTTATCAATCTCAACCACTGCTTCAGATGCTTCACCATCGTGCGCAAGAGTTTCCGAATCGGACTGCGCGTCCGCAACAAAGAACATTAGGACTGATGCCGTCATGCAGCCAAGCAGCATCAAAATGACGAACGGATAGCTCACGCTGGCATCCAAAACTGCCTGGGATACATCCGCACCCAAAAGACTGCCAACAAGAACGCCAATCTGGACAAAACCTCTGCACATTCCGGCAGCAAAGCGACCCGAGCAAAAACCATCGCGAACGCTTCCCGTAAAGTAGATCCAGACGACGATATCGAAACCAAACTGGACAACGGTAATGAGACAGAAGGCAATAGCGCAAGCTGAAGGCGTTCCAAGGGCAAGGGCGGCGAAAGCAAACGACGTCACCGGCACAAGCCAACGATACATGCCAAATACGTCCTTTTTAATATGAGCAGAACATTGTCAAGAGGCAATAAGCGGCCAGGTCCAACTTTAGAGTCGGGCCTGGCCTTCTCTATCTTCACCCGGTGATCCACCCGCTGAGTCGCGTGTCTGTTCGACGCTCGTCTTGCGGTTTAATATTCGCCCGTGGCGCTAGGCGCTGGTGCAGTTCGTCGCTACGGCTGGGCCCTCGTCATCTTCTGAGTCTTGCTGCGTGCGTGCCGCATTGCGCGGCGCAGCGAAAAAGGAACGGGAGTGGGTCCCAACGGCCTCGAACGCGGGCGGGCCGGGATCGGAGTCCTATGCTCGGCGGCGTCTTCTCTCTTAGGCGGCCTCCACCATGCAGCCGATCGCCCAGCACCAGCATGCGAGCTCGCGCGCTATCGCGCAGTTGGCGACCACCGGCTTCTTCCTCGCCCCGTCGAGCGCCTCCCGCCTCTCGACGAGCCTTCTCGCGCCCTTGAGCGCGTGCCTCCTCACCGCGGGGTCGACCACCTGGCCCCTCTCTATCTTCTTGGCGTGCCTCGTCGCGTTCGAGTAATGCCACGCCGCCTCCACGAGCAGCTTCCTCAGGTGCTTGTTCCCGGACTTCGTTATCCCGCCCCGCCCCTCGCGCTCTCCGCTCGAGTCCTCGGACGGGACGATGCCGAGCCATGACGAGAACGCCGAGGCGCTTCGGAACCGGGAGAACCCGTCGACTTCGCAGGACAGCGCGAAGGCCGTGACGACGTCGATTCCCTTCAGGCAGCGCAGGGCGTCCACCTCGGGCTTCCACCTGGGGCCCTCGGCGCACGCCCGGACCTTGGCCTCGAGCGACTTCTTCTCCTCGATGGCCCGTTCGACCCTGTCGATGTAGTACTCGAGCGCCTCGCGGGCGGCGGGCTCCGCCATCTCGATGCTCTTTATCCACGCCCAGTGCGACCTGGTCCAGGTCTTCTGGGGCTTGCCCTCGGCGTCGAGCTTGGGATAGCAGTGGCCGTTCCTCAGAAGGTACTTCGAGAGCCGCTGCTTCGCCGCGGTCACGTCGTCCCGGGCGTCGGCGAGGGCTCTGGACAGGTCGCGCGCCGCCTCGCAGCCGGGATCGGGGACGTGCACCTCCCTGACGGTGTGCAGGGCGAGCTGCTTGGCCAGGAACTCGGCGTCGCGCTTGTCGGTCTTCCTCCTCCTGTCGGCTGGCGGCTTCTGCATCTTCGACACCGCGCCGATGACGCAGTCGAGGCCGAGGGCCCGCAGCTCCCGACAGAGATGGAATCCCGTCACGCCGGACTCGTAGACCGCCTTCGGCGCCTCGAACGACGCGGCCCATTCGGCCACGGAGGCGGGGTCGTAGGCGAACGACCTGCGGGACGTCTCGCCGGTGAATGGGTTGAAGGCGCAGGCCTTGATGCTTCTCGCGTGGACGTCGAGTCCGATGAAGGTTGTATAATCCATGAGCGAGCCCCTCTCGTGCGTGCGGCAACCTGGCCGATTGCCGG
>JAFSHA010000096.1 GCA_017440565.1 Eggerthellaceae bacterium | reverse complement strand
CGATCCCATTCCGAACTCGGCAGTTAAGCCCCTCTTCGCCGAAAGTACTGCGGTGGAGTCCGTGGGAGGATAGGGCGTTCCGCTCATGGGGTGTGCTTCCGAAGGCAAGCCGGCTGAAAGCCGGCTTTTTCTTTATGTGCTTGACTTCTTGCCGTTGCACTCAGGTAAATTATCGATCAAAGCGCTGAATTGCCGTAATCGCGACCTATAATTAATCGATTATGTGAACTTGTTTCTGAGAGGATTGGTTTGTTTCGCGATGTCTCAAAGTCTTAGTCAGCTGGCGGCTTCCGCCGCGGAAAGCCCCGATGTTCTTTCGAGTGTCATAGGCACTCTTGTTGAGGGCAAACGCAGGGAGAGGCAGAAGGCTGCATCGGTTGCGGCTCTTGTCTCTGCCGAGCGCCCGGAGGCCCTTCAGCCCCATATCGCTGATCTTGTGGGTGTGCTTGAGGTTCCGGAGTCTCAGACGCGCTGGGAAGTCCTTGACGCGCTCACGCGCTTGGTTCAGTTCGACTCGCGTGCTTGCGAGAAGGGTCTTGTCGGTGCCGAGGCTTCGCTTTTTGACGAAGATAGCGGCCCTGCACGTCTTGCGGCCATGAAGTTCCTTTGCAAGGTTGGTTCGACTACCGAAGCTCGCTCTGAAAAGGTGTGGCCGCTTATTGATGAGGCTATCCAATGCTATCACGGCGATCTCGAGTTCCAGGACATGCTCATCGCTCTCATTGAGTTTTCGGAGGGTAAGCTTTCGGCTGAAGTGAAGGCTCAGCTGGGTGCGCGCATGGGCTTTGACGCTCGCAACGCCCGTGGCCCGCTTGGAAAGCGCGCTAAGATTATTGTGGAAAACGTTACACGCGCATAGTTTGTTCTTACAAGGCAATAACAAGAGGAGGTCTGCTATGGATCGTTCTTTTGCTGCGGTCTTGACCGTTGGCGACGCTGAATATGAGTATTATCCCGTGTCTGCGGTGGAGGGGCATGAAGTTCTTCCGTATTCGTTGACGGTTCTTCTTGAGAACGTGTTGCGCAACGCGCCTTCGCGCGAGCAGGCGCTTTCCATGGCAGAGCGTATTGTGAATGCGGCACGTGCAGGTGAAGTGGGCGAAGAGCTTGAGTTTGCGCCGGCGCGTGTGCTGTTTCAGGATTTTACGGGCGTCCCCGTCTTCGTTGATTTCGCCGTTATGCGCGAGGCATGCGCCGAGCTGGGCGGCGATCCGAAAAAGATCAACCCGCAGGTTCCCTGCGACCTCGTGATCGATCATTCGGTCATCGCCGACGTTGCGGGTTGCGCGGCAGCTCTTGATGCAAACATGAAGTTAGAGTACGAGCGCAATCTCGAGCGTTACGAGTTTTTGAAGTGGGCGCAGGAGTCCTTTGAGAACGTTCGCATCGTACCGCCGGGAATGGGTATTTGCCATCAGCTGAATATTGAGCAGTTCGCTCAGGTGGCTTTCTGCGCGCAGGGCGAGGGCCGTCCTGTTGCCTATTTTGACACGCTGGTGGGAACCGATAGCCATACGCCTACGGCAAACGGAATTGGCGTTTTGGGCTGGGGCGTCGGTGGCATTGAGGCTGAGGCCGCTGCTTTGGGCCAGCCAATCACCACGCTCGTTCCGCGTGTCATAGGCGTGGAGCTTACAGGTTCGTTGCAGGATGGCGTTTCGGCCATGGATGTCGCACTTGCCTTTGCTCAGATGCTGCGCGCCAAGGGCGTGGTAGGGTGCTTTGTCGAGTGCTTTGGTGAAGGCGTTACCGCTCTTTCGGCAACGCAGCGCTCCTGCATCGCCAACATGACGCCGGAATACGGCTGTACGTGCACTCTGTTCCCTGTGGACGAGAACACCATCGAATACCTGCGTCTTACGGGTCGTGATGAACGTCAGCTGGCTCTTGTCGAGGCCTATGCGAAGGCTCAGGGTTTCTGGGGCGCAGAGGGTGCGGCTAAGAGAAAGTACGCAGATGTATTGACGCTTGATCTTTCGACGGTGAAGCCGGCTTTGGCCGGTCCGTCGCGTCCGCATGATCGTATCGAGCTTTCTCGCATGGGGAAGCGTTTTGATGAGATTTGCCAGGAGCGCGGGCTTGACAAGGGCGACTGCGTGAACGTGAGCATTCTGGGTGAGGACTACGAGCTTACGCATGGCGCATTGGCTATCGCTGCGGTGACAAGCTGCACGACGGCCACCGATCCTGCCATGATGTTGGCGGCAGGTCTTATGGCGCGCAATGCCGCCGCGCGGGGACTTTCTCCGAAGCCTTGGGTGAAGACCATTCTCGCTCCTGGAAGTCGCGCGACCGAGCTTTTGCTTGAGCGAGCAGGTCTGCTGGAGCCTCTGCGTCAGCTGGGCTTTTACACATGCGGTTTCGGTTGCATGAGCTGCATCGGCAATTCGGGCTCCATTATGGATGCGATGCACGAGGTGGCTGATAAGATCGAGCTGGCCAGCGTGCTGTCAGGTAACCGAAATTTCGAGGGGCGTATCTCGCCGGATGTTTCGCAGAACTATTTGACGGCTCCGGCGAATGTGATTGCGTATGCGATCGCGGGTACCATGGACATCGATTTGATGTCGGTTCCCTTGGGCTACGACATGCAGGGAGCGCCGGTCTACTATGCCGACATCGTGCCCGAGGCAAGTGAAGTGGCGAAGCTGACGAGCCGTTTCGTGACGGCAGAGCTGTATGCGGAGGGAACGCGCGGTATCTACGAGGGAGATGAGGCGTGGAAGGCCCTTTCCGCTGAGGCGAGCGATGTGTTTTCCTGGAACGAGCAGTCGACTTATGTGCGCCGCCCTCCGTACTTCGACGGCATGACGCGTGAGGTTGCGGCACCGGCCGCTGTCCAGGGTGCGCGTGCTATCGGCTGCTTCGGTGACTTTATCACGACTGATCATATTTCACCGGCTGGCTCCATTGCGCTTGACTCGCCCGCGGCGCGCTATCTTGAGGAGCGTGGCGTGGCCGCAGCTGATTTCAACACGTATGGAAGCAGGCGAGGCAATCACGAAGTCATGATGCGCGGCACGTTCGCCAATGTGAAGCTCGTCAACCTGCTTGCTGATGGGAGGAAGGGCGGTTGGACGCGTGATTTCGCAACGGGGCAGGTCGTGGCGCTCTACGACGCCTCGGTTGCGTACGCCGAAGCTGACGTGCCCTCTGTTGTTTTGGCGGGAAAGATGTACGGAAGCGGATCCTCGCGTGACTGGGCGGCAAAGGGCCCTGCTTTGCTGGGTGTACGCGCCGTTATCGCCGAGAGCTTCGAGCGCATTCACCGCTCTAACCTGATTGGCATGGGCATCCTGCCGCTGCAGTTCGAGGGTGGGGAAAACGTCGAAGCCTTGGGCCTTGACGGTTCAGAGGTATTCAATGTGGCTGACATCGACTTTTCAAAGGGGCTTCCCGAACCTGCTTTGGTCGAGGTACGCGCGGAGAAGGCCGACGGATCGACAGTGGTCTTCAACGCGCGGGTGCGTATCGACACCCCGACCGAGGGGCGTTACTACGAGAACGGTGGAATTCTCCAGTACGTTCTGAGGGAGCTTTCTGCTCGTTAGCCAAAGGGACCCACTTCGTTGAAAAGGCCTCACAAGCTGGTGGTTTGCGTATTATAGTGAGCCGCTAACTTGACGAATGTGTGATAGTGCGCCCAGCCTCAAAGAGGGGCTGGGCGCCGTGCTTTACAATGGACGCCAAAGCAGTTTATCCGAAGGAAAGAGGATATCGTGAAGCAAACATCGGGAATTGACGCCCTGCTTGAGGCCCTCAAGCAGTCAGGTGTCAACACGGGAGACATCGGGGGTCAGGGCGGTGCAAGCGCTGCCGGTGGCTCTGCGGGTGCTGGCGGAAGCGCTCCGGGTGCGGGAAGCGGTTCTCCGTTCGACGGAGGCGCTAACCCCTTCGGCGGCAACCCCTTCGGCGGCGGCCAAGGGGCAGGTGGCGCCGCTGGCGGCAATGGCGGCGGGCAGATCCATTTTGACCTCTCGTTCATGGACAAGCTCAAGGGCTTCAGCAAAAAGGCTCTTGTTTTGCTGGCCATCGTTGCCGTGCTTGCACTGGCCGTGGCGTACTGGTGGTTCCATCCGCCTATAAGCATCCACAGCGTCGATACGTGGATGGCTGTGGCTATCGTCATTTTGCTGCCGCTGTTCCTTTTCTTCGTGTGGAAGTCGCATGGTTACGCGAAGGGCGATGAGCGCACGGCGCCAAGCCCCGGAAAGGCGAAGACGTTCAAGATCCTCTCCTACGTTCCCGTTGCGCTGGCTGCGGTGGGCGTCATCGGCGCGCTACTTTCGCTGCCCATCATCCCGGGCAACGCGGCCAAGTACGCAAGCGTTCTGGAGACCGATACGCTTGAGTTTGCCGAGGACATTCAAGAGGTCAACTACTCCGAGATCCCGGTCATCGACCGCGAGTCGGCCATCCTGTACGGCAACCGCGAGATGGGCTCCATCCCCGAATACGTAAGCCAGTTCGAGATCTCGCCCATGTACAGCCAGATCAACTACCAGGGCACGCCCGTGCGCGTAAGCCCGCTTGGCTACGCCGACCTGTTCAAATGGTTTACGAACCGCGAGGGCGGCATCCCGGCGTATTCTTTGGTCGATATGACAACGCAGGATGCCGAGATCGTGCGTTTGGGCGATAGCCCCATCCATTATTCGCAGTCTGAGCCGCTGTTCCGCAACATCGACCGTCACGTGCAGCTGAAGTACCCCTTCTATATTTTCGATGACAAGTCGTTCGAGATTGACGAAGAGGGCCATGCCTGGTGGATCTGCCCTGTGCGTGATTACACTATCGGCCTGTTCGGCGGTGCTACCGTCAGTCGCGTGGTTCTGTGCGATGCTACGACGGGCGAGTGCCAGGACTTGGCGGTTGAGGAATGCCCGCAGTGGGTTGATGGCGTTTACCCGGCTGATCTGCTTATTCAGCAGTACAACTGGTACGGCACCTACCTCAACGGCTGGCTCAACTCGTTCTTGGGTCAGGAGGGCGTCGTGCGTACCACGCCTGGTACCGACGGACGTTTGGGCTACAACTACATTGCCAAGGACGACGATGTGTGGGTGTACTCTGGCGTGACTTCGGCTACCGCCGACAACTCCATCATCGGCTTTGTGCTGGTGAACCAGCGTACGCAGGAGTCTCACTTCTACAGCGTTCCCGGCGCGACCGAGGACTCGGCCATGCTCTCGGCCGAGGGCCAGGTGCAAGACCTCGGATATGAGGCTACGTTCCCCCTGCTCATCAACGTGGACAACCAGCCGACGTACTTCATGGCTCTGAAGGACGGCGCCGGCGTGGTCAAGCAGTTTGCCATGGTCGACATTCAGCGTTATCAGAACGTCGCCACGGGCGCTACGGTTGCCGAGTGCCAGAAGAACTACGAGAACCTGCTGGCTACCAATGGCGTGATTACCGGTGCGACGGGCGCACCCGACTTGCTCGAGGCCGAGGGAACCATCCGCACCATTGCTCAGGCAGTTATCGAGGGCAACTCGCATTTCTACGTGACCCTTGAGGAGGCCGAAGGCATATTCGACTTCGCGATGCCCGGCCTGCTTGACATTGTCGCGTATAACGAGGGCGATCGCATTGCATTCACCTATCTGGAAGGTACGACGGTGAATGTGGCCTACGCCATCGAAGAAGCGAGCGGCCAGGAGACGGCATCGGGCGAGGCTGAGCCTGAGCCGGAACCGGAAGCGGCTCCCGAATCTGGGGTTGAGTCTGAGGCCGAAGCGGTTGACAATCCTTCAACCGAAGCTGAGGAAGTTGTTTAGGGCATTGTAAAAGAGCAGATGAAGCGAGGGCCTGCCATTGCGGGCCCTCGCTGTTGTGGTCGGGTTTACTCACGGTCTCTTTAGAGTGATGCAAACGTGTCTCCTAAAGAAGACATTTATAAGAAATTGATGGGTAAAATTACTTAAAATAATAATTGTTTCAAGAAGACTAATATATTCAAAAACAATTATAGAAACAGTTTTGAATAATTAACCGTATTATAGCGACCATACAAAGCGTATTCTGAGAATCAAGGAAATGCGGAGATTGAAACCCCCTGAATTTCTCCATGATGCCATATTTCCTTTCTTCTCTTAACGAGCCATCGATTCTCTCCCCCTAAATGCGATGGCGAGAGGCGGTCGATCCTCCCTCCTCCCGACCGCCTCGAAACGACGAGGCCCAGCTCCCCCTAGCTGGGCCTCGTCTCGTTTCTAGTCGTAGATAGAATGAAGCCCCCGTGGAGCATAATGGCTCTTTCCGAGGGCGGAGGTATTCGGTTTTTCGGAATTCTTACCTACAGGTTCCTTCGAAGTTGAGCGCTGTTGATGGCATGCTCGAGCGAACCGTGGATAATGTTTGCAAAGCCGCCCGCAGTACCCAGGAGAGGTTGATTTGCCTGCCCGCATTTACGGATAAAGTAGGAGAGAAATGCACTTGCGTAAAACTCGGCGAGAAAATCGATCTCTCGTTTGGGTAGATATCGGTTGGAGAGAACCAGGTCAATGTCGCTTTTGAAAGCCTGAGAGTATAGATCGAACAAATGAGAGTGAAGCGAACCGGGTCCTGTCTCCATGAGGGCCTGGTAATAGAAGCTTCGGCGTGATTCAAGGACGCTGGCGAAGCAATCGAAGAACTCCGCATGGTTGAGCGAGCGAATCCCCGACTTCTGACGAATATAGAAGGGAAGACGTGAAGTTGCAGCGGGTGAGGGTTCTTCGTAGATGAGAGACGACTCGGAGAAACGGGCTTTCAATGCCGTGCTCAGGTCGTGGCGGAATATCCAGATAATGAGGTAGTCCTTGTTTTCGAAATGATAGTAGAACGTTTTTCGGTTCTTCCCTGTGCGCTCAATGATGTCGCTGATGGATACCTTTTTAAGGGGCGTTTCCTCGCATAGCTCGACAAACGCATCGGCAAAAGTGAGCATGGTGCCCAAGGCGCTGGCGTTCTCTGTCTTCTTGATTCTGCGCTGCATGGCTTCCCCTTTGTTTGGCGTTACAGACTCTCTTTAATACAATAGGACAAATTACTCATAATGTGAGTATATATCTCTAATAGTTTTATTATCAATAGCAATAATAATATTCAGTCATTTGAAATTCACCTAAAACTTGATTTTTATATAGTAAATGAAATTCAAATTCCACCAAAACGGATAACTTATCCATCGATAGGAAAACAGCTCCTTCCTACAATAGCGGTAAAGAGAGTTTCGGCTTTCTTCCCAATTGGACAAAGGGGCAAGGCAGACCGAGGAGAAAACCAGCTCCGTGCATTTCCCCTAGCGTTTCGATTGATCTTAAGACGATCGCGCTCCGTTGAGCGACGAGCAAACAAGGTGAAAGGGGCTGTTCCGTGGCAAAGTATCAGAAACTTCTGGAACCCTTCAATATCGGCAAAGTCGAGGTGCGAAATCGTTTCGTGATGCTGCCGATGACCATCGAGAAGGTTGATAACTACCACATCTCCGATGATCTGGTGGACTTTTACGAGCAGAGAGCCAAGGGCGGCGTGGGCCTTATTGAGGTTGGCTCCGCTTATGTATGCGACTGTTTTGACACGCATCCCAAGTACCACACCACCACGGGCGCATGCGGCATTTGGGACGACTGCTTTAACCCCGGATGGGTGCGTGTTGCCGAGGCGTGCCACAAGCATGGCGCGAAGGTTGCAGCTCAGCTGCAGCTTTGCTATGAGTGGCGACCGAATGGCGACGTCGAGCTTCTTTCCTACGCTCCTTCCAAGGATGTTCCGAGTGGCCCGTTTGTCGGCATGCCCGAACGTGAATACACGAAGGAGGAGATCGCTGTCGTAGTCAAGCAGTATGGCGAGGCAGCTAAGCGCGCCAAGGACTGCGGCATCGATATTATCGAGATTCATGCGGGCATCGGTTACATGGTGATGCGATTCCTTTCGAAGTAT
The DNA here is from genome assembly GCA_017440565.1 of Eggerthellaceae bacterium. Classification (GTDB taxonomy): domain Bacteria; phylum Actinomycetota; class Coriobacteriia; order Coriobacteriales; family Eggerthellaceae; genus RGIG3135. The sequence continues at coordinate 25,794 of JAFSHA010000096.1, read as the reverse complement.
TCCAATCATCGTACCGATGAGTATGGTGGGAGTGCTGAGAATCGCGCTCGACTGCTGTGCGAGATCATTGATGAAATTCACCGCACCTGCGGCGAAGACATGCCCATTCTCGTTCGCATTTCTGCTGACGATTTGATGCCGAATGGCAATCGCATTGAGGATACGCTTGAAATCATCCCCATCGTCGAGAAGCATGGCGTTGATGCGTGGAGCATTCAGGCGGGCTTCCATGAGGCGCCGCGTCCGGTAGCCAACCAGATTGTTCCCGAAGGTGAGTTTATCGACCTGGCCAAGCAGGTAAAGACCGTGACCTCAAAGCCCGTGTTCCCCGGCACGCGCATCAACAGCCTTGATATGTGCGACAAGGTCGTCAACGAAGGCTATGGTGACGCGGTGGGCATGGCTCGTCAGTTTATCGCCGATCCTTACACTGCCGCCAAGGTTGCCGCTGGCCATCCTGAACAGGTTCGCCCCTGTATCGTATGCAGCCGTTGCCTGGACAACATCTTCATTGGTAAGCCTTGCCAGTGCTCGGTCAACGCCAACGTGTGGGGCGGTATTGCGCTTGGTCTTCCCGAGGACAAGCCTGCTGATGCGCCGAAGCATGTGGTCGTGGTGGGCGCGGGCCCAGGTGGTCTTGAGGCTGCGCGTGTGGCGGCCGTTCGCGGTCACAAGGTGACGCTGGTTGACAAGAGCGATCGCGTTGCCGGCCTGCTCAACATGGCTCAGGTACTCAACGCAAAGATCGAACCGCTTGTCTCTTATTGGAATGAAGAGGTTAAGCTGCACGAGAACATCACGCTCAAGCTCAAGACCGAGATTACGCCTGAGACCCTTGCGGCTCTGAATCCTGACGAGGTCATCGTTTCTCCCGGTGGTGGCATCATCGCGCTCGACGTGCCTGGCATCGACGGCAAGAACGTCGTGAAGTCCGAGGATATCAAGGAAATGTGCGCGGGGAAGGTGCCGGAAGGCAAGGGCATGCTGTGGAAGGCGGCCGTGGCAGCCATCAAGGCTCAGGGAGGAACCGTTGAGTTCATGCGCTTCGGCTTGAACATGGCGTCTGGCCCCACCGCCATCGTGGGCAAGCGTGTCGTGGTTGTGGGCGGCGGATTCGCCGGACTCGAGGTTGCCGAGGCAATGTGCGACAACCGTGAGATCACGGTCATCGAAGAGGCCAAGAAGATGGGTAACGGCATCGGCATCATCGATAAGAACCCCACTATCAACCTGGTAAAGAAGAAGGGCGTGAAGCTTATGCCCTCCACGAAGCTTGTCGAGGTGACGAAGAAGGGTGCAAAGGTTCAAAACCTCGAGACTGGCGAAGTTCAGCTGCTTGAGTGCGACACCGTGCTCACCTCGCTGGGAGTCGAGGCCAACACGAAGCTCTACGACGAGATTGTGAAGGCTTTCCCGAATGCCAAGCTTATCGGCGACGCAACGACGCCGGAGGGCAAGGTGTATCGCACTCTCGAGGCGGTCAAGGGCGGCTTCGAAGCCTCGATGGCAATCTAGTGGGTTCAATCACCGTATTGGTGCTTTGAATAGACAGTTATTACCTTTAAGGAGGAAAGATGGATTTCGGATACACCCCGGAACAGCTTGAGATCAAGAAGGGCATTCGCGAGTGGGCGAAGGTTCACCTGACCGAGGAGGTCATCGCCGAGGGTTACAAGAACCGCGGTATTGATCCGAAGGTTGCAAAGTCTTGGGTTGACTCTGGCTGGGGCCTGTATGGTCTGCCCGAGGAGCACGGCGGAAAGCCTGTTGACCATCAGACCATGGCCATGATCATCGAAGAGCTCAACCATGCTGGCGGCAACATTCCCATGGCTCCCAATCTGCTCATCATGTTCGATATGTGTGAGTTTGGTAATCCTGAGCAGGTCAAGTACGCGATGGACTATTACAAGGAGAACGGCTATCCGCCGTACTGCCTGGCCATTTCTGAGCCGGGTGCCGGTTCTGACAATCAGGGTATGACCACCACCGCCACCAAGGGCGAGGATGGCAAGATTCACATCAACGGCACCAAGACTTGGGTTACCTCGGGTGAGAACTCCGCTGGCTTCATCGTGGTATGCAAGGATGAGGATCCGTCTCGCGAGAACAAGGAAATGTCGATGTACCTCGTTCCGGCGGATGCCGCGGGCGTTACCATCGAGCCTCTCAACAAGATCGGCATGCAGATCATGCCCTTCTCGATGATTCACTTTGACGATGTTGTCGTCGAGGAGACCGAGCTTCTTGGCATCAAGGGCAAGGGCTTCTACCAGCTTATGAAGAACTTCGAGTGGGAGCGCTGCGTGCTTCTCGCCGAGCTTCTCGGTGAGGCTCAGGCTGCCATGGAAGATGCATGTGCCTGGGTTAACGAGCGTCAGCAGTTTGGTAAGGGCATCAAGACCTTCCAGCTCGTTCAGGAGCACATCGTTGAGATGCAGATCGCTCTTTCCAACACTCGTAACTTCCTGTATCGCACCTGCTGGAAGCTTGATAATGGCATTCCGGTCAACAACGATGCTGCAATGCTCAAGCGTTATGGCGCACCGGCTCTGACCGATGTGTGCTCCCGCGCTCTTCAGCTCATGGGTGGTCTGGGCTACACCGATCAGACGCGCGTGTCTCGTCTCATGCTCGACTGCCGTGGCTTCCAGATCGGCGGCGGCACTGTCGAGATCATGGTGCACATTTCCGGTCGCGGTATCCTCAAGGAGTACGCGAAGGTTGCTGAGGACGCCGACCATCTGTACACGCTCTAAACGCAACGAGTCAGTTCTGCGGGCAACTCGGCGCCGTCTCTTGAGGCGGCGTGCTCGCGGAACGTGCGGCGGAGCTGGGTTTCTTCCACGCAGATCGAGATGCGGTCCTCCTGCTAAACGGTAGCGTGGCGGCTTCGTTCTCTTAAGAATATAGCCCGGGTTGGCGTGAGGCCATCCGGGCTATATTGATTTGAATCAAGAGTAACTGACCTATTGGGCAAGTCTAAACGTGGGATTTGCCTTAAAATCGTGCCCTTTGGATTGTCAGGCGCTTTCGGCTGCGGGCTTCTTGAACGAGCCTTTACGGCCGTGGCAATTCATGCCGATGGCGCGGATACTGCAGAACGTGCGGAACTTGCAGCGACCGCATGCGCGGCGGCGACTTCTTTGCGATTCGTCGTACAGGGCTACGACGCCGAGGATGTTCCAGGGGTCAAGGGCCTGCATCTTGTTCTCCAACGGCATTTCCAAGCGTTGTTCAGCTTGTGTGTAGAAGTGAATTTGGTCGTTTTGCTCAAGGGGAAAGTCGCCTGTGCCAGGGCTGATGAAGTCATCGGTGCTCAAGCCGAGCGCCATGGCTTCCTTTACAACGGCAAGGTTGGTGAGACTGGCGGCGTGTTCGGCCATCACGGCTAGAATTGCCTCGAAGAGGCGACGGTCCTCATCTGACGTAACAAAGGTGCTGGCGAGACGATTGATTTTGTCAGGACTGCCGGCGGTTGCCCCCAGCATGACGCAGTGTTTCGCTTTGGAGAGCTTTTCATATATTAGCTGCCCTTTGAGTACGACCAGCGTTCCGACAAGCTTGATGCCTGGCTCGGTGTATTCTGGCGGGAGCGTGCAGGTGGCTGGGTTGAAGATCTTGTACACGCCTTTTGGTTCGATCTCGACAAGACATGCGTTGAGCATTGCCCGTGTCTTTTCTTTTGTGGCTGGATCGGGTTCACCTTGCGGAAAGGCTCTCTCGAGCACGCGTTCGAGCGAGATTTGCTCGCAGGAGCATGGCACCTCGACGATCTGATGTGCGGAAATTGACATAAGGCGTTCTCCAAAACACCAACAAATTATAGAAAATGATGGTCATTATTAATATCTAGAAGGTAATTCTCTGTATTGATTAGGGATTATATCGTCTAGCGATTTTCATTTCAAATGTAATGGACGGGCAAATGCAGTTTACTGTGTATGTTTTGAAGTGTTTTTCGGTCTTACAATTAATTTGAGAGACGGACAAGGAGGTTTGGCTTGAAGATTGCCGTATGCGTAAAGCAAATAGTCGACACCGAGGAGATGATTAGGGTTGAGCCTGATGGTTCGCTTGACATGGTCGGCCAAGCCCAGGTGATAGATCCATACGGGGAGTTTTGTGTCGAACGTGCCGTGCAGCTCAAAGAAGAGCGGGGCGGTGAGGTCGTCATCGTTTCTGTGGGGGAGAACTCGGCGTTGACCGCCGTGCGACATGCGCTTGCTATGGGCGGTGATCGCGCGATTGTCATCGAGGATGTCGCATGGCATGAGATGTCGCCGGCTCTGAAAGCCGCTCAATTGGCTGAGGCGATGCGAGCTGAGGAATTCGACGTGATTATGGGCGGTTGGAAATCGGGGGATACGGGCAATGCCCAGGTTATGGGTCGTGTCGCCGAGCTGCTTCACTGGCCGTTTGCCAGCATGGTTACCTCGCTGCAAATCGAAGATGGCGGAGTGCGCGTCGAATGCGAAACCGACGATGGCTCGTTCGAAGCTTCCCTGCCTTTTCCGCTTGTCGTTTCCGTACAGCAGGGTTTCGCGGAGCCGCGTTATCCGACGGTCCGTGACGTGATTCAGGCGCGCAAGAAGCCCATCGAGTATTTGGCTGCCGCAGATTTTGATTGCTCCGGTGAGGCTACTCTGGTATCGCGCGCGGTGAAGCCGCCGAGGGGTGGTGGCCGCATCGTCTCCGGCGGCACGGCCGAAGCCGTGACCGAGACGGTTCGCTGCCTTAGGGAAGAGGCGAAAGTCTTGTAATTATTGACGAGCGTTCATCGAGCTTCGAAAGCGGCTTGAGGGCGCCTATTTCGAGGAAGGAGAGCGGTGGATGGCCGACATTTGGGTTATCGTGGAGGCTCGCGAGGATGGCTTACGCAGGGTTGCGCTCGAGATGATGGGGGCAGCGAGCCAGATGAAGGGTTCTGCTGCCGACAGAGTGTGCGCGATCGCGTATGGCATGCGGCCTGATGAGCAGGTGGAGCAGCTAAGCTTACGCGGAGCCGATCGTATCATCGTTTTGAAGGGCGGATGCAATACGGCGTTTGTGCAGGAAGCGGTGCTTGAAACGCTGGCTGGTCTTGCCCGCGAGGAGGATCGCCGACCCAGTTTGGTTCTGTTTGCCGATGGTTCTCCGGCTCGTTCGATTGCCCCTAGGCTTGCGCAGAAGCTGGGATCGATGCTGCTGGGGGATGTTGTAGGTTTGAAGCGCGATGAGGCACGCCCGAGCTCTTTCCTTGTCGAACGCTTTCCGTATTCGGGTAAGCTTGTCGAAATAGTAAGCGTGTCGAGCGAGAATGCGCCGGTGCTGATCACCGTGCGACCGAAAGCGTTTGACGTCGCGGAATGTGTCGGTAGTGGGCAGGCGAGCGTCGAGACAATAGTCCTCGCCGACCGTTCTTTGGCTAAGGATGTACGTGAGTTGGCGAAAGCCGTATCGGGTCGCATTGATCTTTCTGAGGCCGATGTCGTCGTTTCGGGCGGTCGGGGGGCGAAGGGGCCTGATGGATTCGCCCTGCTCGAAGATTTGGCAAATGAACTGGGTGCCGCAGTCGGCGCATCGCGCCCGGCTGTTGACGAGGGATGGATTGATGCCCAATACCAAGTTGGCCAGACAGGCAAGACGGTTGCTCCCAGCCTTTACATCGCATGTGGTATTTCCGGGTCCATTCAGCATATGGCGGGGATGACGGCCTCGAAGTGCATCGTTGCCATCAACAAGGATCCTGACGCTGAAATCTTTTCCATAGCCGATTACGGCATAGTCGCCGATTTATTTGAGGCGGTGCCCCTTCTCGTCCAAGAATTGCGTGCGTTGCGCGCGGCATCGTGAGGATGACCCATGAGTGCCGAAGTGCCTTCGAGGGAGGTTTTTTGGAACGTCGATCATGAGTGGATCATGTATGTGTGCATGGCTGCCGCGCTGGGTGCGTTCGCCTTCTGTTTCATACGAAGAATGCGCTTGTGGAAAGCGGGCAGGCCTGTCGAACGTACGGATAATGCTTGCAAGAGGCTCGAAGGAACTCTGAAAGACGCCTTTCTTCAGTTGCGTGTGGTGCGCAAGCGCGGCGTAGGCGCGATGCATGTTGCCATGTATGCGAGCATGCTCATCCTTCTCGTAGCTACGGCAAGCTATGCGGCTTATATTGACCTGGGCCTCGACATTGTGAGCGGCAACTTTTATCTGTATTTTCTCGCGCTTACCGTCGACCTTGCTGGCTTGGCTTTCTGCCTTGCTATGGTCGGTTGCATTGTGCGGCGTATTCTTAAGCGCGATACGCTCGAGTCGACGATGGCTGACTATGCGGTGCTGGTGTTTTTGCTGGCGGTGGGCGTGTCCGGGTTTGTGGTGGAGGCCCTACGTATCGTGGGAACAAACGATCCGTGGGCGGCGTGGTCTCCGGTGGGATACGCGCTTTCTCTTGCATTCTCTGGCATGAATGCCAGCGCCGTCGAGGCGCTTCACCAGGTGTTTTGGTGGGGCCATATGGCACTTGCGTTTGCCCTTATCGCGTACTGGGCCTATTCGAAGCTCGTGCACGTATTTCTCATTCCTGCGGCTGTGTACTGTCGCGATCTGAGGCCGCGCGGAACGCTCGACCCCATTGATTTTGAGGATGAGTCGCTCGATGTGATGGGTGCCGGCGTCGCGTCTGATTTAACGTGGAAAGACCTGCTGGACGCGCAGGCGTGCGTAGGGTGCAATCGGTGCGTGGAATCGTGCCCCGCCAACTTGAGCGGCAAGGCCCTTTCGCCGAAAGAGCTGATGCAAAGGCTGAACGCGGGCCTTGAGGCTCATCCTGGCGCCGCTGGGGAAGTGCGTCTTGTGGGTGATGTTGTGAGCGAAGAGGCGCTGTGGGCGTGCACGACATGCGCTTCTTGTACGCAGCATTGCCCTTCTCATCTAGAGCATCCCATCAAAATTGCACGCATGCGAACGTATCAGGTATCCATGGAAAGCGCATTTCCGCAGGAAGCGCAAGCCATGTTTCGCAATTTGGAGAACAACGGCAACCCTTGGGGCTTGGGATGGCGTACTCGTGAGAAATGGGCTGAGGCCCTTGGGGTTCCTACGCTGACGGAGAATCCGGATGCTGAATACCTGTACTGGCCTGGCTGTTCGGGTGCGTTGGATGCACGGGGAAAGAAGGTGTCGGCTGCTGTAGTTGCGTTGCTGCGCAGTGCAGACGTGAGTTTTGCCATCTTAGGAAACGAGGAGAAGTGCTGCGGCGATTCGGCTCGCAGACTGGGCAACGAATACGTGTATTACTTGCTTGCCCAAGAAAACATAGAGACTCTGAATGCATATGGCGTGAAAAAGATCGTGACGCAGTGCCCCCATTGCCTGCAGGTGCTTTCACGTGACTATCCTCAGATGGGAGGCTGTTTCGAGGTCGTTCATCATACTGAGTTGCTGGCGTCCTTAGTGGCGCAGGGGCGCTTGAAAGGTTTGCCGCAGGAAGAGGCGCGCTCGTCGAGTTTGGTGGCATTTCATGATTCGTGCTATCTCGGCCGCTACCGGGGGCTCTACGACGAACCGCGTACTCTGATTGCCGCAAGCGGGCATGAAGTGGTGGAGTGCTCGATGAGCCGGGAAGACGCGCTGTGCTGCGGCGCGGGCGGTGGGCGAATGTGGCTTGAAGAGCCTCAGGAGCATCGCGTCAGCGTTTTGCGATCAGAACAGGTGCTTGCGACGGGCGCTAAGATTGCGGCAACCGCGTGCCCTTTCTGCTTGTCGATGCTTTCTGATGGATTGTCTGGCTTAGACGATCAGGTGGTTGTGAAGGATGTAGCGGAGCTTCTGTTGGAGGCTCAGGCGGATTCATCGATTCAGACCGCATGAGATGCGAGGGAATTGGGGTTGTGATATGTCCGAGTTGAGGAAGAGAGGCCTGAGGGACGCGTTGGTCCCAGGATCGTTCCTGGAAACCAAGCCAATGGCTTCCGCCGTGCCCAAGATAGAGGCGTATCTAGCTAACGAGGCCTTCGTGCCTACCGAGCCGAGACTTGCTGCTACGGTCATGCTGTTGCGTGAGGGTGCAGATGCGGGCCTTGAGGTGTTCATGATGCGTCGTGCCCATACGATGGCCTTCGTCCCAGACGCCGTTGTCTTTCCGGGCGGAGGGGTAAGCCGCCTTGATTACGATCCCTGTCCGTGGGATGGTCCAAGTCCAGCGGAGTGGTCGGAAAAGATTGGATGCAGTGAGTCGGATGCCGCAGCATTTGTGGTTGCCGCCGTGCGAGAGTTGTTTGAGGAATGCGGCGTGTTGCTTGCCAGTCCTGCGAAAGCGGGTGGGTTGGCGCTGAATGCTTCTTCATGGCTCGATGCACGCAGATCGCTTGACGGACATGAGCTGTCTCTCTCGGCTTTCCTTAAGCGCGAGAGACTTGTTTTGCGCGCCGACCTCCTAAGTCTGCAGAGTCATTGGATCACTCCGCCATACGAATCGCGTCGCTATGATACCTGCTTCTTCGCGGCGCGCATACCCGAAGGGCAGCGTGCGGACAGTAAGACGACCGAATCGAACGGTGCGGCGTGGATAAGGCCGAAAGAGATGCTTGACCTCGCTGATCGAGGTGAGGCGATTGTGGTGCCCCCTACGGTCTCGAACCTCTCCATGCTTGCACGGACGCATTCGATTGACGAGTTGTTTTCGGGTACGTGCGTGCCTAACGTTATGCTCAGGCCCGTTGCACTAGAAGACGGGGCCGTGGTTTTAAGGAGCGAAATCTCATGAGAATTGACATGAGCGGGCGAGTTGAGACTGCCTGGGAAGGCGGCTGGGTGAGCGAGTGCGCTTACTGCATGATCGCGCCGAACCCTTCGCCGTTAACCAATGTGGGCACGAATACCTGGATCGTGTCGCCGCCAGGTTCTAAGGGCTGCGTGGTGGTTGATCCAGGGCCACGTGATTCGGGCCACGTGCGGCGCATTCTTTCATTCTGCCGTGCTGAGGAGAAGCGCATCGCAGGAATCTTGCTCACCCATGTGCATCTGGATCACGCGCCGGCGGCCGAGGAACTTTCTTCCTTGACGGGTGCGCCTGTTTATTCCCATGCGGGAGGTAATGTCAAGGAGGGAAAGCTTTCGATTCCGGGGTTCGACATGGACGTAGAGGTTGTTTTGCTGTTCGGGCATTCGAGCGATTCAGTTGGATATCTGATCGAAAGAGAGGGGCTGTTTTTAACGGGCGATGTGCTGTTTGCGCACAGTTCGACAATGGTGTGCTGGCCCGATGGCTCTCTTGAGCAGTATCTTGCCTCGCTTGACGTGATCGCGGGTTTGGTAGATGTGGGACGTGTGTCGAGGTTGTTGACGGGTCATGGGAAGACCATCGACGATCCTGCGACGAGGGTTGCGCAGTGTCGTCGGCACCGACTCAAACGATTGCGTCAAGTGGTTTCCGCGGTGCGCTCGGGTGTGCCTGCGAAAGCCGATCGTATTGTCGATGTGATTTACAACGACGTCGACAGCGCTCTTTTGCAAGCTGCGGAACGCAGCGTGAACGCCCAGCTGCGATATGCATTCGACAGGGGTCTGCTGGAGGAGCACACATAGTTGATCTGGGGATCTTGCCGACTCGCTCCGCGAGTTGGCAACTTGCACGCTTGGCATGCTTTTGATCGTCTTGAAAAGATGAATAGGAGGAGTTATGGCTCTTATGTACACCGAGGAGCAGCGAGAGCTGATAGAGCTTGTGCGCGATGTGGCCGAGAGCGAGATCAAGCCTTATGTGGCAGCAGCTGACGAGGCCGGTGAATGCCCGCCCGAGCTGTTCAAATGGGGTTTTGACATGGGGCTTCACATGGTAGAGATTCCCGAGGAGTTTGGCGGCATGGGGCTTGACTACGAAACCTGCGCCATGATGTTTGAGGAGTTGGCGAAAGTCGATGCGGCGTACGCCGATACCTTCGTGACCAATTTCGTAGCCTTTCGCAACATCCATCTAAGCGGTACTCCCGAGCAGGCCCGCCATTTCGTCGAGGCGACGAATCCGGGATTTGCGGCTTTCTGTTTGAGCGAGGCTGGTGCGGGATCGGATGTCGCGTCCATGCGCTCAACCGCCACACGAGATGGAGATCACTATGTGCTCAATGGAACGAAAACATTCATCACCAACGGCTCCATTGCGTCTATCTATGTGATCTTCGCCAAGACAGATCCTGCGGCGGGCGGTAAGGGCATCACGGCATTTCTGGTTGACGCGGGAACCCCGGGGCTTTACGCGGGGGCGCGTGAGCACAAGATGGGCTTCAGGCTGTCGGATACATGTGAAGTCGTCATGGAGAACGTGCGCGTCCACGAAAGCGCCGTAATCGGATGCGAAGGGCAGGGCATGAGCATTGCTTTGAACGCCCTGAATCTCTCTCGTGCCTTCATATCGACCCTTGGCGTTGGCATTATGCAGCGAGCCCTAGATGAGGCGGTGTCGTATGCGAAGCAGCGCAAGCAGTTCGGAAAGCCGATCATCGAGTTTCAGCTGGTGCAGGGTTTGTTGGCGGATATGGCGATCAAGGTCGAAGCCTCACGTTGCCTGGTAAACAACGCAATGCGTATGATGGATGCAGGAGATTTGGTGCGTCTCGAAGGCGCCATAGTTAAGACGTTTGTCACCGATTGCATGCAGGAGGTGACCTCGAATGCCGTGCAGGTATTTGGCGGCTACGGGTACAGCAAGGACTATCCGGTTGAAAAATTGATGCGCGATGCGAAAATCTTCCAGATTTTCGAGGGTACGAACCAGATCCAGCGTACTGTCATTGCAAAGATCTTGGACAAGAGCTACTAAACCTGCATGCGCCCCGTGCGGTTTTGATGGATGGCACGGGGCGCATGAGGGGGTCTTAAGAGTTTCGGGGTATCCCATGCGGGTTTAAACCGCAAGCCTCTCGATGAGCTTCACCATATCCTTGCCCAGCTGCCTGGCGAACGCGAAGCCAGTGGAATCGGCTTTGACGTTGCGCCATCGAGTACGGCCCGTCTCGTCCAGCCCGGCAAATTGGGTTGCTATCGGGCCATTTCCTGCTACCGGACCCGCAGGACGTGGGTTCACGGCGGTCACTTCCTGTATTGCGAAGAAGTGATTGAGCTCCGCGAGCGTCTTTTCGGCACCGCAGTCGGGCAGGCCTGCCGTTACCACGGCGCCTCCGACTTTTCCCTTCAGCGCGTTTTCGATCATATGCAATGGACGCGTGCGCTCCATGAACGCTTTCATGCGTGATGAGACATTTGAAAAGTAATCGGGAGATCCAAGTACGATGCCGTCGGCTTCGAGCATCTTGGAGACAACCTCGTGCATGTCATCGTCGATGGGGCAATGCGGCTTGCCCATGCAGGTATTGCAGCCGACGCAAAAGCCGATGTTGAGCTGGGAGAGCTCGATTAACTCGACATCGGCTCCCTCTTCCTTCGCCGCATCGAGAGCGGCTTGCAAAAGCGTGGCTGTGCCCTTGCCGGGACGGTGGCTGCCATTGATGGCGAGTATTCTCATGACGCCTCCTTTACCAGATGAGCTGCGGGCGGTATGCCCGCAAGTGCTAAAAGGCCCGAGCGAGGCGATTGTTCCCGCTCGGGCCTTGAAATTGTCGGACGAAGGGGCCTACATGTTGTGGAAGGCGTACTTCTCGGGGTTGGCCTTGACGTCTTCGCGATTCTTCGGGTTCATCTTGAGGGTGCCCATGATGCCATCGTTGGTATTGGAGGCGAGCACCTGGTTGCGGTTCTCCATCTTGATGACGTTCTCGAAGCTGGTGCCGTCGAGAGAGGACTGCAGGCATTCCTTGGTAAGGCGCAGGCCAAACGGCGCGGTGGCCGCACACATCTCCTCAGCCATGGCGACGGCGGTTTCGAGCACATCGTCGTCGGCAACCACGCGATTGGCGAAGCCCCACTCATAAAGCTTGGCGGCGTCGAAGCGTGCAGGGTTCATGAGGATCTCGGCAGCGCGTGCGTAGCCGACGATCTTCGGGAGGAAGAATGCGCCGCCCATATCGGTGCCCGTGTAGCCGATGGACAGATAGCCGGCATTCATCTTGAAGGACTCGCCGAGAACACGCATGTCGCAAGCGCAGGAGATGGACAGGCCGCCTCCGACGGCGTAACCCTTGAGAGCACCGATAATGGGCTGCTCGCAGCGACGCATGTTGATGATCTGGTCGGAGCACATACGCTGCATGATGTAGAAGTCACGCTGGATGCGACCCATATCCTCCGGCGGATCGAGTGCGAGGTCATTCAGGTTGAAGCCAGCGCAGAAGGACTTGCCCTCGCCGGTGAGCACGATGACGCGGCAGTCTTTGTCCATGCGAACCTTGATGAGGAAGTCGTTGAACTCCGCCATCTGCTGGTAGGACATGGCGTTGAGGTTCTGGGCATCGTTGAACGAGCAGATGTAAACCGGGCCGCGGCGCTCGATCTTCAGCTTCTCGTACTCGTAGGTGAACTCGGGCAGATGGTAGCTTTCCTGGTAGACGCTCATCTGATAACCCCTTTCCTGTGCTTTTATACACAATGAACAGATTTATCCGTACTTACCTCGGAAGTGTTCGAGGTAACTTGTATGTTGTCGAGTGTCAAAGTAAATTACTACGGATAAATTAATAAATATGTTTCTCGATTCACCCATATTCGACAGATTGAGTGTATTGGAGACAAGGGGAATTAACGTAGACTATGCTCCAATAGGATCTTTCAATTGGGATGTTGGATAATTGCAGTTCGCAAGGGACGTTTGCGGCGTACTATGATTGCCAGCAGCAACGGTTAGGCAACAGATAGTGAGGAGGAGGGCGTATGAATCCGAATGCCAAGATCTCCGATGAGGCCTTTGCTTCATATCTTGAGAAAGTCCGTGCGCTTGCGGAAGGCCCCTTTGAGCAAATGCAGAAGGAGGTGGAACGCACCAATAAATTCCCCGCAGAGTTTTTCGATCTTGCTCGGGAGAATGACCTGTACCGTTTCGCATTGCCGTCTGAGTATGGCGGTTGGGACTTGAGCGAGCTTGAGATATTGAAGGTTCAGGAGGAGTTCAGCCGTGGTCCTGGCGGCATGCGCATGCACTTGCATTATGCGGCTGATTTGAACTGGCGCATCCTTGATGAATACGGATGCGAGGAGCTCAAGACTGAGTTCATGCCTAAGTTCCAGGACAAGTCGGTGTTCACCTGCTTTGCCCTCACCGAGCAGACCGGCGGTACGGGAGCCGACGTCCACAGCACCGCTATCAAGCAACCCGACGGTTCGTACCTGCTCAATGGCGAGAAGTGGCTTATCTCGCACACCGATTGCTCCCAGTACGCTTATGTCATTGCCGTCACTAACCCCGATGACGACAAGGACACGCGACTGTCTGCTTTCTTCGTTCCCATGGATGCTCCGGGCTTTGAGCTCGTCGACATGCCCCATATGATGGGCTGCCGTGGCGCTGGCCACGCCGGGCTGAAGTTTACGAACGTGCGCCTCGATCCCAAATACCTGCTCGGCAAGGAGGGCCAGGGTATGGAGATCGCCATCCATTCGCTGTCTATCTCGCGCGTTCATATTGCCGCCTCCAACTTGGGAATGTGCCAGCGCATGCTCGAGATGAGCATTGCACGAGCCAATGATCGCATTACATTCGGCAAGCCCATTTCCACTCGTCAGGCCATTCGCATGAAGATCGCTGATATGGCAACCGCCACACATGCCCTGCGTTGCATGGTGTACGACTTCGCAAAGGATTTCGACGCCGACCCGCACAACGACTACGTCGATGAGAAGGCTGCCATGTGCAAGCTGTTCTCGATCGATGCGGTGCGTCGCGTGTCTGATGAGATGCTCGAGATCTTCGGCGGCGACGGCTACTTCGAGGACTCTCCCTATGGGCCTACCGAGCGCCTGTATCGCGACTGTCGAGCTTTGTGGCTTGAGGAAGGTGCACCGCCGGTGCAGCGTGTCACCATCGCGCGCGAGTGCCTTCGCCACGGAGGTAGGCTCGCCTACCTCGACTAGACTTAGTCTGCACGACGCCGGGCATCCCCTCCAGCCAGGGATGTCCGGTGAAATGCGAGGTGGTTGGGATACCCCCGTTTTGCCAACCTATTCGCTTAAGCTTCACCGTTCTATTCCTCTGATCGCATAAACGCACATCTGAGAGGATTGAGATGATTACTGACCTCAAAGTTAACGAGGAGCGTAAGAAGCATTATTACAACATGGGTTATTGGGGCCACGAGACGTTGCGAGATGTATGGCATGTCCAAGCTGCAACCTTTGCCGACGAGGAGTATGTCGCCGATGACCAAGGAACGCGCTTGACGTATAGCAAGACCGATGAGCTGGCCGGATGTTTGGCTTCATGGCTGGTTGAACAGGGCGTGAAGCCTGGCGATGTGGTGTCGTTCCAGTTGCCCACGTGGGCCGAGTTTTGCATTGTGTATGTGGCGTGCCTGAAAGCGGGCGCCGTCATGCACCCGCTGCCGCGCACTTTCAATGACGAGGATCTGCGCTATGCTATGAATCAGGTTTCGACGGTCGCTTTCGTGTGCCCGACGTTCTTCCACAAGTGCAGCTATGAGAAGCAGGCGCTTGATGTGTGGGGCGATGTCCCCTCTCTCAAGGCCGTTGCCGTGCTGGAGAAGGGAGAGCCGAGCGAGACTGACTTGCCAACGCTCGAGGACATCTTCGAATCCTACGAGCCGTTGTCCGAGTTTCCTGAGGTTGCGTCCGATGACGTGGCGTGCATCCTCACTACGTCAGGCACGACGGGAAAGCCGAAGGCGGCGCTGTTCACGCATAACACCCTGCTGTTTTCCGAGCGTACGTTTACCAAGGGGACAGGCCGGACGAAGGCTGATGTCATGTTTATGGCATCGCCGCTCAACCATGCTACGGGCTTTTTCCATGGCGTTATCTCGCCTATGCTGCTAGGTGGGCGAACCTTCTTGCAGCAGGATTTCAATCCCGTTGCCGCCGTTGAGCTCATGAACGCGGAGGGTGTTACGTGGACCATGGGTGCTACGCCGTTTGTGTACGACACGCTGGGCGTATGCGATCGCGAGGGCCTCAAGCTCGAGACGCTTGAGCTGTTCTTGTGCGGCGGTGCTCCTGTGCCGGGGTATATGGTTCAGCATGCACGCGAGCACGGCTTTTTGCTTTGCGAGGTGTACGGCTCTACGGAAAGCTGCCCTCATGTATTTGTGCCCCCAGCAGAGTGTCTAGCATGGAACGGTGCATGGTCGGGTGTTCCTTTCGAGGGCGTTGAGGTACGTGTGGTGGACGCCGAGGGCCGCGACGTCGAATATGGCGTACAGGGGGAGGAGATCTCGCGAGGTCCGCATACGTTTGTCGGTTACCTGAACGATCGCGAGCGTACCGATCGCGCGCTTGACGATGAGGGGTGGTTCTTCAGCGGAGATCTCTGTTGCCATGATGATCAGGGAAGGATCCGAATCAACGGCCGTAAAAAGGAAATCATTATTCGAGGCGGCGAGAATATCTGCGCCCGCGAGATCGATGACAACATCACGGGATGTCCGGGTGTCGGAGCGCATGCGACCATTGGCATGCCCGACGATCGCATGGGCGAGCGTATCTGCACCTTTGTGGTTGCTTGTGATGGAATGGAACCTAAGCTTGAGGACGTGACGGCGTATCTGGCATCAAAGCATGTGGCCAAGAGGTTGTGGCCCGAGCGCCTTGAGCTTATCGACGAAATTCCGCATACGGCCACCGGCAAGGTGAAACGTTTTGAGTTGGCTGCCGTGCTGGCCGAGCGCATGAGTGCCGAGAGCTAGCTTTTGCATACATATATATAAGTAAGGGCTCGGCGATCGCCGAGCCCTTTTTCGCATGACCGCTCTGCCTGGGGAAAGCGGCTGCGCTATGCGTTGCGTACTCAGTTGAGGAACTTCGGGGGTAGGGGGTCGCATCCGAGCTCAAGGATGGCTGCGCTCATGGGTTGGAGCGTAGGGCTTAGAAACTGCTTGGAGGTACAGTGAACAAGTAGTCTGCCCTGTTCATCAAAGGCCGATGCCTCGCAAAGCGCGATGTTTCTTCCCCGCTTGATTACGCTACCCTCGATGACGATACGTCCCTCACGTACGGCGCGCAAGTTACTCACGCTAAGGTCGAGCGTTATGAAGCCCGCATCTTCGTCTAATTCGGGATAAAGAGCCCAATAGGCGGCAGTATCCACGAGCGAGGCGTATGCGCCTCCGTGTACGCCTCCAAAAGCGTTGAGATGCTTTCTCTCAAGATCCACGATGGCTTTGCAATATCCACTGCGCATCTCAACAAGCTTCATTCCCAAGAGTTCGAAGTAGGGAGACCGGTTGATGAGGGCAAACAGAGCTTCGATATGGGCAGGATTGAGTGTTTTCATGGCCTTCTCCTTCACGGTTGTGGGCTGAAGATATGGATGAGACGTATATAAGGCGAGAGGTTTACCCATCTTGCAAAGAAGCGAGGCCATTGCCTCGCTTCTTTGTGCTGGAAGCATTTCCAACAAGTAGGTTGTAGTTTAAAGCGTTACCAGTTACAGGGTGCCTCTCCGGCTTCCTGACGCTTCGACTTGAAGATGACGTCGGGCAGCTCCTGGCCGTGCCAGCACTTAATGGCGTCGCCTGCCTCCATGGCGGCAATCTCATCAGCCGTGTAGCCCAAGCCGGAAAGCACCTCTACGGTGTGGTAGCCAACGGGCTTCGAGAGGATGATGGGCGGATCGCCATATCCGCCGAAGCGCAGCGGAGACATGGGCAGCGCCTTCTTTCCAAAGCCCTGATACTCGACCCAGCGTAGGGAGTCGTTGTCGTAGGCTTCCTCGTCGGCAATGATGTCGGGATAACGGAAGCACTTCTGATGAGGGACCTCGTGCTCGCGCAGGATTTCGTCCCATTCCTCGAAGGTCTTGGTGACGAAGGCTGCTTCAAGCCAACCGATAACCTCGGGTTGCTTGGCAGAGGCTTTGAGCGCCGGCAGATTGCAGGTGTCGGGCTCATCGACGTGCTCGGCGTTGCCGGTGATTTCCATCATCATGTTGTAGTACTTGTCGTACTGGGGCATGCAGATGAGCATCCACTCACCGTCGGCAGTCTTGTACGTGTTGTTGAAGGGGTTGGGGACGCGCTTGCGCGACTTCGGGTAGGGGGCGCCGAACTGCGAAGCCATAACGCCGATATTGCCGCCCCAAATGGCTACGCCATACAGATTGCAGGTAACCTTTTCGCCCTTGCCAGTGCGGGTGCGGTTGAACAATGCTGCAAGGATGCCGCCGGAGAGAACGGAGGCTGCGTTGTAGTCGCCGAACGCCTGCGGCGGGATGGCGGGGGACTCGCCGTCCTCGCGGAAGCAGTTGGCAACGCCGCCACGAGCAGCCCAGCACACGGCATCGAAGCCCGGGGTGTCCTTTTCGGGGCCGAACTCGCCGTAGCCGCGCATTTGCGCCCAGATGAGCTGGGGGTATTTGGCGCTCAGCGTCTCGTAGTCAAGACCGAGCTTGACAAGAGCCTTGTCACGCAGGTTGTTGACGAACACATCAGCCTCGGCAAGGAGCTGCTGCATGACCTTGGCACCCTCCTCGGTTTTGAGGTTGAGGGAAACCCAGGTCTTATTGGTGTTGTTGAGGTCGATGGTGGGATCCTCGATGTCGCTTTGCTCGCAGCCGAAGCCTGGGCCCTGGGTGCGCTGGGCATCGCCGTGAAGCGGCTCAACCTTGATGACTTCTGCACCCATTTCGGAAAGGACGCGAACCGTAGCAGGGGCAGCTACCCACTCGCACAGTTCGACGACCTTGACACCGTTCAGAGGACCATACCCGTTCAGCTTTTCTGTCACTGACATTGGGGGCTCTCCTTTCTTTGCACGGAATCGTTTTAATTGTTTGTGGCTTGTAATGCGCCTATGCTTATGGTCACACGTTGAAACTGATCAAACCACGGATAATTTATTCGAATTGTGTGTGAGATGATAGATGCGATGATTATCCGAATTGATCAAGGTATAGATATAGTTGATGAAGGAAGGACATATTCAGATTTTTGTATGGGATGCCAAAAGGGCGTTTCGACTTGTGAGGGATCGGGTAGAAAAGGGGTTTGACGTGCGCTTACGCATGTATGTTGGGCGTTGCTTTATCTGCGCTGCGTGCTCCTTGGGTTAGTGATCTCTTTCCGCTTAACGATCGCAATGCCGCCCTTCCCACAAAAGCAGTGTTTTGGGGTGAAGAACATGTGACTGGAAAGCTGTTGGGGGGATTCGATCGGTATACTAATCGTGTATTTGAATGGAGCGCGCTTTCGGTGACTTAAGTGCGCGGATAGGGGGCGTAAGCGATGGTCTGCATTGCCGAGAATCAGGAGAAGGTGCTCCTCAGCTTTAGGACGTTCGGGGAAGAGGTTTTTACGCCCGAAAACGTCAGCCAGTGGACCCGGGATCAGGGTTTGCCCGATGAGGTGGTAAAGCGCTTTGCCGATCTGTACTATTCTTTCGGTGACGGTGCCGATTCTTCGCACGGACTCACCTCCCTTTCCTCGCGCGCCCTCGTGGTCGAGGAATTGTCTCGGTGCGCGGGTGCGACGCTGCCGTTCCAGAACGACATGTTCAACCTTGAGATCATAGAGGCTTTTTCGGAGGAGAGCGAAACTGCGTGGGTTGAGGAGGAGTATCGCCAAACGGGACGCATTATCTGCGCGTTGGCCGTTTCAGAGCCGCATGGTGGCTCTGACACCATGGCCATGCAGACCTACACTCACACCGTTGACGGACGCCTAATCCTCGATGGTCGCAAAACGTATGTGAACAATGGCGAGTATGCCCCTTACATTCTCGTGGCGGCCATCGATGGGGACGATCCAAATCCGGGTAAGTATCCTTCTTTGGCGTTCTGGCTCATTCCAAGGAATTTGGAGGGAATCAAAGCGGTGCCCATAACCAAGATCGGACAGTCGATGATGCCGTTCGCCTCGATTTCCTTCGATAACGTTGAGCTCAAGCCTGAGTATCGTCTGTCGAATTCAGTAGGCGGTTTTCGTAAGCTGTTCCGCATTTTGGAGTGTGGGCGTGTTTTCTCCTGCGCTTCCTCTATTGGCATGGCGCAGGCGGCCATGGAGGATGCCGTTGCCTACGCCCAAAGCAGAAAGGCGTTCGGCGTTCAGATCGGGCGCTTTCAGCAGGTTGAGCAGATGCTGACCGACATGGAAGTGCGTCTGATGAACATGAGAATGATGATGGCGGCCGCCATTCGATCCATCGAGACCGACGATCCCGAGCGTCGGCTAACTGTGGCGCTTATGAAGCGCTACGTTCCCCGCGCGGCTTTCGAGGTTGCCGATGATGCCATGCAGATTCTTGGTGGTGTTGGCTATACCGAAAATTCCCGGGTGAGCAGAATCTGGCAGGACTGTCGCGGCAACCAGATTGCCGAGGGCACCGATCAGATCATGGTGCGCATAGCGGCTCCACTTATTATGGACAAGTACCGAACGAACTGAGGTTTTTGCTCACATTTATCCGTTTTTGAGAAACGTGTATGCCAAAAAATTGGTATGCACGTTTTTTCTTAATCTATTGGCTCGATTAATAACACATAAATTATTAATAATGACCGTATAAATACGTATTTAGCACCCAAAATCAATCCTTTTGACCATGCAAAGGGCCCGATGTTTTCTCCACAATAGGCTTCGGATAGGCAGTGAAGCCGTTCTAGGGGGTCATAGAGCTTGGGGTAGCTCGAACGTGATCCCCACCACAACCATTAAGGAGGATTACCTTGGCTACCGCAACGACGAAAGAGAAGATGAGCGTTCGCCATCTTCTCGTAGTTCTTACGGGCATCATGATCACGTTTGGATGCTCGGCACTGTGCTTTTCCACGTGGGGCTTGTTCCAGCCTGTCGTGGCTGAGAGTCTCGGCGTCGCTACGACCGAGTTTGCTCTCTACGTTACGGTTATGTATCTAACCATGACCGTTGCCTCTCCGTTCGCCGGCAAGCTTCTGCAGGTGATGGATATCCGCATCGTCCTTTCCGTGTCGGTGGCTCTTGTGGGTGGCGCATTCTTGTTGATGAGCTTCTCCAACACCATTTTGCTGTTCTACATTGCTGCCGTCATGCTCGGCTTGGGCGAGATCTCTATTCTCTGGCTTGCGATTCCGACGCTTATCAATCGTTGGTTCGCCGATCGCGCCGGCTTTTTTATCGGTCTGTGCATGGCCTTTACCGGCATTGGCGGTGCGCTTTGGTCGGCGGTGTTTACCGCGCTTCGCTCGAGCGGCATGGATTTCCATCAGATTTACCTGATCTGGGCCGTTATTGCGCTGGTCACCTCGCTTCCCTTTACCCTTTTCTGCGTGCGCAACAGCCCCGCCGACTGTGGGCTTCAGCCTTATGGTGCTGCCGCCGCAGCAGCCGCTGCTGGCAAGACTGCTTCTGTAAAGCCGACTGGCCTTTCCGCCTCCCGCGCTATGAAAACCCCTGCCTTCTATGCAGTTTGCCTGTTTGCCGGCCTTATCAATATCGCCATTTTGGTTGCTCAGCAGTTCCCGACCTATACGAAGTCCCTTACCGACGTTCCCTATGACGTTATGGTGGTTGGCGGCATTATGTTGACTGTCATGATGGTTGGCCAGGCCATCTTCAAGGTGGTTCTGGGCGCGGCGGCCGATAAGTCTGCTAAGGGCGCGCTCATTTTCGCCTTCGCGGCTGGTGTCGTGGGTATCCTTCTGTGCTGGATGTGCACGTTTAACGAGTTTATTATGTACGGCGGCGCATTCATCTTCGGCGGTGCGTACGCAACGGCTGTTGTTCTGGTTCCGGTTGTTGTTCGCCAGTCTTTCGGATCTCGTGAGTACTCGATCATCTATTCGCGTGTCTCCACCGTATTCAACCTGATCGCCGCTTTCGCAGCTATGATCTGGGCGTGGATTGGCTCCAGCTTCGGTTTCGATATCGTGTTCATCGTTGCGCTGGTCATGCTTGTTGTGATTCTGGCGCTGGGCCTGTTCGTCTTCGCTGATGCGAAGAAGTATAAGTCCGAGTGGACTGAGTAACTTAACACCCGCTAAGCTTCACTTCGACCTCGTCCCGTGTGGGCGGGGTCGAAGTCTATTCAGGACTAGCCGTACGTGGAGGTTCGTATGAACTTATCGCAGCTGCAGTATTTTAAGAGACTGGCCGAGATTCAGCATTATTCGAAGGCGGCTAAGGAGCTCTATATATCGCAACCAACGCTATCGAGTTCCATTTCGGCTCTTGAGAAGGAACTGGGCGTTGCTTTGTTCAGGCGTGAAGGCAAAGGCGTGTTTCTTACTGAGTGCGGAAAGGTTTTCTATGAAGCGGTTCGCGTTGCCTTGAGGGAGCTTGACGAAGGAATTGCGGCCGTGAAGAATCGTCGCGACGCTCTTGATGGCACTATTAGCCTTGGCGCGATCTTCACCGTGCAAGACGACTATCTGCCTCAGCTTCTCAAAGAGTTTTTGAGGGAGACGGGCGATTCCGTACTGGTCAAAACATATCAGAACTTTACAAATAGTCTCATTTCGCAGCTGCATGAAGGATCGATCGATCTTGCTTTTTGTGGAAAGCGCGATAACGAGCCGGACATCGTCTACATTCCTGTCACCAGGTACGATCTGCGGCTTTGCGTCAGACGGGATCACCCTCTTGCGAAAAGCAGCTGCGTTTCCATCGAGGATATGAACCGATATGCCGTATACAGCTACGGGAGGGGAACGCCCATCGGGGAGCAGGTTGCCGACGTGTTGGCGCACTACGGGATAGAGGGTGTTGTCCAAGTGTATCAGGAAGATGTTGCCATGGGCTCCTTCATTTCGTTTGGAGATGATCCAAGTGTGGGGGCACTGATGCTCGACTCGGTGGGAATGAAGCTGTTCCCCAATTTGGTGGCTCTTCCCATAGCTGAGATCCCCTCGGGTTTTTATACGGTCTACCTCGCGTATCATGCCAAGCATTCAAGATCGCGCGCTGCGGAAAGGCTGATCGACTTCGTGGAAACACGAAGCGTTGAGAGATGATTTGCTCTAAGGGGTGGGGCTTCGCGGATCGTCCGCCCTTTTCTCGTTCGGCAACCAAGACACTGTACGTTTCTCATTGCGTAACAGAGAAAAAAGATCTTGACGAAAGGATTCATTTCGCTAATATGTAAGGGCTGCGTTTTCGCAGTGTAACAACGGAATAGTTCCGCTGCTTAAGACAGCAGGTACCCATTGGGGTTTAATCGCGAAAGCGGCCCGCCGAGGTGGTCGAAATGATATCGAAGCTTATCGACCTCTGCCGTCTTGAGACAAGCAGGGGTCGTTTCTTTTCTCAAGCGACGATCCCACCCGAAAGGGCGGAACGTGAGTTTGGGAAAAGGAGGTGTACGTAACATATGCCGAATGCTCAGAATACTGAGATGCTCGCCAAGGTCAAGGCTGACCTTGAGGGCGTAACTGCAGTCTATGTGGTTGACTACCGTGGTCTGACCGTCAAGGAGATGGAGGCTTTCCGTCGCGAGATTCGCGAGTGCGGTGCTTCCGTTAAGGTCTACAAGAACACGCTGGTTCACCTGGCTCTGCAGGAAGCCGAGCTGCCCACGCTGGATGACATCCTGCAGGGCCCGAGCGCGTTTGTGTTCCCCGGTGAGGACGTGGCTGCTGCCGCTAAGGCCGTGAAGAACTTCGCCAAGACCAGCAAGAAGCTGGTCATCAAGGGCGGTCTCATGGAGGGTCAGGCAATCGATGCCGCTGGTGTCGAGGCTATCGCCGCTCTGCCTTCTCGCGAGGAGCTCATCGCAATGGTTGCTGGCGCTATCTCTGGTGTGGCCCGTGGTCTCGCCGTGTGCGTCGACGCCGTTCCGGCTGGTCTGGCACGTGCCATCAAGGCTGTCGCCGAGCAGAAGGATGCTGCCTAGTTGCAGCAACAGCGGCGTAAGGTGCGCCGCGTAAGTAAATTGAACATATGACCAGGCAGGAAGCCTGGTCCCTTTGAAAGGAAACTAACATGGCTGTTACCCGCGAGGAGATCATTGAGGCTCTGAAGGAGATGACCCTGCTTGAGGCATCTCAGCTCGTGAAGGACATCGAGGAGACCTTCGGCGTTTCCGCTGCCGCTCCGGTTGCTGTTGCTGCCGCTGCTCCGGCTGAGGCTGCTGCCGAGGAGGAGAAGACCGAGTTCGACGTCATTCTCGAGGGCTTTGGCGATCAGAAGATCGGCGTCATCAAGGTTGTCCGCGAGATCACCGGTCTGGGCCTGAAGGAGGCCAAGGCTCTGGTCGAGGAGGCTCCGAAGCCGGTCGTCGAGGGCGTCAACAAGGAGAAGGCTGAGGAAGTCAAGGCTAAGCTCGAAGAGGCTGGTGCTGCTATCTCCATCAAGTAACTTTCTGTTACAGGATGACTTTCTGGGGGCGCGTGCCGTTGAGGTGCGCGCCTCTTGTATTATGGAAAGCATGTTTCGCGTGAGACATTCGTATGTGGGTAGGTTGGCTAACCGAGCTCATTGTTGGGAGGGGCTTTGGAGGATGCGAAGAGCCGTTTGCGGCGCATGCTGGGCGAAGAGGGCCTGACGGTGCTGCAGGATAGCTGCGTGATCGTGTTCGGTGTGGGCGGCGTGGGCGCAAGTTGCGCCGAGGCGCTGGTGCGCGGCGGCGTGGGACGACTCGCCTTCGTTGACGGAGATGTGGTGCAGGAAAGCAACGTGAACCGTCAGGCAATCGCGTTTCGCAGCACGGTTGGCAGACGCAAGGTGGATGTGATGTGCGCCATGGCGCGCGACATCTACCCCGAAGTGCAGGTGGAGGGCATCGACGCTTTCGTGTTGCCTGAAAACCTTGAGGAGGTCATGAGACGCCTTCCGCAAAACTCCGACTATATCGTCGATGCCATTGACACGCTCTCGGCTAAGGTTTCGCTGGCGGCGTGGGCTCAGGAGACGGGCGTGCCTATCATCTCGAGCATGGGTGCAGCGAACAAAGTGGATCCTACGAAGTTGCGCTTCGTCGACCTATTCAAGACCGACCACTGCCCGTTGTGCCGAGCCATGCGTAAGCAGGCGCGCGCCCGGGGCATTCGCAAGCTTCAGGTGCTGTACTCTTGCGAGGAGCCCATTGCCGTGGCTCACGACGAGGGTTCGGATGCCCGTGAGCGCACTAATTTAGGTACGATGTCGTACATACCGCCCATCATGGGGCAGATGGTGGCCGGCTACGTTATCCAAGATCTTCTAAAGCGCGGGGGAGTCCAGCTGGGATAGATTCGCTCCCAGTGCTTCTAGGGCGAACCTCATGTCGTTGGGCAGTGATGCGCGCAGCTCGATACGTCCTTTCGTGGCGGGATGCGTGAGCACGAGCTTCCAGGAATGAAGCGCGCAGCGATCGATGACGTGCGAGGGCTTGCCGTAGGCGTCGTCTCCCAGCAGGGGGCATCCGATGTGGCTCATGTGAACGCGAATCTGGTGGGTGCGCCCTGTTTCCAGGGAAAGTTGGACAAGACTGAGCTGCCCGCTCTCCACGAAGACGCATTCTTTGGACGCCAGAACGCGGTAATGCGTAACGGCGGGTTTGCCCGCGCTTGAAACGCCAAAGCTTCCGTATTCGTCGCGCAGACGGGCTATGGGCGCGTCGATGGTGCCTTCAGCTGGGTTGGGAAGGCCCTCGCAAATTGCCAAGTAGGTTCGCTCGAGCGCGTTCGTATGCAGCTGCGCTTGGAGGAGGTTTTGCGCATGTGCATGCTTGGCAAACAGGATAAGGCCCGACGTTTCGCGATCGAGCCGGTTGACGGGATGCGGGGTGGGAGCCTGTTCCGACTGCGCAAGATAATGGGCAACGAAGTTGCACAGGGTTCCTTCGAAGTGGCCACGGCTGGGATGCACCACCAAACCAGCTGGCTTGTTCACGACGAGCATGTCGGCGTCTTCGTAAACCACCTCGAGAGGGCCGGGCTCGGGGGCTATGCTCGTTTCCCTGCCGTTTTCGAACAGCGTGAGCGATACAACCTGCCCGGGGGTCACGATGGCATCGGTTCGGCATGAAAACCCGTCGAGGTTGACGCCGAAGTCGAGGCGCCGGGCATGGCGTACGATAGCTTCGCTTACGCCCAGGCGTTCTCGCAGGATTCGGTAGACGCTCAGGCCGTCTTCATCAGGTGTGACTATGTGGGAAAATCTATCGCTCATGGGTTCATGGTAGCGCAAAGGCGGGTGTTTGAGGACGGTCTTCGGTGAACAGGCCTTTTGCCGAATTCCACCCACAAAATGCGGCAATTTGAGGCGAAATCAACCTTTAAGGTGTACCGCCTCAGACTAAAGCTGAAATCAAAAAGATTGACCAAACCCCCTCGATCTCCTATGATTTTCCAATGCTTCTAACGGAGAAACTGTCTTTACGGCTGCCCGAAGAGGCAAGGGCAAGAATCAACTACGAGTCGCGAAAGGAGGATACGCGTAGTCGTAGGTTCTGCTTATTGTGACGGTCTGTTTGGGGTGATCGAGCTTGGTTGGGGAACAAAGCTCGTGAGCCGCGGACGCACAGTCCACGCCGCGTGCGTGTGGCTGATCCCGAAGCTTCCACGTGCTCCTGAACGCCGAAAGCAATAATCAGGTTTGCTACTACGCAAATAGGCGGGTCCCTTCCCGCCGAAACAGTCAAACTCGACGTTATTCGAATAGGAGGGATTCATGAATAACAAAGAGTACACGATCTCTGAGGTAATTGACTCCTTCGGTATCACCAAGCATACCTGGGTTGTCTTCTTCCTCCTGATCATCGCTCAGATCTTCGACGGTTATGACTTCATGATCGTCAACTCCACCAACATGTTCG
>JAFSHA010000095.1 GCA_017440565.1 Eggerthellaceae bacterium | reverse complement strand
GCAGACGACGATCACGCCCCGCGCCTCGTGACGAAGTACCGCTCGGGTCGGCTCTCTCTCGAGGTAGACCAAGTGGTTGACGAGGAGAGGCTCGCCCTCCAGCTGAACGGACGTGATTACTGCGAGATCACCTGCTCTCCTTGGAGCGTCGAGGAGCTGGTGGTTGGCAGGCTTTTCTGCGAGGGCCTGCTTGCGGGAAGCGCCGTGATCGGAGTGGACATCGACGAGAAGCGCCAGGTGGTCAACGTTCGCACGGAGGAACGTCTGGAAAAGAGCGCCTTCCCCACCTTGCAAGATAACGCCTCCCCGCTCCAGCACTCCCCTTCAGAACCCGCCCTCCTGGAGCCTGCGGAGGTTTCGCGTCTGTCCATGCAGCTCGAGGCCGCCAGCGAGCTCTTTCACCGCACGGGCGGCGTTCACGGGGCGGCGCTCGCTCGCGACGGCAAGATGCTCGCCTACTTCGTCGACATGGGACGGCACAACGCGGTGGACAAGCTCGCGGGCTGGTGTTTTCTGAACGGCATCGACGCCTCCGACGCTGTGATGGTGTTTTCCGGCCGCCTGCCGCTCGAGATCATGGAGAAGGCCGTCGCCATCGGCTGCGCTGCGGTGATTGCCTGTGGCGCGCCTACCAACCAGTCGCTCGACCTAGCCGAGGAACGCGGGGTGACCGTCATCGGCTTTGCAAAGGCCGATCGCTTCAACGTTTACACGCACGCTTGGCGCATCGTCGAAGAGGCCTCCTTGAGTTCGACAAAACACGCACTGTAACCCAATCCCTCGAACCCCAATTGCCTGTTTCTTGTAATAGGCAAATCTTACCGACATCCGAAACAGCGAATACGGCGGGTTCGTCAAATCGATTCATCTAGCGTAGAGGCAACCTCAAATCAAATCGACTGTAATCTTGTATGGCATATGACCTGCCGTTCTTGCCACATGTAGAGAAAACGGCCTTGCGGCCGTTTTCTCTACATGATAGGCGGAACGTAAATCTTCATGCGGGAGTCGGGAATGGCCTTCACAGACAGCTCCGTCAAACCCTGCACCACGATGGGCAGCTTATCGGTAGGCACTCCCATGAACATCATGTCCTCGCCGATGTCGCTTGCCGCGCGGCACCCATAGCAGCCGAAGGTGATATTAGGTTCCTGCTCCATCATGGGATACAGGACGGCCTCGACGCACATGGAGTTGTAACCGCTCGCATGGAAATCGAAGCGATGCCCCGTGTAGTAGCTCATGGACATGCACAGCCACATCAT
Organism: Eggerthellaceae bacterium; assembly: GCA_017440565.1. Lineage (GTDB taxonomy): Bacteria > Actinomycetota > Coriobacteriia > Coriobacteriales > Eggerthellaceae > RGIG3135. The sequence continues at coordinate 52,937 of JAFSHA010000095.1, read as the reverse complement.
CTGCTCGGGAGTGCCAGTAAACACCACCACTTCCGGCTCACGCACCGTTGCGGCAAGCGGGGCGACATACGTAGCGCGGCGGCTCTTCTCAGGCAGCGTCGGCCGCTCGGCAACCATACGCGCCGCCGCCTCCGCATTCACCAATTTGTGGAACAGGACGTAAATCTCGCCGGTGGCCAGCTTCTCGGGCACGCCCGTCATACCGAAAATGGACGTGCCATCAGGGCAGGAATGCTTGAACGGCGGCATGAGGATGCTCGCCCCGCGACGTGCGGCCATCATTGCCTGACAGAAGCGCAGGTTCTCAGGGGGCATAGGCACGTCGGGCAGAAGCTCGTCCTTGTCGATGAGGCTTACCGCCACTGGCTGCCAACGCAGACCCAGCTTCTCCATGATGATTCGCTGCCATTCGGCGTACTGCTTGCCCTTCTCCTTGGAAATGGGCTCGGCACGCGGCTCGTCGGCGAAAGGATCGTACGTTGCATCGCCGATAGCCTCGACCAGCAGCGCTCGCTTCGGGCAATTTCCCGAACAGGTGGTGCAACCTACGCATGCATCGATGTTGGCGGCGTACGGATAGCCGTTCTCGTCGAGCTCGAGTACGTCACACGGGCAGAACGCCACGCACAGCTCGCACTGTACGCAGCGCTTCGGATCGTTCGTAACCTGATAGTCAGCCATATTCGTTTCCTTAATGCCTGTCGCCAACACCGCGCAGCTCTTCCTTGCCCCACGGCGGATACACGCGTTTGCCACACGCATCCGTCAGGTGGTACGAGCAGAACGGAATGGCGCGCCCATCGGGCACCGTCACCATCATGGAGCACTCGCGCAAACGCTGCGTGTCCATGCTGTAGGCGTCCATGTAGTTCATGATGATGACCGAAAGGCCCGTCTTAACCTCGATGCCCTTCTTGTACAGGATGTCGAGGAACACCGAACCCTGCGGGCTATCGGGGCTGTAGCCGGCGGCGTACTCCTCCATGGTCATGCGACGCGTAGCCGGGTAGAAGCCGCTTGCATGCTCGGCATCTTCGCTCTTCACCAAGAACACGCCCGTATCGCACAGGGGGTTTGAGCAGCCCAGAGGCCAGATATCCCCCACCTCGAGCAATCCATCGGACTGCTCAGCCAACGCGAAGATGACATCTCCCGAAGACATGGGGATCACGCGATGCGCGTCGAATCGGCCCGACGTGAATGCCGGCTGCAGGGCAAGACCCGCCACGACGTCAGAGTTCTCGAGCGCGAAACGCAGCAAGTCACCCAACTGCGTATCATTAACACCCGACACAACCGCGACGGAGAGCACGCACTGGATGCCCACCTCACGGCAGCGCTCGATGACCTTGAGCTTGATGTCCAGGATGTCGCGTCCACACGTAGCCTCGTAGACATCGCCCGTCAAGCCGTCGAAGGAAAGGTACACGCCCGTAAGGCCCGCACCCACCAGGCTCTCAAGATACCCGTCACGAGCGGCGATAACGAGACCGTTCGTGTTGATCTCGATGCCCCAGAAGCCCTTCTGCCTGCCCATGTAGATGATATCGAGCAAGTCCTTGCGACAGGTCGGCTCGCCGCCGGTGATCTGGACGGCGCCGTCGGTGCCGACAGCGTTGGCGATGACGTCGTACATGTCGCTGATCTCCTGCAGCGTGGGGTCGTCCTCGCCGCCCGTGGAGCTGGCGAAGCACACAGGGCATCGCAGGTTGCAGTTTCGCGTAACCTCGATCTCAAGCAGCGTTCCTCGACGCTCATGGCGTCCGCACGTTCCACACCCATGCGGGCACGGCCCCACGACAGGAGTGGTGTTAACCGGACGCGTTTTGGGGAAAGCCTCGGAACGCAGCCACTCGTAATGCTCGGCGTCGGGCCACATGCGCGTGTCAAGCTGGCCGTGCTCGGGGCACGTGCGGGTCATCCAAACCACGCCCTCCCCATCGGCATACACCTGCGCCGGCAGCTCCTTCAAACACGTCGGGCACAAAGCCCCCGTCTTATGCAGTTCTCGAATTTCCATCAATCAAACCTCACAGGTTGAATTAATCACAGGTTGAATTAGTCACAGAATCGCCCAAGGAAGTCAGCGAGCGGGGCTGTGGTGCCCGCCATTGCCGTGTCTTGCGGCCGAGCGTACTAAGTACGCGAGGGAAAGCAAGAAAACGGCAAGGGTGGGTGCCACGGACCCGCGCAGCGTCGAGGGGTCCGACCGCCGTCAGGCGGGCGGGACCAATTACTCATCAATGTATTGGCGCGGGTCATGCTCCTCGTTGGGCGGGGTGGACACCACGATACCCATGTAGTCGACCCAGTCGAGCACGCGACGCGGAACGAACAGCTCGGGCTGGTACTTGGCCGCACGTTCGATAGCGCGCATGCAGGAGATGGCGTGGGCGAGGTCGGTCTTCTCGTCGATGTCGGCAATGGGCGAGAAGTAGGCGCACGGAATGTTCTCGGCGTCGATCTTCTCGACGTAGGCGTCAAGCGCCGGCTTGCCGTCGAGGTTGTAGTACACGCCCTGGTGGTTCATGGGCGTGTTGTAGCTGAAGCCGACCAAGGAGGTGCCGCACTCCTGGCAAGGCGCCTGCACGAAGCCGGGCGTACCCTGAGCCTGGAAGTAGTCAAGCCACTGGAACGCCTGCGTGATATGAGACTTCGGCATGGTGGGAATGTCGCCTCCCACGGACACGATGTGCTCGTAGCCCATGTCGAAGATCTGCTTGAACGCATCGTCGAAGTGATCGTCGAACGTCGCGCCCGCATCGGTGATGTAGTGGATCTCCATGGGCCACGGGCCGATGGCGTCGAAGGTCTGCTTCATAAGCTCGACGTTCGAAGCCGGCGTGGTGGAAACGAAGAAATCGTAGGTGATCACATCGGCATCGGGGTTTTCGGCCACCTTCGCCTCATTGGCCCACTTCAGCTCATAGAGCGCGTGCATGCACGCCTCGCACACGTCGTAAAGACTGCGCTTGAAAAACTCCGCCGCCTGCTCGGGGGTCAGAAAACCGCCGAACTCGGTGGTCAGGCGCGTCTTCACCATTCCCGGAATAGGCGGCTTGCTGAACACCAGCAACGCCTGCTTCTTCTCTGCCATTGCATCTCCCTTCCGTTAGGCGCGCAGCTCAAGGCCGCCGCGCCTCTCCTTACCCATAAAGCCGCGAACGCTTACGGTTCGGGCGAGAAACCCTTCTGCCACGAAAGCGGGCCGTCGACCTTGCGAATCACGCAGTCGATGTCGTTGTAGGACCACGTGCCGATCATCGGCTCGCCCTCCTCGATGCTGCACGAGGTCAGGCAGTTCACGTTCGACTCCCACATGCCGCCGAAATGAGGCGCCCCGGGCTTCCACTCGGGATGCCACCATCCGTAGTCAGCACATATTAGACCATATCTCATAGTTGCAGTGTCGAGAATGAAGCGAGCCGAGCCCTTTTCGGTCGCAATTTCCACGTAATCGCCCTTCTGCAAACCCAAATCAGCCGCCGTTTCGGGGCTTACCTCAACCACGGGGTAGCTTACTTTTTCGCGGAACGACTCGTTGTTGAAGTACATGGAAGCGTTATACGGCTGCTTGCGCGGGCCGGTGATAAGCGGCAGGTACGCCGCACCCGCGCGACGAGCCTCCTCGACAAAGTCGGGGCCGCAAAGCCTGCGCGGCTCGCCCTGCTTCGGCAGGCGCGGCCCGCCAAGCGCAAAGAGCGTCTCGCTTGCCAGCTCGATCTTGCCCGTCGAGGTGGCAAAGCCCTGCGGCTTGCCGTCAGATCCCGGCTTCAGGTGCTTGTAGTACCCGTACGGCTGATGGCACAGGCCCAGCAGGCAGTACGTCTCCCAATCCATGCCGCATGGGGCAAGCGTGCTGGCGATGGCGTCCTCGAAGGTCTCGTCGGGCCACTCCTCAGCCTGGCCAAGGCGCAGGCCCAGCTCGCGGAAGATGTCGTAATCGCACTTGCGCTCATAGTACGGCTCAACGGCCTTCGGCCCACCATAGGCGATGTTAGCCACGCCGCCATGAGCCTGGAACAGCGGGCGCTCGATGGCGCCAGCCGAAGGAAGCACGAAATCGGCGATGGAGGCCGTCGAGGTGAGGTAGTAGTCGAGAACCACGATAAGGTCAAGGCCCATGAGCGCCTTGAACACGCGATGCGTGTCGGCATAGGTGAGCAGCGGGTTGGTTGCCTGCACGATAAGCGCCCGAATGGGGTACGGCTCGCCCGTCTCCATGGCACGCAGCGCCAGATCGGGGTGCGCCGACGTGAGGTAGCGCGCTGGAAGCCTGCGCCCCAAGCGCTCGGTCAACGCCGCCGCTTTGCGGTAGCCGTCATAGCATTGCAGGGGCGTGTAGGGCGTGTTGAGGCAGAGCGCCGCCAGCTCGTCGAAATGCTCGAGGGTAAGCTCCAGATCGACCTCGGGGACGAAGTCGCTTCCCTCGGCGATCACGCACGCTCCCGGCTTATCCACGTTTCCCGTGATGGCCCGCAGGCAGCAGATGGCGCGATGCGTCGGAGCAACCGAGGCGCCCACCTGGTCAATTCCGCGTCCCGATATAAGCGCCGCCGCCTTCGCCGAGCCAAACCATCGCGCAGCCTGCACGATGCTTTCGACAGGCACGTCGCACACCTCGGAAACACGTTCGGGCGTATAGGCGCGCACGTGCTCGGCAAGCTCGTCGAAGCCATGGCACCATTCGTCCACGAAGGCCTGGTCGACCAAGCCCTCCTCGATGATCACGTTCATGAACCCGAGGGCAAGCGTGCAGTCGGTGCCAGGCTTCGGCGCTATCCACAGGTCGGCCACACCCGCCGTGCGCGTGAAACGCGGGTCGATGACCACCACGGGAACAGGGGAAGCGCCCATGGATCGAATGGCCTGCCAAAACGCCGAATTGTCCGACTCGGCGGGATTAGTTCCCCATACGAACAGGCACTCGGTATCGGACGAAATGTCGATCTCGACCGTCCAGCCGAACGTGAGCACATCCATCCAGATGCGCGGATTCCAGCATATCTGACCGATGCCCATATTGTTGGGCGACCCGAAAAGCGTCATGAACCTGTGCAGCGGCCAGAAGGAGGCATGCGGACCGCCGATCATGGAGGCAACCACGCCACGGCCATGCTCTTCGGCAAGGGCGGAAAGGCGGCTTGCGATCTCGTCGAGCGCATCGTCCCAGCTTACGCGCTGCCACTGACCGCTTCCGCGCTCCCCCACTCGCTTAAGGGGATAATTCACGCGATCGGCCCCGTCGAGGGCGTCAAGGTTCATGCGCCAGCGACGACAGCCCGCGAGAATCTTCGGGTCATAGGGGTAACGCGTCGGATCTGGCTCCAGATCGACGACGCGCCCGTCTTCAACCGTGGCGATAAACGCACAGCAGTACCCGCAGTAATGGCAGTTGGTAGGCTTCTTCTCCTGCAAGATATCCCTCGTCTCTTCCTCTGGGCGCACGCAAGCGCCGCTTGGCAGGCGCAGACAGCAGCTGCGCCCCCGTCCCTACTCGGCGGGTTCGAGTCCCACAAAGGCGCGTCCGCTCGACTCGACCTCTTCGGCCCCGAGGTTTTCGTCGAACAAAAACCTCAGCTTCATGAGCCCGCCCGTAAGCGACCAGTCGATGCGCCAGTTGTACAGAAGCTCCAAATAGTTGAGCGCCGGAACGTAAGGCTGGCAGAACGTAAGCTGGAAGGCGCAGGAAATGCACGCGGTCACCAGGGCGTCGGCACCCACCGCAACCGCTTCCTCGCCGTTTCGATGCGCCAGCTTGTCAGCCGCCTCGAACTTACCCGCCGCACGCGGAAGGGAACCGCAGCAAAGCGAGCGGGAACGCGTATGCGCCGGGTCAACCCACAGGCCCTCGGGCAGAAGCCCACGCAGGCCATCGGCGAACTCGCCGAAGTCGCGATCGGGGCACGAGTCGTGCGTGCACAGCTTCACGGGCTCTTCCGCATTGCCCTTCACAAGCCCCGCTGCCACGCTGGCATCGATGCGATACCCCAGCTCCGCCAACTCGGCGGGGAGGCACACGATTTCTATAGCGCGATCAGCCATGCGCTCGTCTGCGGCGAAGGCCTCGCGCAGCGCCTTCACGCAGTTCGGGCACACGCAGATGATGCGCTCGACATCGGTTTCCAGCAGACGCTCCACCAGCTCGGCCTCGAAGCTCGCGCGCCTCTCGCCGCCATCCGGCTCGTAGGCGAGAATCTTTCCACAGCACAGAAACGAGATGCCGTCGACGCGACCATGACCCGCAAGCGTGTCATACACCGCCGAGACGAGCGGAAGCGCATAGTTGATAAGCGAGCATCCCGGGAAGAAGAGAGACGTGCACCTCTCACGCTCCCCCTTCACCACGCGCGCGTCGAGCATGGGGTAGTCGCACTCGATGGTCGAGCCCGTCAACGCATCCTTAAACCGGTAATCCATGGGACCGTCCGCCTTTCGATAGCAGTTTTTCCAACGTTGCGTGCAAAATAGGCCTCCCGTGCGGGAAGTTTCGTGTTGCGACCCCAGGCGAGACGCCCAAACACCGCAGTCGGGACGCGTTACGAACCAGAATAGGCACCTCCCGGGCCCGAAACCCGTCCCGACCGCGATGTCGGGCATCTCGCCCAAGGTCGCGATGCAGATTCTCTCGCACGCGAGGCCGATTTTGCACATAACGTACGAGGGGCCCGACTTGAATCAGGCCCCTCGGAGGTTTCAGCTAGAACCGAAGCCCTAAGCCCAAGCGGTCTTAGAACTCGTTCTCGCCGTCGTAGTTCCACCTCTTGACGAAGGCGTTCTTGTGGGTAGCGATGCGACCCATGTAACGCTCCTCACCAGGCAGCGGAGCACGGTCGTCGGTGTTGACGACCAGGAAGCGCAGCAGGCAGCCGCCGCACAGCACGAGCACCGGGGCAACCACAGCAGAGGCCACGCCGGAGCCGGCGACGTAGAGCGCCAGCGGGATGAGCAGGCCGGCGAACACCATGCCGCCCCAGAACAGCGGAGCATAGGAGCCGCAGACCCAGCGCTTGGCAGCCTTCTTGGCGGTGATGTTGCCAGCACCCAGGAAGGAAAGCACCATGGTCAGCAGGATGATGATCTCGGCCACGACCAGCACGATGTCGACGGTGTGCAGGATGTGGTTGACCTCGGCGGCAGCCTCGAGGCTCTCAAGGCTCACAACGGCCGGCCAGCCACCAATGGACAGCACGATGGCCGCGCAGCCGGTGGAGATGGCGGAGACGGTGAACAGCACGGGCAGAGCCGGGGTGGCCCAGAAGACATGAGCCTTCAGGGTGGAGAGCATGATGCCGGTGTACATCATGATGCACAGGCCGAAGAAGCCGCCCACGAGCAGCATGGGGCTCGCGATGGGCTTGATCAGGTTGGACAGCGGAGCCATGAAGGTCAGGGAGTCGCCCAGGAAGGCAACGATGAACAGCATCGAGACGATGGTGTCGATGACCAGGAACACGGCACCCCACTTGATGATGGACTTAGCGGTGCGGAACACGCGCCAGAACACGCCCGGCTGACCAAGGTCGACCAGCAGGAACACCAAGCCGATGCAGATGGCGATAAACGCGATGAGGACAGGCAGCGCGAAGATGTCGGTGTGACCGGGGATCACGAAGCTGTCGAAGATGGCGGACAGGAACATAATGCCGCCAGCCAAACCGCCCAAGAACAGGTACAGGGCGATAGGCGGTTCCCAATAATGATGCTTCATTATGCCTTACCTCCCAAATCCGGAATGTAGTAGATCTGAGGCTCGGTGCCAAGCTCCTCGAAGAGGCGCTCGGTGCGAACGGAGCCGATGATCTTCGAGACCTCACTGTTGGGATCGTCGAGATCGCCGAAGATACGAGCCTTCTGATGGCAGGTCTTCACGCAGTACGGCTGCGCGGAGGGATCCATCTCGCGGGCATCACGGCAGAAGGTGCACTTGCGCACGAAGCGATGCAGGCGGCTCTCGATGTGAGAGGCGTCGCGCATGCCATAGGGGCAGGCGTTGACGCAAACCTTGCAGGACATGCACTTCTTGGGGTCAACCCAAACGGTGCCGTCGGCATCCTGCTGGCTGGCGCCAGTCGGGCAGCAGGGCACGCACTCGGGGTTGGCGCAATGCTGGCAAAGCATCGGGGTCCAGTACTTGTGGACGTTGGGCCACTCGCCCTGGGCACCCTCGGATAAAACGGGGTTGTAGACGATGTCAAGCGGGAGCTTGTTCCACGTACGGCATGCAACCGTGCAGGAATGGCAACCGATGCAACGACGCTGGTCGATGACCATTACGTAACGAGTCATTTTACTTCCTTTCCTACTCGCGTGCCGTTAGTCCATGGGCTCATAGGACATGCTGTAACGCTTGCCCGACTCGAGGTCGACCAGGCAGCCCTGAGAGCCATCGTACATGTAGCCGTAGTTGGCGTCATGGTAGGCGCAGGTGGCCGGATCGAACATCCAACCGCTGTTCGGGTCGTAGATGTAGGGCTTGTCACCCAGGCGGGCGTAACCAAGCTCGACGTCCCAAGTCAGGTTGGCCGGGAACTCGTACGGGGCAGCCTCGGCGCCGGGGTAGCAGCGCACGCCGCAGATCTCGACGATCTCCTCGCGCTCCATGGTGTACTTCTTGCCGGTGGCATCGTCGACCAGGCAGTTGCCGTTGCCGTCGTAGCGCCAGCCAGTGTAGGCGTCATGGTAACCCTTGGTACGCGGGTTGATGAGCCAGCCAGAGGCATCCAGACGGAAGTGGGTGCCCTTCTGGTACAGGTTGTTGTCCTGCCACACCCAGTAGTAACCCTCGGGAACCTCAAAGTCAGGCTGCGGCTTCTCGAACGGGATCTTCTCGCGATCGAGATGCTGGTCGGAAGGCATGACGGTCACGCCGGGGATGTTGCTGGAGCCGGGGATGGACCAGACGGCGTCCTTGGCGGTGAAGTCATGGTCGAGCTCGGTGCACTTGTACACCTTGCACATGAGGCCACGGTTGGCCCAGGAGCCGCCCATGGGATCGCAATCCCAGTCGTCGACGGAGGTAAGCACGTTGACGTTGGACTCCAGGCAGCCGAACGGGTTGTCCAGGTCGGCAGAGCCGTCGCGCTCGGGGAACCACCAGCCGCGCGGCGCGAAGACCACGTTCGGGTGAACCTCGGCCTCGACGTTGGCGCGCATCTTGATGCGGCCACGACGAGTCTCAAGCCAGCACCAATCGCCATAGGCGATGCCGAGCTTCTCGGCGAGCACCGGGTTGATGGAGAAGTACGGATCCGGATACAGGAAGCGGATGCCGGGCATGTTGAAGTGCTCGGAGTGGTGGTAGGGCATGAAGCCGCCGCCCGTGGTGAGCACGATCGGGTACTCTTCGGCGATCTCGGGGGTGTCGATCTCGTTCTCGCAGCAGCCGACGTAGGTGGGCATGCCCACGTAACCCAGCTCGCGCAGGATGGTGGAGTTGCACTCGACCTTGCGGGACGGGGTCCAGAAGCCACCGTGCTTGAACTTGTTCTGATGCAGCGGCGGATAGTACATGCGGAAGTACTCGACGAAGTCGTCCCAGCAGGTGACGGGAAGGCCGAGGGGCTTGATGATCTCGTAGTAGGCGTCCTCGATGGTCTCCCACTGCCAGTTGGCCGGATCCTGACCGCAGGCAAGGCCGAGCTTGCGCCAGAAGGTGAAGTCGTCATGACGATCGTACTTCGGCTGGATGGCGCGGCGGCCGCCCATGACGGAGTCGGTGGCGCCGTAATGCGTCACGATGATGGGACGCTCGAGAGCGCCGGCAGCCGGGAAGATGTAGTCGGCGAACAGGGCGGTCGGGGTCATCCAGTAGTCGACGACAACCAGGAACTCAACCTTCTTCAGGGCCTCGATGGTCATCTTCGCGTCGCCGTAGGAGTTGATCGGGTTGGTGGCGTTGCAGATGAGCGCACGAACCTGATACGGATCGCCGGTGATGATGGCCTTGAAGACGCTCGGGCCGTGAGCCTCGCAGAACCACTCGGAGGGCAGGGTCTTGCCCCAGGTGCGCTTGGCGTTGTCGGAGATGAGCTGATAGCCGGGCCAGGAAGTGAGCTTGAACTTGTTGGAGCCGATCTGCTTGGCCTTCATCTCCTCGGGAAGCAGCTCGTTGAGCTCGAGCTCCTCGTCGGTGAGGTAGTTGATAGCCGGGCCGGGCATGCCGTCGCCGCCGGGCACGTCAAGGTTGCCGCAGACCGCGCGGATGAGCGCGAGCGCATGGGAGCCGGTCGTGGAGGCACGGCCGATCTGGTCCCACGTGCAGCCCCACTGGATGCAGCCGGGCTTGTTGGTGGCGTACATACGGGCAGCGGTGCGGATGAGCTCAGGCTCGAGCCAGGTGATCTCGGAAGCCCACTCGGGGGTGTACTCGGCCACATGGTCGCGCAGCTCGTCAAAGCCGTCGCACCACTGATCGACGAACTCGAAGTCATACATGAACTCGTAGATGATGGTGTGCAGCATGGCAAGGGCCAAAGCAGCGTCGGTACCGGGGCGAAGCGGCAGCCAGAGGTCGGCCTTGGAGGCGGACTCGGAATAACGCGGGTCAACCACGATGACCTTCAGACCAGCCTTCTGCAGATCGAGGTAGCCGCGGTTGCCGGGCAGCGTGGAGGCACCCGGGTTGAAGCCCCACATGATGAGGCACTTGGCAGCGCCCAGGTCAGTCTCGAACGGGGACCAACCGGCAACGCAGGTCTCGGCCATGAACGTGGGGATCCAGCACAGAAGCGCGTTGTGGAAGCCGTTCGGGGTGCCGAACTGGTTGAGGAAGCGACGACGTGCGAAGTCGTCGGTGCGGGTGGTGCCGCCGGCGGAGGCCACTGCCTCGGCGCCGCTTTCGGCCTTGATCTGGTTGAGCTTGTCGGCAACTTCCTGAATTGCCTGGTCGTACGGGATCTGCTCCCACTTGCCCTCGCCCTTTTCGCCGACGCGCTTGAGCGCGTGGTTCACACGGGCGGGATGGTTCACGTGCAAAAGCGCGCTGGTACCGCGGCAGCACAGACCACCCTGGTTGGAATAGTTGGGATCGCCCTCGATCTTGATTACGTCACCATCTTTGACGTAGGCAAGAACGCCGCAGTTGGCGTGGCAGAAGTAGCAAAGCGATTTGACTACTTCGACGCCCTCGGCGTGGATGTCGACCTCAGTCGACTCGGTGTCGGGACAAACGATGTCCTTGAGACCGGTGGACGTCTTGGAAATCTCCATGTACCTTCCCCTCTTCTCGTCGTCTCTTTCCTATACTTCTCTTATGCAGTTCGCAAGCGCTCCGCGAAAGCGAAGCGCTCTCACGTGTTGCGAAACGCCAAAAGCATACGAAAAGCACCCTTTTGCTTCATCGCACCATCAGTTGGAATTGAGCCTGGCGGCTAATCCTCGCGGTACTAATTGGCAAACGGGCCCTACGCGCCTTCGGCGCCTTGACCAACCGCATCCAGACGCCCTCTCCTGACGTGTGGATACAGCTAGGCCAAACCATCGCGATTATACAGATTAGGTTCAATAGTAGCTAGCGTCTAATAGTCTTATTCCGACGATCGGCGCACCATACTTGGCAGCGTGCATGAGGCGCAAAAGGCCGCTCGGCCCCATCTTCCCACCCGAAAAGACAATGGGGCAGAGAGCCCGGCTCCCCGCCCCATTGAATGGCAAAACGATTCGTCAAACGCTAGATCTCAAACGTAAGGCCATCGAAAGCCAGGCGCACGCGCCCTTCATACTGCTTCAAATATTCCTCGAGCTCAACCACGGTAATCGGCTCGTCGTAATGCATGCACAGATGCGTAAGGTAGACGGTCTTCGCGTCAAGCGCCAAGCCTTCCTCTATGCATTCCTGCACGCTGTGGTGGGCATCAGGCGACCAGTTGCGCTTCCAGAAGGTGGCGTCCATGGCCAAAACGTCGCAGCCGCACACGCGCTCGGCCGTCTCGGGCGGAAGCTTACCCGTGTCGGAAGCGTAGAACAGGCGCGTATTCGGCGTCTCGATAAGGTAGCCGAACGTTCCGGGCGCATGCGTGACGGGAAGCGCCGTGTAGCGCACACCATCGAACTCATGCGTGTCAAACGGCGCAAGCACGTGCGTGTCCAGGCAATAATCCATGTAGTGGAACTCGGCGAGAATGCCCTGAAGCGCCGCTTCACTTCCATACGTGGGCATGGGGCGCTTGTGGACCAGCTGCACGAGGTACTCGTACTCGCCAAGACCCCCGATGTGATCGTAATGCGCGTGCGTGAACAGGATCTCGTCAACGCTGCGAATGCCCTCGCGCATCAGCTGGTGACGAGCATCGGGCGGCGTGTCGATGACAAGCGTTTTCTCGCCGCGAATCATCACGCCGCAGTCACCGCGACGCACCGCGGGGTTCTCGCGCGCTTCGGTGCAAGCTGGACAGTCACAGAAAAACGAAGGGACGCCACAACCCGCAGCCGTGCCCATGAAGGTAAAGGAATGCGCCATGAAAGACCTCCCTTGCACGTCGCTTTGCGCTGATAGCGCAAATGCAACACATTCTTCGAATAACCGCTCGGTATTATATCTGCAAACAATTTGTGAGACCCGAAAGAGAGCTTATGATCAACATCGGATGCCATCTGTCGGTGGCGAAGGGTTTTGCCAACATGGCACGCGAGGCCATCTCAATCGACGCAACGACATTCCAGTTCTTCACGCGCAACCCGCGTGGCGGCAAGGCGAAGGCGATCGACGAGGCCGACATAACCGCGTTCCGGAGTCTGGCGAAAGAGGCGGGCATCGAGGTCATCCTCGCGCATGCGCCTTACACCATCAACCCCGCCTCGCCCGTCGACAAGACGGCCGATTTCGCGTTCACCGCGCTTTCCGAGGACCTTGCGCGCATGGAGAACACGCCCGGACAGCTTTACAACATGCATCCGGGAAGCGCTGTCGGGCAAAGCGTCGACGAAGCCGTGGAGCGTATCGCCGGCATGCTCAACCGGGTGCTGCGCCCCGAACACTCCACCACCTTCCTGCTCGAAACGATGGCCGGCAAAGGAACCGAGGTCGGGCGCACGTTTGAGGAGCTGGCGGCTATCATCGAGAGGATCGAGCTGTCGGAGAAAGTCGGCGTATGCCTTGACACCTGCCACGTATGGGATGCCGGGTACGATATAGTCGGAAACCTCGATGGCGTGCTCGAGGAATTCGACCGCATCATCGGCCTGAGCAGGCTCAAGGCCGTTCACCTCAATGATTCGAAGAACCCCCTCGGCGCCCGCAAGGACCGCCATGCACCCATCGGCGAAGGCTGCATCGGCTTTAAGGCCCTCTCGGCCGTGACGTGCCACCCGCTCCTTCGCAAGCTTCCCTTCTACCTGGAAACGCCCCATGACACGCTTGACGGTTACGCCGATGAGATAGCGCGGCTCAAAGCCGCTTCTGAATAAAAAATGGGACACAGAGCCTGGCTCTGTGTCCCACTCCCCTGTTTCGTTTTGGCTGCTAGCGAAGCTCGGCGCCGGTAGCGGCAGAAACCTTCTGCACCAGACGGGCATGGGCCTTCTCGACCTCTTCGCTCGTGAGAGTGCGGTCGGGCGCACGGTAGGTAAGCGCGTAGGCCATCGACTTCTTGCCAGCGCCAACGCGGGCCTCGTCGCGGTACACGTCGAACAGCTGCACGTCCTCGAGTAGCTTGCCGCCGGCCGACTTCATGCACTGCAGCATCTTCTCGTGCGTCACGTCCTCGGAAACCACGAAAGCGGCGTCAACGGAAACGGCCGGGAACGTGGGCACGTCCACGTAGGGACGAGATGCCTGAGCCGACTTCACGAGCGCGGCCACGTCGAGCTCGAAAGCCACCACGGGCGCAGAGGCCTCGAAGGCGTCGGCCGCCAGCGGATGGACCTCGCCCACCCAGCCGATCACAGTGCCCCCGGCAAGCATCTCAGCCGCACGACCAGGCTGCAGATGCGGTGCCTCGTCGGCGGAAAGGGCCTTGAAGCGCACCTTCGGAAGCGCAAGCTCGCGCGCGAGGCTCTCGAGTACGCCCTTGCCGTCGAAGAAGTCGAACGGCACGGATGCCTGGTTCCACGCCGCACCGTTCATGGCACCCGCCATGACACCGGCGACCTTGCGGCGCTCCTTGGGCTTCTTACGGCCCTCGGCGGTGCTGAAGACCATGCCGATCTCATAAAGCTGCACGTTTCGCACGCCGCGCGCCTGGTTGTACGCCACCGATCGCAGAAGGCCGGGGATGATGCTCTGACGCATAACCGACTGATCGGCGTTAAGCGGGTTCATGAGCTCGACGGCCAGGCCTTCGACGTTCATGCGCAAACGCTCGATGTCGCTCGGCTCGGCAAACGAGTAAGTCATGGTCTCGTTGAGGCCGCACGCGCGCAGCGTCGCGTTGATCTTGTCGGCCACCAGCTCCTCGGTCGAGCGCGCGCCCACGCGCATGCGGCCGCCGGGCAGCGTCGAGGGGATGCGGTCCATGCCCCACAGGCGCAGCACTTCCTCGTACAGGTCGATCTCACGCTCGAGGTCGGGGCGGAACGTGGGCGCGACGATGCTCAAGACGTTGTCCCCCTCGCCAGCAGACACCTGGCAGCCAAGGCGCACGAGCACGTCGGTAATGTAGTCGCTCGGAATGTCGGCGCCCATCATGGCGCAGAAGCGGTCGATGCGGAAGCTCAGGCTTCGAGGCTCGGAAACGACAGGCCACTCGTCCACGATACCCTCGGCGTTGACCTCGGCGTAGCTGACCGTGCCGCCAGCCACCTCGACCATGAGCGCCGCCGCGGCGGCCGAGCGCAGCTCGATGCCGTGGTCGTCAACGCCGCGCTCGTAGCGCATGGAGCTTTCGGAGATAAGACCGAGGTTGCGGCTGGTGCGGCTGGTGCGGCCGGCCTCGAACGTCGCCGCTTCGAGCAAGATGCTCGTGGTCGCGTCGGTGACCTCGGTGTCGAGGCCGCCCATGACGCCGGCGAGGGCAACTGCGCCCAGCTCGGGCGTGGCGATGACGGTCATATCGGGCGTGAGGGCGCGCTCCTCGCCATCGAGGGTGACCAGCTTCTCGCCCTCGTAGGCGGCGCGAACCACCACGTTGGCCTTGCCCTCGGCGTTCTTGAGCTTGTCGAGGTCGAAGGCGTGGAGGGGCTGGCCGAACAAGAACAGGATGTAGTTCGTCACGTCGACGATGTTGTTGATCGGGCGCTGGCCGATGGCCGTCAGGCGCTCGACGAGCCAGTCGGGGCTCGGGCCGATCTTGCAATCGCGAATGATGCGCGCCGTGTAGCGCGGGCAGCGCTTCGCGTCGTCGATGGTTACGGACACCTCAGAGTCAACGGGCGCAGCGTTTTCGTCAAGCTCCATCTTCGCCGCCATGGCCTCAAGCGGATTGTTCCAATCCAGCTGATACATAGCGCCCACCTCGCGGGCAAAGCCCGTCACGGAAAGGCAGTCGGGGCGGTTCGGGGTGATCTCGAGGTCGAGGACCGTGTCGGTCATCTTCAGGTACTCGGCGATGGGCATGCCCACCGGCGCGTCGTCGGGCAGAATCCAGATGCCGTCATGGTTGTTTCCCATGCCCAGCTCGCGCTGCGAGCAGCACATGCCGCAGCTGGTCACGCCGCGCAGCTTGCTCTTCTTGATCTTGAAGTCGCCGGGAAGCACCGCGCCGATGGTGGCAACGGGCAGCTTGATGCCTGCGGCGATGTTCGGCGCGCCGCACACGATCTGCACGGGCTCTTCCGCGCCCACGTTCACCTTCACCACGTGCATGTGGTCGCTATCGGGGTGCACCTCGCACTCCTCCACATAGCCAACCACCACGCCGTCAAACGCGCCGCCGAGCGTCTCCACGCCCTCGACGCCCGTGCCGGTCAGATCGAGCCTATCGCACAGAGCCTTCACATCGACCGGCACGTCGATGTAGTCGCTCAGCCATTTCAGAGAGATCTTCATCACAACCCCCTAGAACTGACGAAGGAAGCGCATGTCACCCTCGAGGAGCATGCGCAGGTCGGGAACGTTGTACTTCAGGCAGGCAACGCGCTCGACGCCGAAGCCGAAGGCGAAGCCGGAATACTTCTCGGGGTCGATGCCCGACATGGCAAGCACGTTGGGGTCAACCATGCCGCAGCCGAGGATCTCGATCCAGCCCGTGCCCTTGCACACACGGCAGCCCTCGCCACCGCACACGCCGCAGCTCACGTCGGCTTCGGCGGAAGGCTCGGTGAACGGGAAGAAGTGCGCGCGGAAACGCGTCTTGCGATCGGGGCCGAAAATCTGCTTGCACACGTAGTCAAGCGTGCCCTTCAAGTCACCGAAGGTGATTCCCTCATCGATGACCAGGCCCTCAACCTGATGGAACTGCGGAAGGTGCGTGGGGTCGGCAACGTCGCGGCGGTACACCTTGCCCGGCGAGATGATGTAGATGGGAAGATCTTGGTCCTCCATCACGTGCACCTGCACGCCGGAGGTCTGCGTGCGCAGAAGCACGTCGGACTCGCCGCGTACGCGCGAGCTGTCACCCGACAGGTCGTGCACGTAGAAGGTGTCCTGCATCGAGCGGCTGGGATGGTCGGCCGGGGCGTTCAGCGCCGTGAAGTTGTAGTAGTCGGTCTCGACCTCGGGGCCGGTGGCCACGGTGTAGCCAAGGCCGAGGAAGATCTCGGAGATCTCGTCGATCATGCGGTTGATGAGATGGCGCGTGCCCATCTGCTGGGCGCGGCCGGGAAGCGTCACGTCAACGGCCGCCGCGTCGATGGCCGCCTCGAGCTCGGCGGCGTCGAGCACGGCCTTGCGAGCGGCAAGCGCCTCCTCGACGGCAACGCGCGCTTCGTTGACGGCCTTGCCCACTTCCGCACGCTCCTCCTTGGGGATCTGCCCCATGGAACGAAGATAGCCCGTGAGCGAGCCGGCCTTGCCCAGCACCGCCACGCGAACCTGCTCGAGCGCGGCAGACGTTTCCGCCGCCTCGATGGCTGCCAGCGTTTGCTCGCGCAAACCCAGCAGTTCCTCGGTGATCGCCATGTCACCCTGCCTTTCTTTCCTCAAGGCACGGCGTCGAAAGGCGCCGCGCCGCCCCGCGCTTTCGCGGGGCCAAAACGAAAAAGAGCCCTCTCGCGTCCCTGGACGGAAACGCGATTCCGATCCAAGGACGAGAGAAGGCTCTCGCGGTACCACCCTGGTTGACGCCACGCACACCGTCCGAAGGCAAGCTGCGCGCGCCCGCTCATTTCGCCCGATGACGGGGGCTTGGCCGTCGCGCCCTACTTGGCGTCTCGCGCATCGGGCAAAGCCCGCGCGTCCGCTTTCAGGCACGCTGCTCGGAAGGGAATTGGCCTGCGCGTCCACCCGAAACCTTCCAGCCAAGGGTTTCTTCTCTGGTGGGTTAACGCCCTGCAAGCCACTGTCTTCGTCAGCGCATGTAACCGCTAAGTCTAGCGCAATTCCCGCGGCGGGGCAAACATTTCGTGCCAGTGCGCCTCCCGAACCCGACGAACAGCAAAGCGCGCGGCCCAGGCCAAGCCCAACCGCGCGCTTCTTCGTTTGCCTTTGGATCTGCGTCTAGTTCCAGGTGCCAGGCTCCATGCTGGCAGGATCATTGTAGGCAATGAGCTCATCCATGGTGACGAACTTATAACCACGCTCCACAAGCTGCGGCAGCGCGATGCGCAGGGCCGCAACGGTCTGGCTGCGATCGCCGCCGCCATCGTGCATGAGGATCACGTCACCCGGCTCGGCGGAGAGAATGGCCGCCGCGATAGCATCGGCACCGGGTCGAGCCCAGTCCTGCGTATCCACGTTCCATCCGATTTCCGCATCGACATAAGGCTCAAGCGTCCAAATGATATCGCCCGAGTAGTTGCCGCCCGGGGCGCGAATGACGCGGCTCGCCTCCTGGCCCGTGATGGCCTTGATGGCATCGTAGCCCTTCGTGATCTCGGCGACCTGCTCCTCAGCGGTCATGTAGGTGAGGTTCACGCCCTGCCCGCTGCCGTCGGCGTGATCCCATGTGTGCGTGCACAGCTGATGACCCTCGTCCACGATGCGCTTAGTGGCCTCAGGGTAGTCGTCAATCTGCTGACCAATGGTGAAGAAGGTGGCCTTCGCGCCATGCTCCTTCAGGATGTCGAGCACCTGATCGGTGGTTTCGGGCCACGGGCCGTCGTCGAACGTGAGCGCGATCGCCTTGTCGGCGCCCACATCGGCGTTGTAGCTCTTGTACATGGCATCGCTCACGGGCGTAATGACCGTCTCGACGGTAAGCCCCGACGTAGCACCCGTGCGCACCTCGGTTTTTCCCTGCACGCCCTTCACGTAGTGGTGGATGCTGCCAATGCCGTCGACAGCCTGGCCGGGCTCAACGGTAACCTCCTCGACGGAATACTCCTCCATGATGTCCTTGCCATCGCTTACCTGGATGACGTCATCCTTGTGCAGGCGCGTGGTTCCGTCGTTGGTCTCGACGTCGTTGAGCATGGCGCTGAAGCGATCGCCCGCGCCTTCGGTGATGACGCTGTCGTCAACGGCGATAAGGTCGCCCGCCACCGGCGAGACGATGCCTTCGGCAATGATGTCATCGATGGTGGTTCCGCGTTCGAGCGTGCGCGTCATTCCGTTGACGCTCACCTCAAACTGAGCAGGGTTCACAATGTTGTAAATGCCGAAACCAGCCCCCAAAAGCGCGATGACCACCATGGCCACGAGCACCTTGCTAATGGGGTTGCGGTTGCGCTGCGAGGAATAGCGACTGCCGCCATAGCGTCCCGATGCGCCCGAAACTCCAATGGGGTTCACCGTCGCGTTCGCGGCGGGACGCGCTCCCCCGGAACGGGGCGTACGGGTGCGCGATGCGCCGTATTCTGCGGAAGAGGGTCTGGCAGCGCGCGGACTGCGGGTCCCGTCAGCCGGCGAAACGGGCGCGTAGGCGCCGCTTCCCTGCGACGCGGCGCGCGTGCGGGGGTTGTTCGATCGAGTGTTGCCGTGCTCGACGCGCACGCGGCCGCCGTTGGCGGCATTGCGCGGATTGTTAGCTGAAACGCGCGCCTCGCGCGGGTTGTTGCGTGCGGGCTGACCGGAATAGGCATCGGCCGATCCCGCGTACGACGAGCTTTCCCGCGTGCTGTAGCTGTAACGCTCTTCATAGGGCTGATACGTTCGGCGACCGCCTCGCGGCGATGATCCGCTTGAGTAGCTCTGATCGGACATGGCGAGATTCCTCCGTGTAAGTTGCGTCTTCCCGTCGTTAGCAGGCCATTATACCGCCTCAAGGGTTGGGAAAGCACCACCCGTCACTAAATGGGCAATACGCCAAGTCGCGGCGATGTACACCCGCAGACCCAAGGCGAGACAGAGAAGGAGAATCGTCGGTTCGCCAATGAAACAACTTATCGATCTTCCGAGTTGCAGCGCCGGTACACGATGGGCAGCAGGTCGCTGTTCATGATGCTTATGTAGGCGTCGGGGTTCTCGTTGAACTTCTCGTACATGTCCTGGCTGTCGGAGAGGATGGCCGCGAGCGCCCGCATCATCACGTCACCGAAGATGGCACGAAGATCGCCCATACTGTTGGTGCGCGCCTTGGCCACGAACTCCTCGTCTTCGCAGATCTTGTCGGCGCACGCCTTTATGATCTTGTCGGCCTCGGTCCACTCGGCCCCGAACGCCTCGTTCAGGTGGTCGATGAGCACGCTCAGTCGCTCCTCTTCCTCCTCCTTAGCCACGCCCGCGTTGGCGCCGCCGTTGTGCAGCTCGGTGCTTTCGAGCTTGATGGCCTGGGTGCCCTTGTCCTCTATGCGCAGGTACTCCAGCTCAACCTTGTCGCGCAGGTCGGGCGTGCTGCCCGTGGGCAGGAAGAGCTTCTTTACCAGGAAGCCCGCGTACACGAAGAGGCGGTGCAGGTCCTCGTCTCCCAGGCTGATCATCTGCGTGATGAACGAGTACGAACGCAGGAACTTGCGCAGCAGCGCCTTGAACTCACGCTTGGGCGTGTCGTCGAGGGCACACCACTTATCTACAGCAGGCTGCAGCTTGGGCTCAATCTTGCGCAGCACGGCACTCGGGTCGGGTTCGTCAAAGTACGCGGACGCAACGGCCTCGACCTCGGTAGCGTCGTAGACGCGGTAGCCGTCAAGGCGCTCCTGCAGGTTGTATATAACGTCGGGGTCCGTCGCGGCGTCGAGTTGCGTGGCCTCGTAGTAGTCCGAGAAGCTCGCCCGTATGGTGTCCCATGTGTTGGCGAAATCGAGCACGAAGGTGCGCTTGCCGGGGATGGAACACGTGCGGTTCAGGCGGGAGAGCGTCTGCACGGCGGCCACGCCCGTGAGCATCTTGTCCACGTACATCGCGCAGAGCTTGGGCTGGTCGAAGCCCGTCTGGAACTTGTTCGCGCACACGATGATGCGCTTTGCGTCCGTATCGAAGAGCTCGGCGGTACGCGTTTCGGGCACGCCGTTGACCTTCGCCTCGGTAACCTCCTCGCCATCCACTTCGAGCTTGCCGGAAAACGCCACCATCACCTCGCAGGCGTATCGCTGCTGCCTGATATAGTCGGTCATGGCCAGATAGAGGCGGTACGCCATCGGGCGGCTCCAAGTGACGACCATGGCCTTGGACTTGCCGCCAAGCACACCCTCCACGTCGTTCATGAAGTGCTCGACGATGATTCGCGCCTTGCTCCCGATCATCGCAGGGTTCCAGTCGACGATCCCCATGAGGGCGCGGTTGGCCTTCATCTCCTTGTACTTCGGGTCATCGGCGATGGTCTTCACCAGCTTGAAGTAGCTCTCGAAGCAGGTGTAGTTCTCCAGCACGTCCAGGATGAAGCCCTCGTCGATGGCCTGCTTCATGCTGTACAGGTGGAAGGGGCGCGGAATGCGCATGCCGTTCTCATCCCGTTTGCACCGATCGTCGCGCGTGCCGAAGACCTCAAGAGTGGCAGCCTTGGGAGTCGCGGTGAACGCGAAGAAGCTGATGTTCGGTATCGTGCCCTGGGCCCTCATCTCCCTGGCGAGCTCGTCCTCGTCGTCCCACGGCTCGTCCGGGTCCAAGTCGCGATCGATGAGCGCCATCTTCATCTTGGCATTCGCCTTGCCGCTCTGCGAGCTGTGCGCCTCGTCAATGATGACGGCGAACTTCCGGCCGCTCACCCTCGTCTCGGAGCAGATGTAGGGGAACTTCTGGATGGTCGAGGTGATTATCTGCGCTCCGGAGTTCAGCGCTTCGCGAAGCCCAGCGCTTCCGTCCTCCTCGCGAATGCGCACCACCACCCCGCGCTTGTGCTCCACCGAGTCGATGGTCTCGGAGAGCTGCGCGTCAAGGTTTTGCCGGTCGGTCAGGATGATCACGGTGTCGAAGACGGGGTTGTCGTCGGCATCGTGAAGCGACTGCAGGTGGTGCGCCAGCCACGCGATCGAGTTCGACTTGCCGCTGCCCGCCGAGTGCTGGATGAGATAGCTCTTGCCAGCACCGTTCGCCTTCGCGTCCGCCACAAGCTTGCGCACCGCATCGAGCTGGTGGAAGCGCGGAAAGATTATCTTCTTCATCGAGTGCGTGCTGGAATCACACTCCACGCGCACGAACCTCTGGATGATGTCGAGCAGGCTGTCGGGCGCTAGGATCTCGCGATACAGATACTCGGTGCGGTAGCCGCGCGGATTGAGCGGGTTGCCCGCGCCGTTCTTCCCGTTGCCCTTGTTGAACGGCAGGAAGAACGACTTCTCGTTCGCGAGCCACGTGCACATCTCGACGGTCTCGGAGTCGAGCGCGAAGTGCACGACGGCGCGCCGGTTCGCCTTGAACAGCAGCTCCTTCGGGCTGCGGTTGTACTTGTACTGTTTCACGGCGTGCTCGGTGCGCTGACCCGTGAGGTTGTTCTTGAGCTCCATGGTCGCCACGGGGATGCCGTTCAGGAACAGCACCACGTCGACCGAGTTGCTCATGTCGTCCGGCAGTGTGCCGTAGCGCAGTTGCCGAACCACCTCGAAACGGTTGGCGCGGTAGCGTGCCAACGCATCGGGGTTCTTCTCCGTCGCAGGGCGGAAGTAGCACAGGCGGAACTGGGCTCCCGGCGCCATGCGTATGCCGTGGCGCAGCACGTTCACCACGCCGCCGCGCTCGTCATGGGGCTCCAGCTCATCGCACAGGCGCTTCAGGAACCGCTCGCGAGCATGCGCGCCGTACAGCCCCTCGATCTTCGCCCATTCCTCGGGCTGGGTCTCCCGAACGAAGCCTATAAGCGAGTCAACCTTGAGGGCGAGCTTGCGGTCGTAGTCGACCTGCGCCTCAGCATTGCCGCCGAACGTCCTCCACCCGGCGGCGCCGAGCATGGCCTCGACATCATCCTCGAAGTTGCGCTCCGTCGTCTTGCCGAGCTTTTTGTACTCGTAGAACTCGTCCCCGTCAATCAGGACGTCGCCGTCTTCGAGCGCGTTCACGAGCCTGGAGTCGATAGGTTCGCCAATCATCTAATTCACCCCCGGAACCTTGAACTTGCCGGTAACGACCTCGGATATGAGCGAGCGACGGTATTCCCACAGCTTGTCGGCCATCTGCTGTTTGGCGTCGATTAGCACGTCGATTTCGGCAGTCTTGACGTCGAGGTAGTCAGCAATCAATGTTTGCGTATTCAGATCTGGTTGTATAACGCGCATAAGTTTGATATCTCGCTGGAATAGATGGGGAACACCCATTCCGCCCATAAGCATCCGAGAGAAATGCTGGAATGCGTTACTTTCAAAAAAGTAATACAGGTAACGACTGTCCTGTGTTTCTTCTGGCGTTATGAGTGCTATTGATCCGTTTACAGTGCAGGGACCATCGAGTTCACGAACAACGGCGCACTTTCCTACACCCGCTCCGTCTTTAACAAGCATGATGTCACCAACAGCCATCATGATTTCGGGTGATTCCATATACCGGAATTCGGTTATGTAGTTGACGGGTTCTGTCACGAATTTCTCATTAACAATATTGAATGCTGAGTACATCGGGTACCCTTCGTCGACATACTCGTCGGCTTTAAGTGCACGCCATCCTAAGCGGGCACGGATATAGGAGATTTCGCCGAGTCGAATAGTGTCCCATTCCTCGGGTATCTCGCCGATCCACTCGATACCGGAGTCCTTCATGGGGGCTTCGGGGTCGAGGCCCTTGGTGACGGCTTCGGAGATGACCACCTTGCGGTACTCCTGCAGTAGCTCGACCTCCCGCTCGCAATCCGCGACAAGCGCATCAATCTCTGCGGTCTTGGCGTCAAGGTAGTCAGCGATGGCTTGCTGTTCATAAACCGGCGGAAGCACGGCAACCGCGTCGCCAAGAACTTGCTGCGACAGATTAGCCCTGGTGATTGAATTATCTCGTTGGCGCAAATACCCTCGAAACACATCGCTCCTGAATAGATACGCCGCATACTCAGGCCAAATATCCTCTCCTATTGGCCTGAATCGAATTGTGAAGCCATTGAATGTTGCGTCGGGTACCGTCGAAAGGCACACGGAGGAGAATCCGAGCTCTTCTATGGTCTCAGATGAACCAGTAAAGAAAGCGTCTCCGCGTTCAACGGAAAACTTGCTCCGATCGTCTTCGGTGCTTTCGACCAATCCCGTAGCATCGCAGAATGATTCTCTGGAATAGACGTCCTTGTAGCTAAGGAACGGCTTTCCTGTCCCAAAATCATCCGGCTTCTTGTTTCCCATACCTGAGCGCGTGGCACCAAGAAGCCTCAATCGTTTCAGCTTCCACTCCTCGGGTATCTCCCCAATCCACTCGACGCCCGAATCCTTGTAAGCCTCGTACCGCTCCACGGTTACTCGCCTGCGCTTTCGAGCAAGCGCTCCAAGTCCTCGATGGGGGGCAGCGCTCGCAGCAGCTCTTCGGACATGTCCTTCGATGTCTTGTAAGTCGCCACGCCGAGCGGCTGCTTGTAGTCTTGCACCATGTAGTCCACGAAAGCCTTGTCCATATCCTTGCAGAGAATGATTCCGATGGGCGGATTCTCGTGCTCTTTGCGCTCGAAGCCGTTAAGGACACTCAAGTAGCCGCTCAATTGGCCAAGATACGCGGTCTTGAAAGGCCCGCTTTTGAGCTCGACCGCCACTAGGCAGTTCAGGTCGCGGTTGAAGAACAGCAGGTCGATGTACTGGTCCACGCCGAACGCATCCAGATGATACTGGTTGCTCACAAACGTGAAAGCACGTCCGAACGCCATGATGAAGTTCTTCACGTTATGGACGATCGCCTGCTCCACCACGCGCTCGTCTACGTCGGCCGCGTCGCGCACACCCAGCTCCTCGACGTTTATGAAATCGAGCAGATATTCGTCCTTGAACATGTCGATGGCCCGTAGCGCCTGCTGAGGCGTGCTGAGCGTTTGCGTGAAGTTGTTGGGGAGCGCGCCTTGATGGCGATAGGCGTCTTGTTTGATTGCCTGCTTAAGAGTATCAACGCTCATGCGCTCTTGAGCGCACCGCTTTACGTAGTAGACGCGCTCCTCGGCATCCTTGACCGAGGAGAGGATCAGGCAATGGTGGGAGAATCCGATGGACAGAAAGCCCTCTACGGGCACGCGATCGTAATTCGGCAGACGCAACTGCCGAATTACGCCTGGGGCCGGCGATTCCAATTCGGCAGAAGCTTCTGCCGAATTGGAGCCGAGCAGGATCGGCGACCATTCCTCAAAGAACGTTCGCATGTACTTGAGGTTTCGCTCGGAAAACCCCCGCAGGCCCGGCAGCTCTCGCTGAAGCCTCTCGCTTATCGCCCTGAGCGCGCCTTGGCCCCAATGCCCTTCACGCGAATTCGCGGCGACATATTCCCCCACGGCATAATACAAGCGCAGCTGGACGGCGTTGCTGCCCTTTGCCGCCTGGTACTGACTCTGCAGAATGGCTTGCTTGATTGTCTGGACGGCGTCGTTGTAGTCGGCGTGGTCGATCATCGCAGCACCCCTTCCAGCTTGGTGGCGATGCTGGCCTCGAGCTCGCGGATCTCGGCGAGGATCTCTGCGCTGGGGCGCAGCGGAGTGTACTCGTAGAAGTGGCGCGTGAAGGGAATCTCGTAACCCACCGTGCCGCCGTCGCGCAGCTCCAGCAGCTGGCCCCTCTTCTGTTTGCGCGGCTCTAGCCAGGCGCTAGGCGCGTAGGGCAGCACCTCGCGCGCCATGTACTCGTCGACGCTCTCCGCCAGCGGGATGTTCTCAGTGTCGTTGAGGTCCTTGTCGGCTACCGGACGACCCCTCTTGTCGAGCACGATCTCGCCCGTCTCGTCGAGCTGCGGGCGGCGCACGTCAACAGTGATGTAGCCGAAATCGTCGTTTACGAACACCTTGGAAAGCTTCGGGTCAGCGTCCTCGAAGTCGCTGTAAAGCCCTATGATCTGCGCGATCTGCTCGTCGCTGAACTCGTTGCGCTTGCTCCCGAGGCTCTTACGCATCTTGCTGAAGATGCCGTTGGCGTTGATGAGCTGCACCTTGCCCTTGCGGCGCTGCTCCTTGGTGTTGTCGAGCACCCAAATGTAGGTGGCGATGCCCGTGTTGAAGAAGAAGTCGTTGGGCATGGCCACGATGGCGTCCACAAGGTCATGCTGCAGCAAGTAGCGGCGCACCTCGCTCTCGCCCGAGCCCGCGGCACCTGTGAAGAGTGGGCTGCCGTTCAGGAACACGGCGATGCGCCCGCCGCCGTCCTCGGGCGCTCGCATCTTGGCCACCATGTGTTGCACGAAGAGCAGCTGCCCGTCGGAGATGCGCGGCAGCCCCGCACCGAAACGGCCTGCGAAGCCGAGCTGCTCGTGCTCCTTCTTCACCGCCGCCTGCGACTTCTTCCAGTCCACGCCATAGGGCGGGTTCGAGATCTGGTATCCGAAGGTCTCGCCGGGCATCTGGTCGTCGGCAAGCGTGTCGCCCAAGTGCACGTTGGCGACGTTGCCGCCCTTGAGAATGGTGTCGCTCTTGCAAATGGCGTAGGACTGGCCGTTAATCTCCTGCGCGTAGGTGACTACCGTCGCCTGCGGATTGATCTCCGCCACTCGATCGGCGAAAACCGTGAGGGCGCCGCCAGTTCCAGCACACGGGTCGCATACCTTCACGATGCGGTTCGGCTGCGTGAGGTCGTCCATCTCGCCGACCACCAGCAGCTCCGCCGCCAAACGCAAGCCGTCTCGCGGGGAGAAGTGCTCGCCGGCCGTTTCGTTCGAGACTTCAGAGAACCTTCGGATGAGCTCTTCGTAGATGTCGCCCATGTCGGCGTTGCTTACGCTTGCTGGGCTGAGGTCGATGCGCGGGTTGCAAAAGCGCTCGACCACCAGGAAGAGCAAGTCGTTATCGTCGAGGTCCTTGATCACGTCGAAGATCTTAAACTTGTCGAAGATGTCGGCTATATCGGGCGAGAAGGACGTGACGTACTTGGTCAGGTTCTCGCGTATGCCGTCGGCATCGGAGAGGAGGCTGCGCATCGTGAACTCGCTCGTGTTGTAGAAGTCGACGCCGGAAGCCTGCTTGAGCATCGTATCTCGAAGCGGCCCGGAAAAGGGCCTTGTCGCCACTTCGAGAACCTCCTGCTTGGTCGGTTCCAGGACGACGTCAAGTCTGCGCATGACCGTAAACGGCAAGATAATGTCGCCGTACTCGTGCTGCTTAAAGCTGGAGCGAAGAAGATCGGCCGTCCCCCAGATGAAGCTTGAGATTTCCGAATGGTTCATAGCCGTTAAGCCTTTCACCGCATGCGCAATATAATCAAACACTCATTCTACCAAAGGTTGCACCTTGCATTATTTAGGCGCCACCCGAGAAGCGTGCGGCGGGAACCAAGCAGCATCGTGCACCATCACTTCAGCAAACGCTGCAACTCAGACACTTATCGGCTCCGTATTTTTCAAATTGTGTGCGCTTCTGTAGCGCAAATCATGAGGGATGCTCTCATTGACCTTTCCAGGATAATCCAAAGCCAATTCGTACAGCGCAATAGACGAGAGCATATACAACTCCCCGTCACTTCGCGCGCCTTCGTAAGCAACATACTGCTCAAGAGGGGGTTTGAGCGCCCGAAGCGCCCCCCTTCCCATAATCGAGTCGTGCCGCCCGCAGCTTCCATCAAGGCAACCTAATTTGCTGAGTTCGTAACCGAATTCGTAAAACAAACGATTATCGCAACGACAATGTTCCAATTCCGAAAAAAGCGTCCAGCCATTAGCATCGTCCCCCATTCCGGAGTTTTCGCATCCCTCGCGAGACATGCTTTGAAGCGCTTTGCGCTCAAATTCAATCGCCAATCTCCAGGCATTTTTATAACGCTCTGATGCATCTATGTTCTCACAGTTGGAAGGCGAAAACTCTAGCGCACGAATGGCGAAATCGTAAACATATTCGCCAGACCCGCCGAAACGCTCGATATCTTCATCCCTGAGTCTTAAGACGTAATCTTTCTCCGACTCTTGATCGCCCCGCGCAGGTATTGGCCGGTGCCGAAGCTCGTCTATCTCAGACGAGTGGTAGTCCCTTACCCCTTTAGCAACTTTACCCAGTAGCTCATATCGGTAAGTCACATAGTCGAACACTTCCGATACCCGTATCAATACCTCGCTGCCATAGCCACTATCTTGGCTTTCGTAGACCTTTGCGTAGAGATCATACTCCTCATCGAAACGAGGAATCCTCGGGTTGCCCCTCCAAAGAACGTACGGACATATCGCAAGTTTTGAATTGTGGTAGCGCCCATGCCTATTCGTCTCCACCGGATGAACTACGCACAAGGATCGAATAAACTCGAAGTATTTTTTATCGGAGCCCTCCCCATCGCTACCAGGCTTGTTGAATATCCGGCACTCGCTATCTTCTTCGCTCAAGCCAATGTCGTAGATTTTTGCAAGCATGTCCACACAATCGATTATCACCGAAGCGTTGTTGATGAAATCCGCAAAATCAAAGGCGTTCTTATAGCCTTTCATAGAGCCTATCTCGAGGTCATTTAGATACTCAACGGTTGCGCGCATTCTGTCCATGCAGGCGCATACGCAGTCCCAAGCATTCATTTCTCGCAGCTTGCCTTTGAATGCCTCCTCACTGTGCAGTTTGCGAACGACAAAATTGCTATGCTTCAAAACAACCTTGTTGAAGTCTTCGTGAAGAGTTGGGTTAAGTGATATTTGAAAGACCCGTTCATTCTTCATTGGCTCATTGACCCATTCGCTATCCGCCCATGCAAACCGTGGCGCTACGCCCAGGCGGCTAGGAGCTCGCGGGCGTGGGCGAGCGAGCTTTCGGTGACTTCGCCGGAAAGCATGCGCGCGATCTCGCGCTCGCGATCTTCCCCGGAAACCTCGCGCAAGCTGGTTACGGGCGCATCGTCTGCCGACTTCTCGACCACGTAATGCACGTCGGCCGCAACGGCCAACTGCGCCAGATGCGTGATCACAATTACCTGATGCGAATGCGCTAGGTCGGCGATGACCTGCGCTAAGGCAAGTGCCGTCGCGCCGCCCACGCCGGCATCGACCTCGTCGAACACAAGCGTTGACACGCCGTCGCGCTCTCCCATGACCGCTTTCACCGCCAACATGACGCGGCTGATCTCGCCGCCCGAAGCGATCTTGGCCAGAGGGCGCGCCGACAGGTTGGCACCTGGGCAGAAGAGGAACTCGACCGCCGAAGGACCGGCCTTCGTCCACGCGGCACGCGGTTGCAGGGAAACCGCGCACTCAAGACGAGCCGTTCCCATGCTCAAACGCTCCATGACCGCGCTCACCTGCGCCGCGAACACAGGCGCCGAAGCCACGCGCGCCTTGTGGAGAACGTCCGCCGCCTGCGCAAGCCTTTCCTCGGCTGCGTCAAGCGCGCGCTTCGCCTCGCGTTCCCGCAGCTCGGCGTCATCGACCAGCGACACCACATCCCAAGCAGCCGCGCGTCGCGCCAGCACGTCTTCCATGCGCGGCCCGTACGCTCGCATGAGCCCCTGAAGAGCCGCTAAGCGCTCCTGCTTGAAGGCAAGCTCCTCGGGGTCAAGATCCACGTCATCGCGGTAGGAAAGCGCATCGCGCGCCACATCCTCTATCACGTAGCCCACCTCGCGAAGAGAGGTTGCGTAGTCCGCAAGGCCGGCATCGTAACGCGCCGCCTCGGAAAGAGCTTGCGCAGCCGCGTTCAACCCGTCCAAAGCGCCTCCCTCGCCGGAAAGCGCCTCATAGGCTGCGTTCGCTGCGCGCGCAAGCGACTCGGCGTGCTCGAAGCGCGCCACCTGAGCGGAAAGCTCTTCGTATTCCCCCTCAACAGGGCCCACGGAATCGATCTTTCCCAGCACGAAGCGGGCCTCGTCGAGCTGCGCGTTTGAAGACGCGCTGGCCGCGAGCACGCGCTCGTATTCCCGATTCGCCGCAAGCGCCTCCTCGAACGTCATCGAGTACACCTCCAGCGCCCGGGAAACCGCCTCGGCGGCCCACGCGTCAAGCATGCGCACGTGGTTGGCCGGCTTCATAAGCGCCTGATGCTCGTGCTGCCCGCACAAATCGATGCTCGGGGAAATAAGCGAGGAAAGCTCCCCCATGCTAATCATGTCGCCGTTCATGACGGCACGGCTGCGCCCATCGGCGCCAACACGCCGGGTAACCACGAGTTCGTCTTCTCCGAAAAGGAAGCGCCCGTCGACCTGCGCCGATTCGGCGCCCTCGCGTACGGCCGACTTGTCGGCCCTCTCGCCCATGAGCAGCTTGAGCGCCGAAATGAGCGCCGTCTTACCCGCGCCCGTCTCACCTGAAAGCACAGTCAACCCCGTCGCGGGTACCATCTCCGCCTCGCGGATAAGAGCCAGATTCCTCACTCTGATTTCGTCGATCATCGCCGCTCCTCGCCTTACTGCCTGCGCCTACAGCGTATCGGTGTCAAGCCAAATGGTAAACGGCCCGTCGTTCACCAAAGACACGTCCATCATAGCGCCGAACACGCCCGTCTCCACGCGCAAGACGTCTTGCCGCGCGCGTTCGACGAACAGCTCGTAGAGGCGATTCGCCTCATCGGGAGCGCCCGCCTGCGTAAACGAGGGCCTATTTCCTTTCTTGCAATCGGCATACAGCGTGAACTGCGAAACCACCAAGAGCTCGCCGCCCACATCGGCAAGCGAGAGGTTGGTCTTGCCGTTGCCGTCCTCGAAGATGCGCATCTTGGAGATCTTGCCCCAAAGCCGCTCGACCTGCGCCTCGCCGTCACCCTGGCCTACGCCCAGAAGCACCAGAAAGCCACGCCCGATGCTTCCGACCGTTGCGCCGTCAACGTCAACCTGCGCCCTGGAGACGCGCTGTATCAAAGCCCTCATGCAAAGCCCTTTCGTTTACCTCACAGGGAGATGGTAGCAGAACAACGGGACGGAGATCGCGCGGTGCGCACAACAGGGGCAAGGCGATGGGACGCAGATCCCGGCTCCCTGCCCCACCGAAGCGTGGGACAGGGAGCCGGGATCTGCGTCCCACCGTCCCACGATGCCTACGAGCGGCGGCTGCCGCCGTAAGCCGAGTTCTTGCGATTGCCGAAGGCGCTTCCCTTGCGCGCAGTTTTCTTCAGCTCTTTCAGCACGTCCTCTTCGCTTGAGCCCTCCACGCTTGCACGCAGCTTGACCACCTGGTCGCGCAGACGCGCCGCCTCCTCGAAGTTCATATCGCGGCTAGCCGCGGCCATGTCGTCTTCCATAGACGAGATGATGCGCAGCACCTCCTCACGCGAAAGCTCGGCAAGCTCCTTGTTCACCTGCTCGGCCGTCTTCGAGCCCGCCTCGTCGGTCACGTAGCCCATGATGTCGTTGATGGCCTTGCGGATGGTCTTCGGCTCGATGCCGTGCTCCTCGTTGAAGGCCATCTGGATCTCGCGGCGCCTGCGCGTCTCGTCGATGGCGCGCTGCATGGAGTCGGTTATCTTGTCGGCGTACATGATGACCTGGCCGCTCACGTTTCGCGCGGCACGGCCGATGGTCTGGATGAGCGAGCGGTGGTTGCGCAAGAAGCCCTCTTTGTCGGCGTCGAGGATGGCCACCAGGCTCACCTCGGGAAGGTCGAGGCCCTCGCGCAGCAAGTTGATGCCCACCAGCACGTCGAACTCGCCACGCCTCAGCGCCGTGAGGATCTCCACGCGCTCGAGCGTACCGATGTCGGAGTGCATGTAGCGTGCACGAACGCCCTGATCAAGCAGGTGATCGGTCAAGTCTTCGGCCATCTTCTTCGTCAGCGTGGTGATGAGCACGCGCTCGTCACGCGCAGCACGCTCCTTCGCCTCGTCAATGATGTCGTGGATCTGGTTGATGCTTTTGCGCACGATGATCTCGGGATCGAGCAGGCCCGTGGGACGGATGATCTGCTCGACGGTGGCTTGGCTCACGCGCTCCTCGTAGTCGCCCGGCGTCGCCGAGACGTAGACGAACTGCGGCACGCGGCCCTCGAATTCATCGAAGCGCAGCGGGCGGTTGTCCAGGCAGCTGGGCAGGCGGAAGCCGTGCTCGGCCAGCGTGACTTTGCGGCTGCGGTCGCCCTCGTGCATGCCGCGGATCTGCGGCACCGTCACATGGCTCTCGTCGATGATGCACAGGAAATCGCGCGGGAAGTAGTCGATGAGCGTATAGGGCGGCTCGCCCGGCTCGCGGTTGTCCAGATGACGTGAATAGTTCTCAATGCCAGAGCAAAAGCCCATGGTCTCGAGCATCTCGAGATCGTAGTTCGTACGCATCTCCAGACGCTGGGCCTCGAGCAGCTTGCCCTCCTCGCGGAACTGCCGCAGGCGGTCGCGCAGCTCGTCGCGAATGGTGCCGATGGCATGGTCCATCTTCGGGCGCGCCGTTACGTAGTGCGACGCGGGCCAGATGGGCAGCGCCTCGTATTCGCCACGCACCTCGCCGGTAACGTTGTCGACTTCCGCGATAAGCTCGATCTCATCCCCCCAGAACTCGATGCGAATGGGATGGTCGGCGTACGGCGGGAACACGTCAAGCGCATCGCCGCGCACACGGAAAGTGCCGCGAGAAAGCTCGTAGTCGTTGCGATCGTACTGGATGTCAATGAGGTCGTGGATCACGTCGTCGCGGTCGTAAGGCACTTGTTTGTCCACGAACACGGCCATGCCCGCGTAGTCAAGCGGGCTGCCAATGCCGTAAATGCAACTTACAGAGGCCACCACAATGCAGTCGCGCCGCGAGAGCAAAGCCGAGGTAGCCGCATGCCGCAGCTTCTCCACCTCTTCGTTGATGGAGGCGTCCTTCTCGATGAATGTGTCGGACGAGGGCACATATGCCTCGGGCTGGTAGTAGTCGTAATAGCTCACGAAATACACGACCGAGTTGTCGGGGAAAAACTCCTTCAGCTCGCTGGCAAGCTGCGCGGCAAGCGTCTTGTTCGGCGCCATGACCAGCGTGGGCTTCTGCACAGCCTCGATGGTTTTAGCCATGGTGAAGGTCTTACCCGAACCCGTAACGCCCAGAAGCGTCTGGTAGCGCAGACCCTCCTCAATGCCAGCCGCCAGCTTCTCGATGGCTTGGGGCTGGTCGCCCGCTGGCTCGTAGGGGGAAACCACCTTGAACGGCGTGTTCGAAAGGCGTACCTCGGGAAGCTTGCCCTCCATGGCGATGCCCTCGATGTTCGAAAGATGGGTTGACATACGCAAAGCCTCCCGAATGACGCACGAAACCGACCCCATGAGCATAGCACAGCCGCCTCAGTCAGGCCGCGCTCGTCGGCAAACGCCGTCATGAACGAAAGCAATCCCGAGTAGCAAAACATAAGCGGAACGACAACCGACGTCATGGGAAGAATGCCCACATGCAGGTAGCGCCCGATAAACGCTAAGAGACGACGCGGCGACAATAAGCGCTCCACCGAGCAAAGCAGAACGACGAAGGCCCCAACGCCATCACCTTCGCTGGCTAGCGGATGAAGTTAGTAGACACGCCGGGCTCGCGCTCGGGGAGGGCGATGCCGGCAGCCTTAGCCGCCTCCTGACACTTGAGAACGTAGGCCATGTTGCGCCCAAGGACGCGCATGGTCCAAAGGCCTTCCTCATCCTGTTCCACCTGCTCGGCGTTGCTCCCATGCACCATGTTCCAGTAACGCGATCCGACGACGATCATCTCAGAGATAGTGAGCCATTTGTTCATCTGGTCAAATGTCGACGTCGTGCCGCCACGGCGCGCCGAGCACACCACCGCACCCGGCTTCAACCGGAAGGTCGAACCGCCCTTAGCGCGCGATTCAGAATAGAACAGGCGGTCCATAAACGCCGTCATATTTCCCGAAGCGCTAGCGTAGTGCACGGGGGTGCCAAACACGAACCCGTCCGCCTCGCGCGCCTTCTGCTGGAACTCAGCAACACTGCCCCCGAACACGCACACACCATCCTCGGCGCAACCCATGCAGGCGGTGCAACCGCCCACGGGCACGTTGCCAATCCAGAAAATCTCAGCTTCAATGCCCTCAGCCCGAAGCTCTCCAGCCACTTCCTCAAGTGCGCGATTAGTGCAGCCCTTCTTATGCGGGCTTCCGTTTACCAGCAAAACCTTCATGGACACGTGCCTTTCCCTCATCTAACCCAAACAAAACGGAAGGCGCCGCGAAGCGCCTTCCCTATCCGTCAAACGTATAGCGACCTACAAGTTGTTGGCCTCGTAATCAAGCCACCAGGAGAGCACGGCGTTGCGCAGCTCTTCGGGCGTGCCGTCATTGTTGAACACCACGTCGGCCTGCTCGATGCGCTCGGCATCGGTGATCTGCTGAGCGATGCGACGGCGCACGTCGGCCTCGTCGAAGCCCGACAGAACCGCACGCTCGATGCGCTTCTCAAGCGGTGCCAGAACGGCGATGACCACGTCGGCGGAGTAAGCCAAAGAGCCGGAACGATTCTTGAACACCGAATACTCCACGACGACGGCCTTGTGACCCTCGGCCTTCAGCTCGGCGATACGGTCGTGATAGGCATCTTCGATGCGGGGCATGGTGATACGGTTGAGCTTGCGCGTTTCGGCAGGCGAGACGAAGGCCTTCGCGGCCAGCGCAGAACGGATGATGTTGCCGTTCTCGTCGTACACGTCATCGCCAAAGGTCTCGCGAATTTCTTCCTTCACGGTTTCCCAGTTGTGGATATCGTGACCAACCTTATCGAGATCGATTAGGGGAAGACCCTGTTCGAGCAAAACCTTGCTTGCAGTAGACTTGCCAGCTCCCATTCCGCCAACGACAAACAGCGTTTTCATGAACAGACCTCCTCGATCATGCCGCCACCCAGCACGGTGGAATCCCTATAGAATACAGCGTATTGCCCCGGTGCCGTAGTCGGCTGCGACTCGGCAAGCCGGACAAACACACGCGAATTTTCGCCGGGAACTATGATACACGGACACGCGCACGATCGGTATCTCAGTTTGACCGTAGCTTCCAAGGGTTGCGCCAAGTCGGCAACAGCCTGCCAATTCAAGCTACCCACAACCACCCGCTCGATGCGCGCCTGCTCGCCCGTGCCGATGAGAAGCTGGTTGAGCGCGGCGTTCTTCCCCGTAACGTAATAAGGCTCGGGGCCCGCCACGCCAATGCCCTTGCGCTGACCGACCGTGTAATCGGCCAAACCCGTATGCCGGCCGACTTCCCTCCCGTCAAGCATGATGGGACCCGACGCAAACGAAGCCCCTCGCTCGGCCAAAAGGGCGCGGTAGCCACTCGGGGCAAAGCAGATATCCTGGCTTTCAGGCTTCTCGGCAAGCTCGGGCATGCCCAGCTCTGCCGCAAGAGCGCGCACCTGCTCCTTCGTGGCACCGCCAAGCGGCAGCACCAACCGCGCAAGCTGATCTTGCGCGAGCATGGCAAGCATGTAGCTTTGATCCTTCGCGGCATCTTCCGCGCAAACCACAGTCCAACGATCCTCATCCGAACGTGCCACGCGCGCGTAATGGCCCGTTGCCACATAAGCGCAGCCCAACTCGTCAGCCGCTCGCATCAGAGAAGGAACTTTGACCTGCGCATTGCAAGCCACGCACGGACTTGGTGTCAAACCGGAAACGTATGCCCTGACGAAGGGTGCCACGACAAGCTCTTCAAACTCAACCCGACAGTCACGAACAACGTGCTCGATGCCCAAACGCTCGCAAGCAAGGCGCGCATCATCGACCGCTGTCCAGCCATCGGAAGTGAATACGCAGGTCACGCCAACGACTTCCCAACCAGCACGCTGCAGCAGGGCAGCCGCCACCGAGCTGTCCACTCCCCCGCTCATCCCCAATGCTATGCGCTTTTCGCCGTCTTTCAAAAGAAACCCCATCGCTAGATACGCAACGTCAAACCCACCGCAGTCGCATCACCCGCACGTCCGGCGGACGCTGTTCGCATCATTGTACAAAAAAAGCGGGGTCCCAAAGGACCCCGCTTCAGAATGCCCTATAAGCGCATGCTTACTCGGCAGCAACCTCAGCCTCGGCGGCCTCGGCAGGCTTCTCGGCCTTGTCGGCCTTCTTGCGCTTCGCCGGCTTCTCCTCAGCCTGGATAGACTCGTCGACCTCGATCTCGAAGCCCAGTTCCTCAGCAGCAGCCTTCATGGACAGGGAGATGCGACGACGCTCGGCGTTGATCTCCATGACCTTGACCTTGACCTCGGCGCCAGCCTTGACAACCTGAGCAGGGGTGTCGATGTGGCGGCCAGCCATCTCGGAGATGTGCACCAGGCCCTCGATGGAGCTGCCCAGCTCGATGAAAGCACCGAACGGAACGATCTTGGTGACCTTGCCGTCAACGATGGTGCCAACCGGGTAGGACTCGACGAGCTTCACCCACGGATCCTCGGTGGTCTGCTTGAGGCCGAGGGAGATGCGCTCGCGGTTCAGATCGACGTCGAGAACCTCGACCTCGACCTCGTCGCCAACCTTGACAACCTCGGACGGATGGTTGACATGGTTCCAAGAAAGCTCGGAGATGTGAACCAGACCGTCGATGCCACCCAGGTCGACGAAGGCGCCGAAGTCCACGATGGAGGAGACGGCACCCTTGAGGCGCATGCCCTTGGTGAGCTTGGAGAGGATCTCGGCGCGCTCGTTCTTGCGGCCCTCCTCCAGCAGCACGCGGCGGGAAAGGACAACGTTGTTGCGGTTGCGATCCATCTCGATGACACGAGCCTCGATCTCGGTGCCCATGTACATGTCGAGATCCTTCACACGGCGAAGATCCACGAGGGAAGCCGGAAGGAAGCCGCGCAGACCGATGTCGAGGATAAGGCCGCCCTTGACAACCTCGATGACCTCGCCCACGACAACCTCGCCAGCCTTGAACTTCTCCTCGACGCTGATCCAAGCGCGCTCGTACTCAGCACGCTTCTTGGACAGGATCAGACGGCCGTCCTTGTCCTCCTTCTGGAGAACCAGAGCCTCGATCTTCTCGCCAAGGCTCACGATGTCGGCCGGGTCTGCATCCTTGCGGATGGAGAGCTCACGGGACGGGATAACGCCCTCGGACTTGAAGCCGATGTCAACGAGCACCTCGTCATGCTCGAGCTTCACGACAACGCCGTCGACAAGGTCGCCCTCGTCGAAGTTGGTCAGCGTACCGTCGATCATCTCGTTCATCTGCTCGTCAGAGAAATCGGAGAAGTCGATAATGGACGTGTTCTTGATTTCGGTCAAAACGGACCCCTTTCGAACAATTCTTTCGGGGACCCTTCGTCATGATTAATTGATACTTACCATGTTGCTTGCAGAAGCTTGCTCATTAGCTGTACAACAAAACATGTCTCGGGGGCCTACAAATACACCTACCTGCGCGATTTTTCGCAAGCTTGCCTAGTGTATCACACCATTCACCTATTGAACTGGTGATTTTTTCCTCATTACAGCTTCGTCAAACCAGGCAGCTCGATGGGTTCATCCGAGGCTAGAAGTAGGTTGTTGCTCGAGCCGTCGAACTCCTCGTCGGGGCAAGGCAGCAGGTACACGCGGGCGAACGCTCGGCGAAGCGAGCACGCAAAGGGCTCGGCCTCCTCGAGCGTCTCCGCTACGGCATTGACCACGTACAAGCCGCCCGGCGTCAAAACGCTTCTCGCTGCATCTAGCAGTTCTGCCGAAAGAAGCCCGTCGGTTGGGTCGGTGCCGCTGAAGGAGTCGTTGACGATCACGTCGTAGCGGCCGGCCTGCGCGCAACGCAGCACCTCGGCGCCATCGCCCACGACAACGCTCAGTCGGCCCGAACCCTCAGGTCCGTGCGCACGCTCGACCTCGTCGAGAAAGAAATGCGCCCGCGCGATGTCGACGATGGCGGGGTCTATCTCCACCACATCTATGCTTGCGCCTTCAAGGCGCTCTTCCTCGCTCATCAGCAAGTGCTTCGGATACGAAAACGCACCGCCGCCGATCATGAGAAGGCGGCGCGCGGAGGGCCTTGCGTCAAAGACGCAGTCGATAGCGCGGTAATACTCGAATACGGGATCGAATCGACGCTCGCCCAGAAACGTGGCGGACTGAAAGCCTCCCGCAACGTACAGCACGCGCACGGGCACGCCCTCGTCGGTCTCGAGAGCGAAAACCTCGGCCTCGCCGAACATAGTGGGATATTGAAACTCCTCAAGCAGCGGATCCGCATCGAGCCCCGCGCAGTTCTGCGAACTCATCCTCGATGAGCCTTAGGCCTGCTGGGCTTCGAGCAAGGCCTTCGTCAGCTGATCGGCGCAGGACGTGGAGCGACGACCGCAGGTGTTACCCTCAAGAAGGGGCACGATCTCGTCGACCTTCTTGCCGGCGACCAATTTCGCGATGGCCTTCAAGTTGCCATCGCAACCGCCCATGAAGCGCACTTCCTTGATGGTGGCACCGTCGTCTTCGAGCTCGACGCCGATAAGCTGGCTGCAAACGCCTTTGGGTTTGTAGGTGTGCATTGACATGATTCGAATCCTTTTCCGAAATTAAACGAAGACAGGTTATTTGAACAGGGCGAAGAACCTGTCGACAATGTCGAGCTCCTCCTCGGGCTCTTCTTCCGCCTCGGGTTCCTCGGGAATCTCGATGGCGGCCGTGGTCATGACGAACTGCACCGCGACGGTGTGCTCGTTTTCGCCAGAGGTGAAGGAGACGGGCTTCCAGTCAGGGAAGTCGTACTCGGCCATCATGGCGTCGATCTCCTCTTGCATGGTATCGGGCATGCCGGCCGTCTCGCTGGCAAGCTCGCCCGTGCCGTCGGCAAGGGCGTCGGCTCCAGAGGCAAGCTGCGAAGCGCCGCTGCCAAGCTCGGAGGCACCCTCTTCAAGGCCCGCAAAACCCGCGGAAAGCTCGCCCACGCCCGCGGCGTACTGCTCGAGGCCCGCGTGGAACTCGCCGTAGCTTTGCGCAAGCTGCCCCAAGCCCTCGGCCAGCTGCCCCAGCTGCGCCAGCGACTCTGCGCCCGGGGCGTTGTCGATGCCGTCGGCCATCTGGGTGAGCATCGCGCTGAAGTAGGCGAAGGAACCCTGCGTCGCAGCGTCGGCGCCAAGAGCGGAAAGCAGCGCGCTGGTGCCGCCCACCACCTGCTGGAACTCGGCAGACTCATACGTGCCCTTCACCACCTGGGCAGCCTGATAGGTCTGAACCAGCGTGTTCGCCGTACCCGTAACCGAAGTGCCGTTCGCCGCGTCAGACGCACCCGTAACCTCCATCAGCGCACCGATCTCGGCCTCGCCCAAAGTCGGTGCGGGAATGGCCGCAATGGCAGCCGCCAGGTTAGCGTGAGCGGCGTCAAATCCAGCTTGAAGCTGGGCCGTCTGGGCCGAGAGCCCGTCGAAGGCGCTCGCCAAAGAACGCAGGCCGCCGGAAAGCTGCCCCAGCTGCGCCAAGCCCGACAGATCGATCTGCCCCTGGCTTGCGCCCGCCATGCCGCCTACGATAGCATCGATGCCGGCCTTTATCTGGGCCGATCCTTCCACCAGCTGCGAAGACGAGCCCCCGAGCGCCTCGAGGCCGTCACCGAAAGCCGCAGCGCCCGCCGCGAACTGCTTGGCGCCGCCCGCCAGCTCATCAACGCCAGCTGCGAGGGCCTCGGCACCATCGTCGAGCTGGGCAATGGCATCGGAGAGCTTGGTCATGTCATCCATCATGCCGTCGGTATCAGGCATATCCATGTTCATGGAATACGGCAGGGCTGCAATCTGAACGCCGGTCATCTCGAAGTCACGAACCTGCGCCGTAAGCAGGCAATCGGCGTTCTCCCCCGGCAGCGCGGTGAAGGCCACCGTGCGGTTGCGCCCGGAAGAGGCCACCGTGGCGCCTTCGGCCTCGATATCAGACGTGGTGTCGCCATTTAGGGTGAAGGTCACCTGAAGCATGTAGCTTTCCGCGAATGACGCGTCAACGTCCTCGACAGCCTTCGTGGTCAGGTGCATGGCAAGCGCGCCCGTCGCACCGGCGATTTCCTCAGCGGAAACTTCCCTTCCGTCAAGTTCGTAGCTCAAGGACACGTCCCAAGGCAGCTGCGCCTTGGCCATGTCGCCCTGATAGTAGAAAACGCCCTCGTCCGCCACGAAGCTGACCGCATCACCCTCATGCGCAAGAGCACCCTCGTCGGTAAGGTTCGCGATCTTCTCGTAGTTGCCGAAGTCTTCCACATCGCCGGCAGACTCAACGTCGAACTGGTTGACCACATAGGCCGCCTCAACCTGACCGTCAGCAGCCAGCGAGGCGTACACCACCTCGGTCTTCTCATACGTTGCAGGCGTTCCGGTAAGCTCGGGCGCCGCGCCAGCGGAAAGACCCTCCGAGTAGGCAGCCACAACGGGCATGCAGGCAAACGACAGCGAAACGGCGGCCAAGCCAGCTACAGCAGCTGCCACCAATTTCGTCGCAACGGGAGTTTTCATCATGCTTCCGGACACGGAGACTCTCCTTCCTCGGCAGAAGCCGGCAGGGCCTTCCCCTCACGGAGGAAGCCCGACTTCCACGTGGTGATGCGGATGGGGCCGTCAAAGACCACGAGCAACGCGGGAAGGAAGCACGTGACCATGACAAGCGAGATAATGGCGCCGCGCGCGAGCAAGAAGCCCAGCAGCGAGACGACCGAGATAGACGAGGTGACGCCGAGCGCAATT
Organism: Eggerthellaceae bacterium; assembly: GCA_017440565.1. Classification (GTDB taxonomy): domain Bacteria; phylum Actinomycetota; class Coriobacteriia; order Coriobacteriales; family Eggerthellaceae; genus RGIG3135. The sequence goes on along the minus strand of JAFSHA010000095.1, from coordinate 12,933 downwards.
CCGGCGGAGGCGAGAATGCCCGCCGACACGATGAGCGAAGGCACGGTTTCGCCGAGCGCCTTGTAAACGGCCTCGCGCGCGGGCGCCTTCTTGCGCCAGCGCAGGTAATGGGTTGTAAGCAGGATGCCGTAGTCGATGGTGGCGCCCAGCTGCACCGTGTTGATGATGAGGTACCCGATGAAGTTGAGCGTGTCGCCCGCATAATACGGGATGCAGAGGTTAATCCAGATGCCCGTCTCGATGGCCAGCACCAGGCACACCGGAAGCATAAGCGAGCGGAACGTCAACGCCACCACCAAGAAGATAGCCACGATAGCCGCCATGCTCACGACCACGTTGTCGACCTTGATGATCTGAGCCATGTCGTAGAGGTTGGCCGACTGTCCTGCCATGTAGCTTTCGTCGTAATAGCCGCTGGCGAGGTCTTGAATAGCCGCAATAGTCCCAAAGGCCTCGTCGCTTTCGACATCGGCATCGATGTAGCAGATGATGCGCGCCCAATCCTGCGAATAGAACTGCTCGGTCACCGAATCGTCCAGGAAATCGCTGGGAATGGCCGCACCCACCGTAGAGGCGTACGACATGACGGATGATACGTATTCAAGATCCTCGATTTGCGCAGCAAGGGCCGCCTCGGCCGCCACGTCGCCCCGCGGAACCAAAAGCACCGCGGCGTTCTGAACGCCGAAAGAATCCTCGACGGCATAGTAGTCGGCACCGTAGCGCAGCTCGGGGTCGGGCTCGCTGGTAAGGTACGTGAACGCGACGTTGGATTGCCCCAGGAAAGCGGGCACCATGAGCACAAAGCCCAGGATAAGCGCGGGAACGCGAATCTTGGCGAGAGGACGCCCCACATTCTCGAAGTTGGGCATAAGGCGACGATGCGTGGTCTTGTCGATGGCCTTCGCGCACAGAAGCGTAAGCGCGGGCAGCAGCACGATGACGGTCACGAAGGAAAGCGCGACGCCCTTCACCAGGTTAAGGCCCAGGTCGGCGCCAATCTGGAACTGCATGAGAGAAAGCGCCATGAAGCCGAACAGCGTGGTGACGGCGCTTGCCGCGATAGTCGAGGCCGACTTGCGCATGGCGCGCGCCATAGCCTCCTCGATGGTACCGCCCAACTTGCGCTCGGCCGCAAAGGCATGCAACAGGAAGATGGCGTAGTCGAGCGACACAGCCAACTGCAAGATGGGGCTTACCGCGTACGTTATGAACGACACACCGCCCAGGAATATATTCGTCCCCATGTTGATGAGGATGGACACGCCAATGGCCGCGAAGAACAGCAGCGGCTCGATCCACGACATGGTAGCCAGAATGAGCAGCAGCGTGATGATGGGGACGACGAGCACCACGGCAAGGGCAACCTGCGTGACGGTGCCCTCCATCATGGCCTGATTGTCGGCCGCCTCGCCGGCAACCGCGTTTCCTTCGCCGTATGCGTCAACGAGATCGCGGATGGCGGGCACGACGTCGCCCTCCTCGCCGTCGGCGATGGCCACTTGGAACAAGGCATTGCCGTCGCGGTAGTACTGCTCGACCAGATCCTCATCGACAGTCGCAAGCGGCACCGTAAGATCCGTCACATCATCGAGCCACATGACCATCTCGACGCCATCGATAGCGGCAATCTCATCTTTGACGGAAAGCGCCGTTGCGATGGGCACGTCGTTGACCAACACGCTAGCGTTGGGCATGCCCTGCGAGAAATCCTCGTTCATGATCTCGACGGCATGCGTCGACTGCGCATCGGGCGGCAGGTATTCCACCATGTCGTAGTTGGTTTTGACGAAGGGAATCATGCAGGTGCAAATGACGGCCACGGCGACGAACAACGCCACAACCGCCTTACGATGGTTGATTATTCCCCAAATGAACCTATTCACAGCTGCCTTCCACGGGTTGAAAAACTTCGTACCTTTTAGCATAACCAAAAAGCGGCCGCCGCACATCGCGAATCTTCACTCGCGCGAAATTCCACGACTTCTGTCGCATCTTCGTTCGCAGCGCTCGCGTTTCATGCTTCGCGCACGCTTGCGCTCATCGCCTGCAAGCCGCACGCTTCGCATCGACCGCGAGCGTGCACTTGCGGTATCCTTAGGGGTTGCAAAGTACCACGCACCAAGGAGCATTCATGAACGTTTCCTTCACCCCCATCACCACCGCCGAAGATCGGCGCAAGCTTGCCGACATGGCCTACGAGATCTGGAACGAGTACTGGCCGCCGCTTATCGGGCAGGCTCAGGTTGACTACATGGTGGCCAACTTCCAAAGCCTCGAAGCCATCGAGCGCGACATCGCCGAGCACGCTTACGAGTACTGGTTCATCGAGGTGGAGGAAGACGGAAAGACGCGCATCGCCGGCTACACCGGCGGCCATGTGGAGCCCGAGACCAACCGCTTCTTCATCTCGAAGATCTACCTGCTCGCTCACGAGCGCGGCAACGGCTTCGCCAGCAAGACCATCCGCCATTACGAGCAGCTGTGCGCCGATCGTGGCCTTAGCGCCATGTACCTCACGGTGAACAAGCACAACGAACTGGCCATCCGCGCCTATCTGGGCAAGGGCTTCGAGACCATCGACTCGGTGGAAACCGACATCGGCGAAGGCTTCATCATGGACGACTTCATCATGGAGAAGAAGCTGGCCTAGCGGGCAGCGACTGGATGAGCGAGAGGCCGTATCGAATTCTGTGCGAAAACGGCCTCGAGATGAGGTTGCACAGGCAGGAATCGACGGTTTGTCACCCCTCGCAAGCAAAACAGCTCCGGATCGCCGTTCGATCCGGAGCTGTTTCTCTTTGCTTGCCTCATCTCGAGGCTGTTTTTGCACAGAAGCGTAAGTCAGGGGGCAACGGCCGTCGGGCCGTCGGAACTAGCTAGCGCTTGATGTTGTAGAACGCGCTCATGCCGGCGTACTTCGCCTGCGCCTCGAGCTGCTCCTCGATGCGCAGCAGCTGGTTGTACTTAGCCACGCGGTCAGAACGGCACGGGGCGCCGGTCTTGATCTGACCGGTGTTGCACGCAACGGAAAGGTCGGCGATGGTGACATCCTCGGTCTCTCCGGAACGATGGCTCATGACGCATGCGTAACCAGCCTGCTTAGCCATCTCGATGGCCTCAAGCGTCTCGGTCAGGCTGCCGATCTGGTTCACCTTGATGAGGATGGCGTTGGCGCAGCCAAGCTCGATGCCCTTGGCCAAACGCTTGGAGTTGGTGACGAACAGGTCATCGCCCACCAGCTGCACGCGGTCGCCGATGCGGTCGGTCAGGGCCTTCCAGCCGTCCCAGTCCTCCTCGGCCATGCCGTCCTCGATGGAGATGATGGGGTACTTGTCGACCAGCTTCTCCCAGTAGTCGACCATTTCCTCGCTGGTGAACTCGACTCCTTCGCCTGCCAGCACGTACTTGCCGGTCTTGACGTCGTAGTACTCGGTGGAAGCCGGGTCCATGGCGAACATGATGTCGACGCCAGGCTTGTAGCCGGCAGCCTCACAGGCGCGCACGATGTACTCGAGCGGCTCTTCGTTGGTCTTGAAGTTCGGCGCGAAGCCGCCCTCGTCACCCACGCCGCCCGAAAGGCCAGCCTCGTTCAGGACCTTCTTCAGGGTGTGGTAGATCTCAGCGCACCAGCGCAGCGCCTCGGCGAAGGTGGGAGCGCCGACCGGCATGATCATGAACTCCTGGAAGTCGACATTGTTGTCGGCATGGGCGCCGCCGTTGAGGATGTTCATCATAGGCGTGGGCAGCAGATGCGCGTTCACGCCGCCAACGTACTTGTACAGCGGAAGGCCGGCCGACTCCGCAGCCGCCTTGGCAACGGCAAGCGAGGCACCCAGGATGGCGTTTGCGCCAAGCGCGCCCTTGTTCTCGGTGCCGTCAGCCTCGATCATGGCAGCATCCACCATGCGCTGATCCTCGGCCTCAAGGCCCAGCAGCGCCTCGCAGATCTCGCCGTTGACGTTGGCCACGGCGTCCTGCGTACCCTTGCCCAGATAGCGGTTCTTGTCACAGTCACGCAGCTCAACCGCTTCGAAAGCTCCCGTCGAGGCACCCGAGGGGACGGCGGCGCGGCCGAAGGAACCGTCGTCGAGGACAACCTCGACCTCAACCGTAGGATTGCCGCGAGAATCCAGGATCTCACGTCCGTACACATCGATGATAACGCTCATACATGCCTCCCTGTTCGCTTTAAGCTTGTCTTACATGAACATCAAGAATAGATGGGTAAACGCAAAGGCCAGAAGGCCGCAGCCGGGGAACGTGAGGATCCACGTGAGCACCATGTTGCCCGCAAGGTTCCATTTCACGTTCTTCAGGCGCTTCTCGGCGCCGACGCCCATGATGGCGGTGGTGTTGGTATGGGTGGTGGAAACCGGCATGCCGGTGAAGGTGGCCAGGCCGATGCAGAAGCAGGAGGACAGGCACGCGGCAAAACCCTGCCAGCTTTCCATGTTCACCATGTCGACGCCAACGGACTTGATGATCTTCTTGCCGCCAAGCGCCGTGCCCAGCGCCATGGTGAACGACACCAGCGCGATCATCCACAGGGGGAAGGTCGCATCGCCCTCGCCCGATCCGTAAATGCCGATCATGACGCCCAGCATAACCATGGAGAGGAACTTCTGGCCGTCCTGCGCGCCATGCAGAAGCGCCACACCCGCACCGCCGACAATTTGCGCATAGCGGAAGCCGCGCGTAGCCTTCATGCGGTTCAAACGCCCGCACGTCAAACGTATGATGCGCGTGAACAGGTATCCGCAGCCGAAGCCCAAGCCCGTCGAAATGACCAAACCGTAGATAACCTTCATCCACTCATGCGGGTTCACGCCCGCGAGGCCTCCCTGCAGCGCGATGGCCGCGCCCGTGATGCCTGCGATGAGCGAATGGCTTTGCGAGGTGGGAATTCCGAAGTACCACGCCGTGGCACCCCATACGATGATGGCCACCATAGCCGCCGCCAGCGCCACCAGCGCCGCGTGGTAGTCGCCGCCGAAATCGACCATGTTGAAGATGGTCTTGGCAACCGCCGAGGAAACCATGGTGATGCCGAACAGGCCGACGAAGTTGCAGATAGCCGCCATGATGACGGCGGGACCGGGCTTCATGGCCTTGGTGCCCACCACCGTTGCGATGGCATTGGGCGCATCGGTTGCGCCGTTGACGAAGGTGCCGCCCAGGCAAAGAAGCACGATCAAACCCAGAATCGGGTCATTGACGAGGGCCTGCAGAAACGTCGTAAAATCGAGGTCCATCGATTTCTCCCCTTGCACTAAGCGCTTGCCGAGCAGGCGCGCGCTTTCACAATCAGCCCGAATTGGGCCATACCTAGCAAACTATAATCCGATTGGTAACGGGAATCGGCGAAAGCCCACCAGAAGGGCGTTATTTCAAAGGAGCGGCACGATGGATTCCGAGCAACGTACACAAGAGCTGAAAGGTTCTTTAGCGGCAATTTTGTGCTACGTGTTCTGGGGCCTGGCCCCTTTGTATTGGAAGCTTCTCGACGACGTCAACTCCTTCGAGATCATCGGACAGCGCATCATCTGGTGCTTCGTCCTCATGGTCATCATCTGCGCCGCCATGCGCATCAATTTCCTGGACCTGCTGAAAGACAAGCGCGCCCTAGCCTATCTGGGCCCTGCCGCCATCCTCATCAGCATCAACTGGGGCGTCTACATTTACGCTGTCGCCACCGACCGCGTGGTCCACACGGCCATGGGCTACTACTGCAACCCGCTGGTCTCCATCCTCTTCGGCGTCGTGTTCTTCAAGGAAAAGCTTACGAACATGCAGAAAGCGGCCGTAGGTCTGTGCATGGCAGGCGTTTTGTACTTCCTGTTCGACTACGGCGAGTTTCCCTGGATCACGCTCGTCCTCGCGCTTTCCTTCGGCGCGTACGGCGCCGTGAAGAAAAAGGGCAGCTATCCGGCCGTTCCCGCACTCGCCGTCGAAAGCACGCTCGCCCTACCGCTTGCCATAGGCGTTTGCGTGGCAACCGCCTACATAACCGGCTCGCACGCCTTCATGGGCGATGTCTCCACCGTCGACGGATGGGTTCTCACGCTACTCGTCATCGGGGCGGGACCTGTCACCGCCATCCCGCTCGTGCTGTTCGCACAAGCCGCGAACTCCATGCCGCTTTCCCTGCTGGGATTCATCCAGTACGTCAGTCCCACCATCGCGCTTCTGCTGGGTGTCTTCGCGTTCGGCGAGCCCTTCACCCCCGCCCATGCGGTGTGCTTTGGCTGCATTTGGTCGGGCCTTGCGCTCGTAAGCATCGAAACGATGCGCGCGGGCAAGAAGGCCAAGCTCGAGGCGGCGGAAAACGCCAGCGACGAGGAGGCGTCGGCCCAGTAGGGCTTGCGCCCAGCGGCGCTTTGCGCGCAACAAAACCGCCGTTGTAAACAGCGCCAACGCAACGCTAGAACAGCGCCGCCAGAAGCATGCAAAACAGCAGCCCGGCTCCCAGCACCAGCCAAGATTTCGCAGACATGCGCGTATCATGCAGGGACGTGCGTCGCTTCGCGGCTCCGTAGCAGCGCGCCTCCATTGCTTCACCCAGGACATCGGAGCGACGAAACAGCCCAGCCACCACGGGGGCAAGCACCGCCGCCCATTCTTTCACCCGGGCTACCGCTCCCCCGCTTGCGCTTAGCCCGCCACGTGACCACTGGGCCTTGCGCACACGCTGAAACTCCTCGGCCATAAGAGGCACGAATCGGATGGCGACGGAGATCATCGCCGAGACGTCATCGACGTTAAGGCCAAGTCTTCGCAGAGGGTTCAAAAACGATACAACCGCATTAGACACCTCGGTTGCGGTAAGGGAAAAACCTATTGTCAGGCTCATCCACACGAGCAGCAGCACGCGCACGCCGAAAAGGCAGGAACGCGCAAACCCCGCAGGCGAGAAACTCAAAACGCCGGCAACCTGGACAAGACCCAAGGCGTCGGGCTGCGCGATTACGAAAGAGCTCCCCAAAAGCATGAAGCCCACGAGCAGATACACAGGCGCCGCGAGGGCGAAGACGCGCCGCACCGATACCCTGCTTACGGCAAAGACCAGCGCAAACGCGAGCGCCGCCAGCAGCATGCCGAGCCAAGAGCTCACGAGAAACAGCGTCACGGCGTACGCGATGTAAAGCACGATAAGCACACGTACGTCTGCGCGCCAGCCACTTCCGCGCACCCCGGCAACCTGCTGGTTGATATGTTCTGAAGCAATGAGCATAGCCTTGAAGTATACGAGACGAAGCATTCCGAAAGATGCGAGATTTCCCAAGAGGGAGCAACTTAATAGACGCACAAAAAGGGGCCGCCACGCAAAATGCGAGCGACCCCTGTATAGAACGATGTCAGCGGTTGCGCTTCACGGCGCGCTGGCCGCAAATCGGCTTCGCGCAACACGCCTTCCGCTCGAAAGGAAAGACGGGATTTACTCCTCGTCCTTCTTCTCCTCGGCAGCCTCGGCCTCGGCGGCAGCTTCCTCAGCAGCCTCCTCGACGACCTCAGCCTCGGCCTCGACGGCCTCCTCGGCAACTTCCTCGGCCTCGACAACCTCGGGCTCCTCGACGGCAACCGGGGCGGCCTTCACGGGCTCAGCCTTGGCAGCCTTCTTGGCGACCGGCTCGGTCACGAGCTCCATGATAACCATGGGAGCGTTGTCGCCCTTACGGTTACCGAGCTTCATGATGCGGGTGTAACCGCCCTGGCGGTCAGCCCACAGGCCCTGAGCGGCCTTCTCGAAGATCTCGCGGACAAGCTCCTTGTCGTTGAGGTAGGCGATGGCCAGACGGCGAGAATGCAGGTCGCCCTTCTTAGCCCAGGTGATGACCTTGTCGACGTCGCCGCGAATCTCCTTCGCGCGGGCCTCGACGGTCTTGATGCGGTCGTTCAGGAACAGTGCGCCAACGAGGCTGCGCTTCATAGCCTTAGTGTGGCTATAGTCGGTGCCAAGCTTGCGACCCTTCATGTTGTGTCTCATGATCCAGATCTCCTAAAGCTTCAAATTGAGGTCCATGGAAATGAGCTTATCCTTCACTTCCTCGATGGACTTCGCGCCAAAGTTTCGAATATTCAGCAGGTCGTTTTCAGAGAACTCGACGAGCTGGCGCACCGAGTGGATGCCAGCACGCTTCAGGCAGTTGTAGGAGCGGACGGAAAGGTCCAGATCCTCGATCTGCTTGTCAAGCTCAGCATTGGACTCCTGGCCCTCCGGCGCGAAGATGGAGGGAGTCTCGCCCTCTTCCTCGTCGGCGGAGTCGGACAGGCTCAAAAACGCCCCCATGTACTGGTTGATGATGTTGGCCGCGCGGCAGACAGCCTCGGTGGGCGTGATGCTGCCGTCGGTCTCAACCTCGAGAACCAGCTTGTCGTAGTCAGTACGCTGGCCGACGCGGGTGTCGGTCACGTTCATCGTACAACGGCGCACGGGAGAGAACAGCGAGTCGACATGGATGATGCCGATCGGGTCCTCGGTGCGCTTGTTGCGCTCGGCCGAAACGTAGCCACGGCCGATGCCGATACGGATGGTCATGTCAAGCTGGCCGCCGTCGGCAACCGTAGCGATGACATGCTCCGGGTTGATAAGGGTGAACTCCGTCGGAACCTGAAGGTCGGCACCAGTAATGGTGCAGGGGCCCTCAGCCGAAATATGGGCGGTAGCCTCTTCCACGTCCTCAGTCAGAGGAGAGAAGACCAGACCCTTGACGTTGAGCACGATATCGGTGATGTCCTCGATGACGCCTTCGGCGGTCGTGAACTCGTGCTGAACGCCCTCGATCTGGATGGCAGTTGCCTTCGCGCCATCCAAGGAGGACAGCAACACGCGGCGCATGCTGTTGCCCAGCGTATTGCCATAGCCTCGCTCAAGCGGTTCGACGATGTAGCGAGCTACCGTGTCGTTGACTTCTTCCGTTGTAACAGTAGGCCTCATGAACTCCGTCATGCGTATAAAGCCTCCTTACTAAATGCCGCGATTACTTCGAGTAAAGTTCGACGATGAGCTGTTCGCGAATATCCAGATCGATCTGGTCACGCTCGGGAAGGGCGAGAACGCTGCCCTGGAGCTTCTCGATGTCAACCTCGAGCCAAGCCGGAACCATGAAGCCCTCGTTGCGCACGAGCGCGCTCTTGATGACCAGCAGGTCCTTGGACTTCGGGGCCACGGCGACGAGGTCGCCAGCGGAAACGCGGTAGGAGGGGATGTCAACGCGACGGCCGTTCACGGTGATGTGGCCGTGGGTCACGATCTGACGGGCCTCCTTGCGGGTGCGGGCAAAGCCCAGGCGGAAGATGACGTTGTCGAGACGGGACTCGAGAATGCGCATCAGGTTCTCGCCGGTAACGCCGGGCATGGCCTTGGCCTTCTTGTAATAGCCGCGGAACTGCTTCTCGAGAACGCCATAGATGAACTTGACCTTCTGCTTCTCGCGCAGCTGAGCACCGTACTCGCTTTCCTTGCGGCGCTGCTTGGGCTGGCGATTGGAGGTCTTAGAGCTGCTGTAGCCGAGCACGACCGGATCAATACCGAGCTGGCGGCAGCGCTTCAGAACCGGGGTCCTGTTAATTGCCATGTTTCATCGATCCTTTCAATTACACGCGACGACGCTTGCACGGACGGCAACCGTTGTGCGGGATGGGGGTGCAATCCTGAATGCTGGAGATCTCCAGGCCGGCAGCCTGCAGGGAGCGGATAGCGGTCTCGCGGCCGGAACCCGGACCCTTGACGAACACGGCGACCTTCTTGAGGCCGTGCTCCATAGCGGTCTTGGCAGCAGCCTCGGCGGCCATCTGAGCAGCGAACGGCGTGGACTTACGGGAGCCCTTGAAGCCGACGGTGCCAGCGGACTGCCAGGAGATCACGTTGCCCTGAGGATCGGTGATGCTGACGATGGTGTTGTTGAACGTAGACTTGATGTGAGCAGCGCCCACGGCAATGTTCTTACGCTCGGAGCGCTTGATGCGCGTACGTACGTTTTTCTTAGCCATGATGCTTCCTCACTACTTCTTCTTCTTGCCGCCGATTTGCTTTTTGGGACCCGTGCGGGTACGAGCATTCGTGTGGGTGCGCTGACCGCGAACGGGCAGACCCTTGCGGTGACGCAGGCCACGGTAGCAACCGATCTCCATGAGGCGCTTGACGTTCTGGGTGTTCTCACGACGCAGGTCGCCCTCGACGGTGAAGTTGTCCTGGATGTAGTCGCGGATCTTCGTCTGGTCCTCTTCGGTGAGGTCGCGGACGCGGACATCGGGATCGACGCCGGTGGCGGCGAGGATCTTCTTAGAGGTGGTGAGGCCAATGCCATAGATGTAGGTCAAGCCGACTTCAATGCGCTTATCGCGAGGAAGGTCGACACCAAAAAGACGTGCCATAGGTTAAATCCCTTCTTTCTTCCTAGCCCTGACGCTGCTTGTGGCGCGGATTCTCGCAGATAACGAGGACCTTACCGTGGCGTCGGATGACTTTGCACTTGTCGCACATTCTCTTGACCGAAGGACGTACCTTCATATCATTTTCCTTTCGGTTATGCGGATCGTTCTATACTTCACGCCCAGCCGCAGGCGATTGCTTTCTACTACTACCCCGCGCCCCGCTTGGCGGCCCAAACGGCGTTAGGCACAGGAAAAGGGCCTTCCCAAGGGGGAAGCACCCGTGTCGCCGCGTAAGTCCAAGGCTTGCGCGATCGACGAGCCTTACTTGAAACGGTACGTGATGCGACCGCGGTTGAGGTCGTACACGGACAGCTCGACAGTGACCTTGTCGCCCGGCAGGATCTTGATGTAGTGCATGCGCATCTTGCCGGAAATGTGGGCCAGGATCTTGTGCCCGTTCTCAAGCTCGACCTTGAACATGGCATTGGGCAATGCCTCAAGGACGGTACCTTCAAGCTCGATTACGTCTTCTTTAGCCAAAATTGCTCCTTCAAAGCAAACCTTGTCACAAAACAGCAATCGTAGATGATAGCAGAATTATTTCGGTATGGGAACAAAAAAATAGAACGGGCGCACAAATTCTTAACAAACTGCCCGTTTGCTCATTGCCTGCTTGCCAGGCGCGCGGTCTAGATGCCGCGCAGCTTTCCTTGAAGATGCGCCCTTTTGCGGGCGGAAAGCCGCCAGGTACTTGCGCCTTCGAACGTGTCGGGCGCGGCCGCCTTGTCGGCCGATTGAAAATCTTAACGCTGCGCATCATTTTACGCAAGGGGTATTTTCGATTGACCGATTTCCAATTGAGGGATAGAATGTACTTTCGCGTGTTAGGAATGGGCCATTAGCTCAGCTGGCAGAGCAGGGGACTTTTAATCCCAAGGTCGCGGGTTCGATTCCCTCATGGCCCACCACGCGCACGCCGATTCTCGGCAAGCTGGCGCCACGTCTTTCGGCGCAATTCTCACGCTGGGGTATCGTCCAACGGCAGGACTCTGGTTTTTGGTACCAGCTACCTAGGTTCGAATCCTAGTACCCCAGCCATTTCCATGATTCAGATCTGTACCACTTCTCTTGGCCGGAAGTTGACTTGAGGCTTGTCTCTTTCGCTGCGAGCAAAATCGGCCTCGGCTAAACCAAGGCTGCTGATACGATCGTTTTGAGCTGCCCATTCGAAAACGCATGTCTTGTCACGCTTTTCGCCTCTTTCTAGCGAGCTCTATCCGAAAGCAAACGACTTGTCACGAGGAAGGAGCCGTTTGCGCGGCGCTCTATCCGAAAACGCACGACTTGTCACGGACAAACCGTCGTTTTGAGCCATCCCCATCCGAAAAGACACGAGTTGTCATGACAGGTCGCATGTTTTCGGATAAAAGTGGACTCAGAAGGCCTCTCAAGCCTGACAGACCGTGCGCTTTCGGATGGAGGTGGACCCGAGAAGCCTCCGCAGCATGACAAATCGTGCGTTTTCGGATACGGGGACGAACAGGCTAGGAGGAACCGTTGGTTTCCGCCATGAGCGAGGCGAATCGATACGAACCGTCGGTTTCCGCCGAAGCGAGCAAAGGCCCCGCCGATCGCGCGATCGACGGGGCCTCGGAAATTGGAACGGGGGTCGTAGCCCTGTTCCAAAGTCGTTGCTTCTCGGCCTACTTGAGCGGGAGCTTCTTCAGGCCGAGGAAGAGCAGCAGCGCGCCCAGGGCGACGACGCCGAGGCACACGCCGAATTCCAGCGCGGTGGGCATGTAGACGAGGCCCTCATAGGCGTTCGCGAAGCCGCCCTGCCAGTCGACGGCGGCCATGGGGGTCATGGCGAAGGGCATCTCCAGGTTGGGGATCTGGAAGCCTCCGAAGAGCAGCTGCACGCGCTTGCAGAGGATGGCGACGATAGCGAGCAGGCTGGCCACGACCAGCATGCCGTTACCCCTAGCGGCGGGCACGAAGCAGATGGCCGCGGCGAGGGCGGTGCCGACGACCTCGGCCCAGAAGAACGGGGCCAGCGGGCCTACGACGAGCATCTCGACGACCTCGGCGCCGGAGCCTCCGGGGAAGCCCGCGGTCAGCAGGTCGCAGCCGAAGAAGTAGAGGTCGACCACGCAGAAGGCGCCGAGCATCTTGGCGAGCTTCACCAGGTACCTCTGGTCGAGCTCGAGGTAGCCCACCTTGCGAATGGCGATGACGACCACGATGACGAGCGCGGTGCCGCAGACGAGCGCGGAGGACACGAACCAGGGGCCGAGGAGAGCGGTGTGCCAGAGCTCGTGGGACTGCTGCAGGCCGAAGATCCAGGCGGTCACGGTGTGCACCATGACGGCGCAGACGAGCGCTATCGCGCTGATGACGCGAAGCGCCACCTGGCTCACCTTGCCGGCCTCGGCGCGAAGCTGCGCCCAGAGGTAGACGACGGACAGGACGAGGTAGGTCATGAGCACGATGATGTCCCACATGAGGGGCGAGCTCAGGTTCGAGTACACGAAGAGCTCCCAGACGCGGAAGGGCTGG
>JAFSHA010000094.1 GCA_017440565.1 Eggerthellaceae bacterium | reverse complement strand
CCGATCTGCTGGGAGAGCGTGGGCTCGTGGCAGCTCAGGCAGCCCTCGCCCAGCGCGCGGTGCGTGACGGCGAGCATGCTGTCGGTGCTCTCGACGGCGTTGCCCCACTTGTCGACGCCCTCGGAGTGCAGGTCCTGCTCGTAGGTGGCCAGGTACGGGTCCATCGGCGTGTGGCAAATGGCGCCGCAGAAGCCGGGGGTCTCATGCCAGACCCAGAAGCCCGCGCCGGCGGCCACGACCACGGCAGCCAGCACGCCGGCGACGATGCCGAGCTTCCTCTTGGACCTCTTCCCGGACTGGGCCTCAGGGGCCATAGTCTCGTTTTGTTCGTTCATGCAATCGCTCCTGCTCTGATGGCTAAGGCGATGAGAGGGACTATGGCGACAGAGCCTCGTAATCTCGCCCTCGCCGATCAGCCATCGCGTAAAAGGTTTCCCGCTAAGCGCATGTGCGACCCAGCTCAAAGGCAATTCGCACTGAACGCAAGCGGTCATCGCGCCGCAGCCTAGTCGCGACACGATGACCGCGGGATCATCGATTCTTTGCGGCTCTCTACCGTCTCAATTCCCTAGATGCCCTGCGCCATGTTCTTTCCCGCCACGTAGCCGTAGTACATGGCGATCGAGTGCGACATGCCGCTCATCGTGGGAATGTAGTTGACGGCGAAGCGTCCGCCCTGGGCGTTGCCCGCCGCGTAAAGGCCGGGAATGATCTCGTCGTTTGCGTCGAAGACGTGGCAATCGGCGTCGCCCTCGAACCCGACGATGGTTACCAGGTTCATGTTCATGCCGCTCGAGAAGGCGTAGAAGGGGCCGTTCTCGATGGGGAACATCCTCGATGCGGGCTTGCCGAAGTCCTCGTCCTTGCCGGCTTTTGCGAGCTCGTTGTACCTTTCGACCGACGCCTTCGCCGCGGCAGCATCCCTCAGGCCCTCGAGCTTGGAGATAAGCTCGTCGATGGTTTCGCCCTTCAACATGCCGGAACCGCCTGTCTCGCAGGCCTTCTCGACGGCATCGCGGGTGACGTAGGGGTGCACGTCGTTGATGAGCAGGTTCTCGGGCGTCGGAGAGTCGACCACGTAGTTCGTGGAGGCGAAGCGGGGCTGGAAGGCCGAGAGCTGCTCGGTCCAGCTAGCGTCGAAGATGGTCCAGAACCTCTTCTCGGGGATGCGCTCCACGGCGCTCTGGAACTGCAGCGCGCTGATGTCCTCGTTGGTGAAGCGCTTGCCGTTGACGTCGATGCTCATGTACGGAGCGGCGCCGATGGTGGACATGTGCCCCATGTAATGCACCATGGGGGCGGCTTTCTGCTGCAGCTTTCCGCCCACCCACGAGCCGAGCTTCGCGCAGTCTCCCGTATTGGTGAAGTTGCCCTCCACGTCCATGTTCATCCACATGTTTCCGACGCCGTTCAGAACCAGGTCGGGCGCATAGTACGCCTGCATGTCGGGGTTGTTGGAGATGTCGCCGCCGGCAAGCAGGACGCCGTTTTTCGCCATGACCTTCTTGTAGGCGCCCGTTTCGGCGTTGCGCGCGAAAAGGCCCACGACGCGGCCGCTTTCCTTGATGAGCTTCTCGGCGAAGTGCCCGACGTAGCAGACGGCGCCCGCCTCCTCGGCTTTGCGCCAGTTGGCGGTGAGCACCGGCTGCTGCGAGGGGTTGAACGAGACGCTGCTCTGGAACTCCTTCACGCGCTCCTTCGAGAGGTCGAAGCTTTCGGGCAGGGGGTGGTGGCGCACCCACAGCGAGCAGTCCTCGTCCGTCTCGACGGGCGGCAGGGGGTCGGTCGACTTGTCGCTGATGAAAAGGTCGGGCTTCGCCGCGATGAACCAGTCGAACACCTCGCCGTTGTTCTTTGCCCACTTGCTCAGAATCGCCCGATTGGGGTAATACTGGCTTTCGGTCATCACCACTTCCACCACTTCGTCAGGATCGACGTAGTTGGCCTGGCCCTCGCCGCGTTCCCAGCGCTTGTTGGTCTCGCCGCCGATGACGGCCCACTGGCCGCTGCGGCATACCGCCGGCGCGCCCGCCTTCTCGACGACGATTACCGAAGCGCCCTCTTCTGCGGCAGCTCGCGCGGCGCATGTTCCCGCCGTGCCGCAGCCGACGATCACCACGTCGGCCTCCAGCTCCTCCTCGATGTTCTCGGGGTCAGCGGGCTCGAGGCCGAGCCAGGTAAGCTCTCCCGTAGCCTGGGCGCTGCCCGTAACCGTCTCTATCACCTCGGCCTCCGGTTCGACTTGCGGCGCGCAACCGCCTAGCAGCCCCAGGCTGGTTGCGGTCAGGGCGCCGATTCCCGCGCCCTTGAGGAAGCTCCTTCTCGTAAGATCAATAGCTACCATACATTTCCCTCCCGTTTCACTTGGTTACTTGAAGGCGATCTTTTTCGCTGCAGAAGAGATCGCCCCGAGGCCATTCTGCCCCTTGATGCTGGCCTCTTTCATCATCTAAACTGGGTAATATGAAGCGCACGGCCCATAACCGAAATGGGTGATTTTCCATAGGGCCAGTTCACAGGCGCGATCAAGAGGACGCGCGAGGGATCGAAAACTGGGAGGTGGTTTGCGACATGGGGGCTTCGAAGGGAAAGGACAGCAGCGCCGCATTCGCCAAGAACATCTCCGTTCTGGGTTATGCCGTTTTGGGAAAGGCTGCGGTTTCCCTTGCGATGAGCCTGCTCACCTCGAACATCATGCTCATCGATCTCGCATCCTCGGCCTTGTTCGTAATTGCCCTTTGCGTTTTGTTCAAAATCGGCGCCCTCTCAACAGGCATGGCGCCTGCCGCAGAAGATATCGCCGAGGTTTCCTTGCGGCAGGAACTGATTTCAGGGCTGCAGATAATCGCAGTGTTCCTGGCGGGCCACCTGCTCTGCCAGTGTCTTCTGGGCATGGGTTGGGCGGGATTCCTGTTCAACCGATACAGCACCGTACTGCAGACGGGCAGCAGCTTCGCATTTGTCCAGTGCGGTTCCATTCTATGCGGCGCGTTTCTCGTGCTTGCTCGCAACCGCTTCGACAACATCATGAACTTCAGGTATTACGCCGTGCTCGGCTGCCTTCTGCTGCTTGTAGTGCCGTGGATAAGCGCCGATCTCGCAGGTGATACGAGGATGCTCATCACCGCGCTTCCCTGGGGGTTCTCCTCGTCTCTGCTGACGGCGATAGTCGTCACCGATCTGGCCAACATGCGCGTCAGGGCGATCCTCGCTCTGTCCGCATTCATCCTCGCCCTTAACGTAGGGGCCATTTTGCTCTCCGGCGCGGGCCTCGTGTTCTTAGGTGACGATATCGTCAATGCCATCTGGCGCACGCTTCTCATTCTTCTCATAGCCCTGAGCGGTCTTGACATACTGTGGCAGTACCAGCAGGTGGAGAAAAGGCTCGAGGAGACGTCGGTTCGGCCTGACTACGGTAAGATCGACGGATATAAGCTCACCAATCGCGAGAAAGAAGTGCTCGCCTTCTTGCTGCAGGGAAGGCGCGCCACCTGGATCGCCCAGAAGCTTTACATCAGCGACAACACGGTGAGGGCTCACGTGAAGCACATCTACCAGAAGCTGGGAGTGCATACGCGGGAAGAACTCATCGACTTCATGTCTGCACAATAAGCGATACGCGTTGCACCGTCCGCATGAAGGTTGGAGGAAACCCGCTTTACTCCATGCCCTACTTTCAGCTTTGGCCTTGCGTCTGATGGAAGGCCCTCCTTCGTTGGTCCGTCTAAGACAACCTCTCGTTCAGGGTATCAAATCAGCGGCAAGCAGAACGTGAAGACGCTCGAGACGAAACCCGCGGGCTGGTATGACGCCGCCTTCATGGACGTCATGATGTCCGTAATAGGCGGATACGAGGCGACGGCGGCCATCAGGGTGCTCCCCGCGAGAACGCCGGCAGAACACCCACGCGAGCATGCCCATCGTGCTGAGTAAGCTTGAGCAGACGCTGATGAGGTTGTAACCGGAAATTGAGCGCATCTTCGTTTCGCATGAAAATCTTGCGAAGTGCATTTGGATACCATGAGTGGAATCTGCCAACAAAGAAGACGGCATCATAGAGCAAAGTGCCATGTGAACAACACTTTCGCTTCTGCACAATGACCTAAACTTTGTTGCAAATTCAACAAACGGCACCGTGGATGCGCATATCAAGCGCCTGCGCAACAAGAACCAAGCCTAGGACCATGACCCCAAGCTGATAACCACGGTTTGCGGCATCGGTACAAATTCGCAACTCGCAACTAACCTCTTCAGTTGTGCCTTTATGCCCTAAACGCAGAAAAGACCCCTCCGAGGCGGAACCGGCACGGTTCGCCTTGGAGGGGCTAGAGACTTTCACTTCCCCGCCTGCTTGCCGACGGGGATGGTGGGATTATTCGCTTGCTCGCACCTGAGAGAAAAAGAGCGGCACCGTCGATACGAGGAACGGTACCCATAGAGCATCATGCGAGCATTCATACCGAATATGCACATAACGTCTCTAACGTAGCACAGCCGCGCACGGCTTGTCCATGGAAACGAATTCCAGTCCACGTAGAGCGACGTCGTCTGCCTGCTTCCCCTTCAGGCACAACGCAGCCCGTCCTCGAATAGGATGCCTTCATCAGCAGCCGCCGAGGCTGGGGTATGGTTAGTCACCGCCCGCCTTTCCCTCGAGCATGCGCGCACCATCGGAAAGAGCCGGCGAAGCACATGCTCGAGAGGGACGGGAGACCGGCTGTTGGGACGAGCCCCTCACGCATCCCCGAGCAGATCGTCTATGGCAAGCTCAGCCGCGTTGGAGACGCGATCGAGCCCGTGAACGTACACCATTGTCGTGTTGATGTTTCCGTGACGCGCCATCGCCTGGGCCTGCTGGAGGCTCGCCCCGCCCATCAGCGCCATGCTCACGGCCGTGTGCCTCATGCTGTGAGCCGTGAGCCGGCTGTCGTCGAATCCCGCCTTGAGCAGCGCGTTCTTCGCTATGCGCCTCACCGACCGCGTCGTGAGGCGCTTCCCGTAGGACTTGTTGGACAGCGACGCGAAGAGCGGCTCGTCCTTGCCGCGGCTCTCGCGGAGGGCCAGGTAGGAGTATATCGGGCGCACGGCGGCGTCAGTCAGCACCACGAACTCGTCCTTCGCCTGGCGCCCCTTTCCGTGAACGTAGAGCACGGTGCGCCCTCCCTTCGCGCGGATGTCGCCGACGTCGGCGCGCGCCAGCTCGTAGAGGAAACGCGGCAGCGCCTCCTTCCTGTGCCCGCCCTCCTGCAGGTGGACCCAGAGCCCGTCGGACTCGAGGAACAGCGTGCCCTAGCTCGTGCGCGCTGCCATCCCTCGCGAACTCGGCCCCGGTCTCCCTCAGCAGCGAGCCCTCGCGGTGCACGACGTTCATGACGGTGACGTGGCTGATGCGCGCGGACGTGAGCGCCTCGAAGTCGGCGGCGGTCTTGCGGTAGGAGACCTCGGCGGCGCGCCTCGCGATCCACAGGAAGCAGCACGGCGACAGCCGCGCCCGAGGCCGCAGGCCCAGCAGCTCGTCGGCGAGCGTGCGCCTGCGGCCGAACTCGTCGAGGAACACGGTGCGCTCGAAGGTGACGGCGCCGACGAGGGTGACGACGGTGCGGTTCACGCGCTCGTGGACGGACCAGCCCCTCGGGGCGGACGCGACGAGCTCGGCGTCGAAGCGCTCGACGCAGCGCCTCAGCGCGCCCGCGGCGACGGTGCGCATGTCGGCGGCGACCAACGCCTCGAAGGCCTGGAAGTCCTCTGTTTTCACGAGCTCGGAGTAGAGGCAGTCGGCCGCGGCGTCCGAGACCCGCTCCATAATGATAGAATCCGTCATGGGAGAACCTTTCTTTTCTTGGCTTCGACACCCATAGGATATCGAAAGGTTCTCCTTCTGCGTCTAGCGCAGGTTTCCGGATATTTCCCCGATCAACTTAACTCGCACTCCATAAGCTGCGAATACGATACGCGAAAGCCGGCACCGGATCCTCAACAAGGCGCACTGCCAAGTTGGCACTGAAACTTGTTTGAGAGAAGCTTTGCCTAGCGCAACGCGCTCAAGCATTTTGGCCTAGCTATGGAAGCTCCACATTATCTACGAGCTCGAGAAGTTCCTGTTTTTTATGAATTCCGAGTTTTGCGTAGATACGCTTAGTGTGGGTTTTCACGGTATGCTCGGAAATAACCAGCTTATCGGCGATGGCCGGCGCCGTATTGCCCCGAACCAGCAGCTCGGCTACCTCGAGCTCTCGAATGGACAGGGCGTACTGCTCTTTGAGGGCGTGGCAGCGTACTGATGTCATGTCGCGAACGGCCTCGACTCCTTCGCCTGACGGAATGTCGCGTTTCCTTGTGCTGGCGCTGCTTTCAGTAGTAAAGGAAGCTTTCTTAGGGGAGATCTTTGCGTGCTCAAGCAGCGTCGACTCCGCCTTCCTGGCGGCTGACTGCGCGCTTTGCCCGATGCCTTTGAGACCCGGGATGTTTTCCGTCATGAGGAACAATTCGACGGCATCGCTTGACGCAGATCCCCTTAGTATCGAGTTCTTGAACGATGATCCTACTGCGACGAATAGGGACATCCCCAGTACGAACGTCGATATTTGCGATACGGCGAACAGCGACACCTCCCCCTGTTCGGGAATCAGGATGCCGAACCATCCTGTGACGAAGCCGATCGACTGCATGATGTAGGCGATGCCCGCGAAGAAGCCGAATGTGAAGAGCGGATGCACGCCACGATTGCGCGATATCTGCGCCGCCTGCATCATCATGAGCATTTGGATAAGCGAGAAGGCGAAATACGTGAGCGTGACGAAGGCGGTGAGGTAGGCGGCTCCCAAAAGGGGCACAAGCAGAAAGCCGACGATCAAAGCGGGGTATACGATACGGAAGACATCGGTCAGGTCGACCCTGATCCACCTCATGCAGCAGACGAACAGCAGAATTGACGCCGAGATGAGCATGCCTATCAACGAGGCCTCGTTTATGAACAAAACGATGCCGTCTTCGAGCACGGCGACCCCTCGAACGACGCCGCTGACAAAGCCGATCGCCCCCAGGCACAGCGCGCTTCGCCAGTGATCCGAAATCACCCGACGGTACACGGCAGCGTGCTCGGCTGGTTCGTCCTCGAACATCGGCTGCTCGAAATCGGAGCGTCCCGACGAGATCGAGAGGCACGTGCCGCACAGCGGCGCGAGAAAGAGGGGAACGAGGAACGCGGCAATGGCCTCCGGCGCCAAGTTGACGGCAAAGTATATGAACGGCGTTGCGATGGCGCCGAGCACGAGGCAGAGGTTGCCTCGCTCGACGGGCATGGCGGCGAACACTTTCTGCCACATTGCGAACAGCCCGGCGCATCCCCCGCCAAGCAGCACGCCGCCCGCTATGACGAGGGCGAGCGTAAGATCTCTGAAATACATCGAGAGGATGATGCACGCTGATCCCATGAAGATTGCCATGGGGTAGAGACCGGCGGGCGTGCGCCGCGAAGGATCGTGGCTTCTGAATGAGATTCCTGCATGCGCCAGAATGACTCCGCTGAACGAAAGGGCTTGAGAGACGAAGAACGCAATGAGGATCTCCTCAGTCTGAAATTCGATGGGCAGGAGGGGGAAGAAGCCTCCCCAAATCGAGATCGCGTTAATCGAGAGGTAGACGGCGAAGCCGATGGTGGAGCTTGCTATTTCCCTTGCCAGGCCCAACTCTTTCCCCTCTCGACCCGATCTTATCCGCGCCATGGTATGCGCCCTTTCGTTCCAATGAATCAATCATACACCACCAGAGGCGGGGTCTTTCAATGAGGGGGATGAGAACATAAGGCTCTGACGTGGGGTTTTGTGAAATTACCACCAATCGTGGTACACGCAGCGGCCATGACCCGTGTATATTCGAAGGCGGTTTATCATGTAAACCCGGCAAAGAAGGAGGGAATAATGGAAATGGATACGGCAACTCTGTCAAGGCGAACTTTCCTCAAGGGATCGCTCGCCGGCCTTGCCGTCGCGGGCGCCGCGGGTGCGGGCTCGCTCTATGGGTGCAGCTCCGATGAGCCAGCTCCGTCTGGTGGCGAGCAGGCGGCCGAAGACCAGATCGTCTGGGGCCAGTGCCACGTCAACTGCGGTGGCAGGTGCATCTTCCAGTATCACGTGAAGGACGGCAAGATCGTCTACGTCGAAAGCGACAACCGCGGCGAGGCCGAGGGCATTCAGGCGAGGGCCTGTCTGCGCGGCCGCTCCATCCGTCGTTGGGTGAACCATCCCGACCGTTTGCAGTACCCCATGAAGCGCGTCGGCAAGCGTGGCGAGGCCAAATTCGAGCGCATCACGTGGGATGAGGCCATCGACACCATCGTCGAGAAGCTGAAGCACACCATCGACACCTACGGCAACGAAGCTGTGGCCATCAAGCACGACAACGGAAACTTCTCCATTACGTCGGGCACCATGGCTCGCCTGATGAACTGCTGCGGCGGCTTCCTTGACTTCTACAACAACTATTCGACTGCCAACATGGTCGAGGGTATCCGCTACACCTTCGGTCCCGAAGCGGGTCCTGGCAACCAGGTGTATGCCTCATCCATGAGCGAGGCCCTCAACTCTGACTTCATGCTGCTGTTCGGCAACAACCCGGCCGAGACCCGAATGGGCGGCGCGAACTCCACCCGCTGGCTGTCTCAGATCAGGCAGAAGGGTGTTGAGATCCTGCACATCGACCCGCGTATGAGCGAGTCCGTTTCGGGCCATCCCGATGAGTGGCAGCCCATTCGCACCGGCACCGACGCCGCGCTCGTGGCCGCCCTGGTTCATGAGTTCATCGTCGACGGCAAGGCCGACCTCGACTTCCTGCACACCTACTGCGTCGGCTTCGACGAGGAAACCATGCCCGAGTCCGCCAAGGGTCAGAACAAGTCCTACCAGGACTACATCATGGGCACTGGCTACGACATGGTCGAGAAGACGCCGGAATGGGCCGAGCCCATCACCTGCATTCCGGCCGCTCGCATTCGCGAGATCGCCAAGAAGCTCGAAGATGCTCAGGCGCCCTATATCGCCCAGGGTTGGAGCAGCCAGCGCCACTCCAACGGCGAGATGACCACCCGTGCCATCTGCATGCTGCCGACGGTTTTGGGCAAGGTTGGCAAGCCGGGCACGAACACGGGCCTGCGTGAGGCCAACCCCATCGCGCCGGTTTCCTTTGTGCCGAGCCTCGAGAACCCGGTGAAGACCTCCATCTCTTGCTACGAGTGGGTCAACGCCATCGATCACGGCCCGGAGATGACCGCTCTGCGCGACGGCGTTCGCGGTGCTGACAAGCTTTCCACGGGCATCAAGTTTCTGTGGGTGTTCGCCAACAACTGCCTGACCAACCAGCATGGCGACATCAACGGCACCCATGACGTGCTCGTCGACGACACCAAGTGCGAGTTCATCGTCGTCATTGACACGGTGCTGACCGACTCCGCCAAGTACGCCGACATCCTGCTGCCCGACGCCATGCGTGCCGAGCATGAGAACCTTGACACCAACGGCTATGCCGAGTGGTACACGGGCGTTAACTACGGCATGCCTGCTCAGGCGCCTGCCTTCGAGGCCAAGTTCAACTACGACATCAATGCGGCCATCGCCGAGAAGATGGGCGTGGGCGAGGCGTTCACCGAGGGTCGTACGAACGAGCAGTGGATCGAGTACATGTACGCCCAAGCCCGCGAGGCTGATCCTACCCTGCCTGAGCTTGAGACGCTTAAGGTGGATGGCTTCTACAAGCGCGACATGGCGCCCGCCATCGGCCTCGAGGCCTTTGTGAGCGACCCGGCTGCCAACCCGCTTTCCACGCCGTCGGGCAAGATCGAGATCTACTCCGAGTCCCTGCAGGAGATCGCCGACACCTGGGAGCTCGACGAGCGCGACGTCATTCTGCCCATCCCCGCGTTCGATCCCGGCCGCGAGGGCTATACCGACCTCACCGAGGAGTACCCGCTCCTGTGCTCCGGCTACCACTTCAAGGGCCGCACGCACTCCTCCTTCGGCTTCATGGAGATCATCAAGCAGTGCAACACCCAGCAGGTGTGGATCAACCCGATCGACGCCGAGACCAGGGGCATCGAGCACGGCGAGATCGTTGCTGTGCGCAGCCCGCACGGCGAGGTCCGCATCGAGGCGCGTGTGACTCCGCGCGTCATCCCCGGTGTGGTCTGCATTCCCGAGGGTGCCTGGCACGATGCTGACATGGACGGCGATCGCATCGATCACGGTGGATGCGTGAACACGCTCCTTATGCCTAACCCGACTCCGTTGGCGAAGGCGAATCCCTCGCACTCCATTATCGTTCAGGTGTCGAAGGCGTAAGGTGAATCATCATGACTCAGTACGGTTTTTATTTTGACAGCACCCGCTGCACGGGTTGCAAGACTTGCACGCTTGCTTGCAAGGACAAGAAGGACCTGCCCACCAATCTGGTGTACCGCAAGGTGTTCGACTACGAGGGCGGCATGTGGGAGCAGGGTGCGAACGGCACGTATCAGACGACTGCCTTCATGTACCATCTCTCTCTGGCTTGCAACCATTGCGAGAATCCTGCCTGCCTCGAAAATTGCCCCACAGGCTCCATCAGCAAGGACGAGGCGACCGGCGCGGTAATCTCTGGCGCCGAGGAGACCTGCATTGGCTGCGGAACCTGCGTGCAGGTGTGCCCCTATGGCGTTCCCGCCGTCAATCCGGATACCGAGAAGAGCGTGAAGTGCGACATGTGCATCGACCTCGTGGCCGCTGGCAAGCAGCCCATCTGCGTCGAGTCCTGCCCGCTGCGTGCTCTGGAGTTCGGCCCTGTCGAGGAGCTTCGCGCTGCTCATCCCGACGCCGTTGACGGCATCGCGCCGATGCCGGCTGGCACGGAGACCGTTCCTGCTATCGTCATCGCGACCTGCCCTGCCGCCAAGATGCCTGGCGACACCGAGGGATTCGTGGCCAACGAGTGGGAAGTCGCGGCCAACTAGTCGTTTGTCGCTTATTGTCGAACCCCGGGATAGCTCCCGGGGTTCGATTTGTCTATCATGGACGGGATACTGCCTTAGTCGAGTGGTGCATGCATGGGAAAAGCCTTCTATTTCGATAGCGCGCTTTGCACAGGTTGCAAGACCTGCGAGCTCGCGTGCAAGGATTACCATGATCTGGATGAAGGTATCACGTTCAGAAGGGTTTTCGACATCGAGGGCGGCTCTTGGGAGCTTCCTGCGGGTGGTGGTCCTGCTGTGAGGCAGGGCGTGTACGTCTACCACGTTTCGCTGGCGTGCTGCCATTGCGACTTCGGCGTGTGCATGGAGGTGTGCCCGACGGGTGCCATGCATCGCGACGAGCAGGGCCTTGTGTGGCCCGATCACGACAAGTGCGTGGGGTGCGGATACTGCTCCATGGCATGCCCGTACGGAGCGCCGTCCCTTGACCTAGAGGCGAAGAAAAGCTCCAAATGCGATGGTTGCACCGGTCGCGTGGCGGATGGCGGCAAGCCTGTTTGCGTGGAGGCATGCCCTGTGCGCGCTTTGGAGTTCGGCCTTGAATCGGAGGTGCTCAGTGCGCATCCCGATTCCGTTCGCTGCGTTCCGCCCCTGCCCGATCCGTCTTTCACGGGGCCTAATCTTTATGTGGGGCCATGCCCCGCTTCGGAAATGGCCCAAGAGCAAGGCGGCTGGGTTGCTAACGAAGGGGAGGTGTAACGATGCTCGAGCTTGACAGTACATCGCTTGCGGTGTTTACGACGCTTGCTCCTGCGGGGATGGTGGCCTTTGTCGTCATGGCGCTCTTGCGCTCGACCGTTGCCGACCATGCGGGCAAGCGGCGCGTCGACCACCTGCTCGCAATCCCCTTCCTCCTTGTGTTGAGCGGTTTCATCACCTCGACTGCCCATCTCGGTACGCCCACGAACGCGCTCTACGTGATCACGGGCGCCGGCCGTTCGCCTCTTTCTAACGAGGTTGTCTCGGTGCTGGCCTTCCTGTTCCTAGCCGGGTCGTATTGGATGGCCGCAATCAGCCGAGATCTGCCGCGCCAGGTGGCCGGGGCATGGATTGCCGCGGGATCGGTTGCTGCGATCATCGCGGTTGGCTTCACGTCGATTGCGTACTCCATCGAGACAATACCGACATGGAACACGATTTACACGCCACTTGCCTTGGTTGCCGGGGCGCTGGGGGCGGGATGCCTTCTCTCCGAGGGCATCTACCTGTTCGCCGGCGGTCTCAAGCCGACGCGCAGCACGGTGCTGCTAGTGGCCTATGCCCTATCATGCCTCGTTGTCTTGACGGCAATGGTCCTCTTGCGCATCGAGCTAGATACCATTACCACCTTCGTGGCAAAGGCATCCGGCCTTGCTATGGGCTATGACGTTCGCCTGGGATTCTATGCGATATCGAGTGCAGGTGCGCTTTGTGCGCTCTTTAATGCTTCATTTCGCGAAGAGATTTCGACAAAGACGAGGCTTGCGCTTGCCTGCGCATCAGCTTTCGCAGCGCTTTGGGGTGTGTTTCTTGTAAGAGACCTGTTCTATCAGACGTATATGACCGTCGGCGTCTAGCGAGCGACGCACAAAGCCATGGAAGGAGCCGATTGATATGAGCGGTGCCATAAAAGAAAAGAGCTTGGAAGCCGTCGAATTTGTGGGGCTTACGCTTGCGCCCTTCTTCCTCGTGGATCCGAAGGACGAGGCGGCATCGGCCATGCTCGAGGCAATTGCCAGTATCGACCCTTCGCAGGCGGGCGGCGACTGGCCTTTCGTTGATCGTGAGCTTGCCGAGGAGTGTCTGGCTTCCATGAAGCGCGCCGTCGCCGAAGGCGATCGCGAGGAGCTCATATGGGAGTACCGCAGGCTGTTCGTCGGCCCTGCGGCTCGTCCGGCGCCGCCGTGGGGTTCGGTGTACATGGACCGGGATTGCGTCGTGTTCGGCGTTACCGAGATAGAGCTGGTAAGGTGGATGCGCGAGAAAGGCCTCGAGCGGCGGACAAGGGATAAGGTGCCCGAGGATCACATCGGCCTCATGCTTGCTCAAATGGCCTTCATTGCACGCTACCGCCCAGAGCTTCTTTGCGAGTACCTGGAGGATCATCTGCTGACATGGTCCCACCACTTCCTCGCGCTGTTTGCAGATGCGAGCAGTCATCCCTTCTACCATTCCCTAGCGGTTCTGACAGACGCATCGCTCGAAGGCATCAAAAATCAGGAGGGTCTGCACGTCGTTTATCCCCGCTACTATCGTTAGAGTTTCCAATCGATTCGCTCACGCAGTGCAGAACGGTTCGCCCTATGCGCAAATTCAGTGAGTAGAAGACAGCCTCTGGTAACAGATTGCATACGGAACTGCCCGAGGCGGTATTTCGGACTTTGCAAAGTCAATAAATCCTTTCGAATCACCTGATCGATTGGAGGTTACTTACGAGACAGGAATTTAGGTGGGTTTTCTCTTTAACAGAGAGCCTCAATTGGTGGCGAATCGGCAACTTCGAGCCGCCCGTTGAAACAATGGCGGAATGCATCATTCGGGCAGTTCCTAGTGAAATCTATGACTTGCTGAAAGAGCCTTGTCTCCTAAAACGAAGGATCGATTAGTGCACGATTGAGCACTATGAGAAGCATCGGCAGGCGCTTGCTTTATCGCGCGACAAAGCTTGGCATACTAGCTGCGGAAGAAATCAGACGCGTCGGTGAGTTATCTTCATCAGCATATGATTGGAACAGGGCTACGACCCCTGTTCCAATTCAGTTCCTAAACGAACGTAGGCGGCCACGCGGGCCGCCTACGATGAGTGCTTGGGAGTTCGCGGAAGCGCTAGAGGCCGAGGGCCTTCTTCAGGGCGCTTACGCGGCGGCGGCTGACGGGGATCTTCTCCTCGACGCCGTTCAGAGTAAGCAGCAGCGTGCCGCCCGAAACCGACTCGATCTCCTCGACCATGGACAGGTTCACCAAGTAGCCGCGGTGCACGCGGAAGAACCCGTGGCCGTCGAGGCGCTTCTCAAGCTGCGCAAGGCTGACCGTCGAGAAATAGCGATCGGCGTCGGTCTGCAGATACGCGTAGTCATCGCGCGCCATGACGAACCGGATCTTGTCGATGCCGATGAGAATCTTCTTGCCGCCCTTTTCGACGGGAATGCGCTCGGATTTCTGCGCCTGCATGTGCAGGGCCACCTGCTCGCGCACGCGCACAATGGCCTGGGCAAGTCTTTCGGTCTCGACCGGCTTCACCAGGTAATCGATGGCGTTGACCTTGAACGCATCGAGAGCGTGCTCGCTGTAGGCGGTCACGAAAACCACGGCCGGCGGGAACTTCAGATGCTGCAGGGCCTCGGCAAGCTGCAGGCCCGTTGCCTCGGGCATGTTCACATCAAGGAACATGACATCGCAGGGATATTCCTTCAGCTTCTCGATTGCCTCGCGCACACTTGCCGCCTCGGCGACAACGTCCACCTGACCAATTTCGTCTAGCAGAAATCGAAGCTCGGAGCGCGCGGGTGCCTCGTCGTCGACGATGATAGCCTTAAGCACTGGTACCTCCAAAACTCGATTGCTTTTAATGTTTCCGATCTATTATATAGCACCACCGCGAATGTGACCGAAAATTAACGGGAATATTTCGACTAATTTTCAAGATTGTCAAGTACCACTAACCTTGAAATTCGACCGCTGATTGTCTTTAGGCAACCGTTCACCTTCACACCACCCCATTGGATGTGCTTCGCCGTGCGTTTCGGCTCATCCCGCTTCTCACGGCACGTCGCCCGTCGCGTCACCCCATCAAAACGCGCTGATCCGTGTCGGATCGCCCGCAAATAAGCAAGCGTTCGTCAACCGATGCCCCGCACCGCCGCCTCTCGCGCCAAACCCGCCGTACGCTTTCAGCATCCTTATCCCACAAAGCGCCGCAAAGGCGCGGAAAGCAGGAGCATTATGACAATCACCGATGCCATTCGCGAAACGAAGGAAAAGATCGAGGAGCTCGGCGAGAACGTCGTCGACGGTTTCCGTGACAAGAAAGCCGAGCATCAGGTCGAGAAGGCCATGCGCGAGGAGCGCCACGAAATCAAGCGCGAGATGAAGCACGACATGAAAGAGACGAACCGCGAGATGAAGCAGCAGGAGCGCGACTTCAAGCGTGACATGCGCGAACTTGACCGCGAAAGACGAGCCGAGGAGAAGATCGACAAGCACCTCGACTACGCCAACATGACCGACGAGCAGAAGATGCAGGCCAAACGCGAGCACGTCGAGGATCGCATGAACGCCGAGCAGGAAGCCGAACGCGATGACATGAAGGCACGCCACGCCTCCGAGCATGAGCGCGCCGATGCGCGCATGGAAGACTGCCGTGGCGAATGCCTCGATGGTAAGCACGAGGCCGAGATGCAGGCCATGGGCGAACGCCATGCCGCCGCGCAGGATAAGCTCGACCGCGCCATGGGCGACGGCGATCCCCTTTCCGTTCGCAAGGACATGCCCATCATGTAGCCCTTGCAACCCGCGCCGCAAGCTGCGCGATTCGCGAAGAAGGCCCCGTGCCGGGAACCGCTTTCGGTTCACCGGCACGGGGCCTTCGCATGCTCTCCCAACCGAAAGCCGCTAACCCAAGTCGATGCGCATAAGCTCGAAGAGAGCGCAGGCGTAGGCACAAAACGCCGTCTTGAGCACCTCTTCGCTTGCGGCCTCGTTAGGCGCATGAATGCCGCCCGCCCATTCCGGCATCTCAAGCCAGGGCATGGCCGGGCCGAAGCTTGCGCCAGCCGTGAACTCGCGCGCATACGTGGCGCCTCCCATGGTAAACGGCTTGGCGCCCTCGCCCGTCACCTGGTTATAAGCGCGAAGCATCGCCTGGATGGCAGGAGCCTGCGCGTCGACCAGAAACGGCTCCATTATGTGGCCAACGCTCACGCTTCCGCCAGCCGACTCGGCCAAAGCACGCATGGCGTCTTCGATGCGATCAGCCGTAATGCACGTAGGGTAGCGGCTGTCAAAGCTTAAGCGCAGGCGGCCCTCCTCGAGCTTGATGACGCCGCCGACAATAGTCAGCGCGCCGAAATGCTCGTCGGCGCAGGCCAAGCCAACCCCGCTGCCGTCGGTATGCGAAAGCAGCTTGCGGGCAGCTTCCAGAAACACGCGCTCCTGCGCGGAAACAAGGTCGCGATCAAGCAGGTAATCGACCACCAAGCTCGCCGCGTTCACGCCCAAATGAGGAAGCGAGGCGTGCGCGCTCTTCCCCTGCGCCTCGATGCGCAAGCATCCATCAGCCTCGAGAGTCGCCTCGAGCATACCGCCATCTTCGAAGGTCAAGCGCTCGGCGCACGGCAAAACGCCTTCGCCCTCCCCCACGCGCACCACCGCGTGCGCCACGCCAGGCACCGCGTTAGCCGCCATGCCTCCCGCCAATTCCACAAGTCGGCCGTCCGTCACAGGGGCACTTTCCAGCCAGCCCTGAATGCCGCCCTTCTCGCCGTTGCACACGGGGAAATCGGCATCGGGCGTGAACAGAAACGCCGGGTCGGCGAAACGCTCGCGGTAGTAGGCCACGTCGGCCATGCCCGTCTCTTCGTTGGCGCCGAACAGAAAGCGCACGGTGTAAGGACGCGGCACACCCGCCTCGGCAAGCATCTTCATGGCGTGCAGGGCAACGACAGAAGGCCCCTTGTCGTCCATCACGCCGCGCCCTATCAGGTAGCCGTCCTTACGCGTGACGGCGAAGGGCTCGAAGGTCCAAGCAGGGCCGGCGGGGACAACGTCCACATGCCCGATGATGCCAATTTGCGTATCGGTTTCTCCGGAAAGGTCGGCGTAGCCGATGCGTCCCTCAACATCGTGCGCATCAAAGCCCAGACGCTCGGCCATTTGCAGAGCCGCCGTCAAGGCCTCACGAGGTCCAGGGCCGTAAGGCGCATCGGGCTCAGCTGCCGCGCTGCGATCCTCAACGCTGGGAATGCTCACAAGCGCATCGATGTCGGCCACGATGGCTTCCCAGTTCTCGTCAACGTACGCACGCGCCTTGGCGGCAAAGGCCTCGAGGGCCCCGGGCTCGTAATTGCCGGCAGATTCAACCATGGCTGCTCCTATCATGCGAAATGCGGTTTTCGTTCATTATCACCCAGACGAAGCATTCGCACCAGCAAGCCGCACCAGTCGAGGACGTTTCGTTTCATACGGAAGCGAAGGCTTGCCGTAATCATCTGCGAAGCCGCACGCCTTCGCTCGCAAGAACCCCAAATGCCACGTTATGCGATTCTCATTGGCGCGCATCATGCTTTGTGGTAGAATTCGTCGGTGCGCCCGAGTGACGGAATGGCAGACGTGTCGGTCTCAAAAACCGATGTGGAAACACGTGTGGGTTCGAATCCCACCTCGGGTACCACTTGCATTCAAAAGCCCTTCGTACGAAGGGCTTTTTCATTTTCCCTGGAAAGCCGTCGGTTTGGAACAGGGGTCTGGAACAGGGGTCGTAGCCCAGTTACAGACCCCGGTTCCAATCGAAAAAAGCGCCCCCGTGGGAGCGCTTTTCAAAACCTGATGTCAGGAAACCCTACAGGGCGAAATCGGCCTCGCCGTTGAAGACGGCCAACGCGTCAGCCACGCTGTAGTCTGCCAGCGTAATGGCGCTGATAGCCTTCGTGAGGCGCACGGCCTCGTCAAGCGAGCGCTGATGGATGTTGCGCCCGGTGGCGTTGCCCACGGCACCGCCCACGTGAATCTGATCATGCAGCTGCGTGAGGAAGGTCTCGGCGTCGACGGTGGAGCCACCTGCGCACACCAAACCGCAGCGGCCGGAGGCCATGGAGGCAACCTTGAGCGCCTCGGCGGAAGTGCGGCCATCCTCGGGCTTCGGCGGGTTGACCTTCACGAAGTCGGCACCCAGGCACAGAGCCACGCCCGCGGCTCCGGCAATGAGACCTGGATCCTTCTCGGCGGTAACGGCCTTGCCGCGCGGGTAGATCCACAGGACCACCAGCAGGCCCTGCGCATGCGCCTGAGCGATAAGCTCGCCGGCCTCGGCCATCATGGTGGATTCGTACTCGGAACCCAGGTAGATGGTGTAGCCCAGACCCACGATGTTCACGCCTGCGTCGCGCATGGAAAGCACAGCATCCAGGCAGGTAAGCTGCGGGGAGTACGGATCTTCCTGCGAGGTCTTCACCAGGTGCGTCTTGGAGTTCATCTTCACCAGGTAGTTGATCTCGGGATAGTCGGCCGCGTACTGCGCGATAAGGCCGCGCTGGCCGGCAACCACACCGCACACGCCCTGGCTGCCGATGCGGAACAGATGCTCGGGCTCGGCGTCGGCAATGTCGATGCCCTCACCGTAGAAATCGTCGTTCAGATGCTCGATCTTCTGGTCGCACGCGAACAGCATGAGGCGGCCGGTCTCGCGCGTGGCCTTCATGTAGTTGTCGATGTACACCTCGCGCATCTCGGGCATGACATCAGCCGGGACGCGAACCTGATCGCGAGTGATCTTGGGCATGACAATCCTCCTTAGGGATTTGAGTCGAAGCTTTCAGCTATAACCCGTTCATTGTACTCAAATTAAAGCGGCGAAGGTTCGCGCGGGGCCAATTCGTCGGATAAGCGCGCAGGGCGAAGCGCAAGCTGCGCACCTCGGACCTCGAAATGGGCGGCGGTTGGACCCTACCCCTTATGGCGACGCTTCTCGAAGAAGGCCATGAGGCGCTTCTGGTTGAGCAGGCCCACGCCCGCGATGATGGCCGAGATGACGAATATGACGATGGCAACCATGTAGTCGCCTTCGACGATGCTTCCCGCCGCATACGTGGACATGACCACGCCGGGAATGCGTCCCACGTTGGACAGCAGCAGAAACGCCCCCATGCGCATGTGCGTAAGCGGCACCAGGTAGGTGAACACGTCCTTCGGCAGCCCGGGGATGAAGAACAGGACGAACACAGCGATGCTCAGCTTGCCCGAGCGCTCGAAGTTCTGGAACTTGTCCATGTACTTCTCGGGGACCATCTTCTGCACGAAGGGAGCGCCTAGCTTCTTGACCAGCACGAACACGAAGGCGCTCGAAATCACGCAGCCGATGAGCACCACCACGGCACCCATCCACGGGCCGTAGATCATGCCGGCGGCAACCTGCACCACCTCGCCGGGAATGAAGGCCACCACGATTTGCAGAAACTGGATGGCAAGCAAGATGAACACGCCAGGGGCGCCCGCGCTCTGCACGCGGTCGATCACGCGGTCCACCCCACCGGGCTCGGTGATCTCGGAAATGTAGGGCCACAGCGCCACGCACATGACCAGCATGAGCACGAAAAACGCGATAAGCCCGACGAACTTGTATACGTCGGCCGCATCCATGGCATGGCCGCGCACCGAAACCGGACGGCGGCCCTTCTCGATCAGCTGGGCCTTCTTGGCCCGTATTCGACCTGTTTCATTATCCTCGTGCGTTTCGCTCATCAAAGGCTCCGCTTATCGCTGCGATTCATCGGACGCGCCGGCGAAGATGACCACGTCGTCATCGTCGTCGAGGTCGACCGGGTTGCCGTCCTCGTCGACGAACTCGAGCAGGTTGCCCTCTTCGTCGTAGTAGTTGCCGTCCTCGTCTTGGTAGAGAATCTCCATGTCGGGCTCGTCAGCCAGGTCGAACACGTTGCCCTGCGCATCAACGTAGTTGCCCGCCTCGTCGTAGTGACCGAACTCATCACCACCAAGGCCCGAAACCACGATGTCGCCTTCGGGGGTCACGAAAGCCTCACCCTCAAGCTCCTCTTCAACGTACTCGACGAGATTGCCCTCTTCGTCGACGTAGTTGCCGTACGCATCTACCAGCAAGCCGTCCTCGTCAACGTAAACGACGCCCTCGACCAGGTTGCCGTCCTCATCCACCACGCGACCCTGCTCATCGTAGAAGGTGCCGTCTTCGTCCTGGTAGATGACCACTTCTTCAACATAGTTCTCGATGACGTTGCCAGCTTCGTCGACATAGACGATCTCGACCTCTTCCTCGGCCGCATGCGCAGCGCCGGCAGACGCAACTGCCTTCTTGACGGGCTTTTTCTTCGTCACCTTCTTGCCCGAAGCCTTCTGGTACTCCTCCTTAAAGCCCGAGAACATGCCCTTCGCACGCACCAGCTGGCGGCCGGTCACGTATGCGCCCTTGTTCACGGCCTTGCCCGTAACGGCCGCGGCCTCGCTCACGGCGGGCTTGACGGTCTCGACGGCCTCGTGCGCCTTGTGAGTGACCTTCGCGGTGGCCTCGCCGGCCTTCTCGGCCACACCGCCCTCGGTGGGAATGGCGGCCGCGGCGTCATCGACCAAAATGGCGCCCAAGATGCGCTCTTCGCCCTCTTCATCGTAGGTGGAAAGCGCCATGCCGATGCCCTGCCTGAACCCCTTGATGAGGTCGACCGGAATGGAGCGAACGCCCAAGATGGCGTTGGCGGTGGCGCCAGCCGTGACCTCGAGCGTGACGATGGCGCCGCTTTCGCGCTCGACCACGATGTCGCCCACGTAGCCCAGCGTGTCGCCGCGCTTGGTCATGACGGGCATGCCAACCCACAGGACGCAGTCGTCCCAGCTGATGTTCATGGCCTTGCAGGCGGCGCCGTCGGTAAGGCCCCCCTCGCGCAGCACCATGCGCCCGTCGGTGATATCGTAGGCATCGTAGGCAACGAAAAGGTCCTTGCGGTGGAACATGAGCGCGGCGTCGGGACGCTTCACGATGACGCCCACGAATCGCTTCTCGTACGGGTGGAACACGCACGCGCGCACTTTGCCGATCTTGCGCGTCGACTCGATTTCCTCGCCCTTTTTAACCTTCACGCGATTGGACACCACGCGAAGCCCGGTGAGCTCCTTGGTGCTGATAAGCTTTGCGGGCATGAGGCCCCTTCCTTTACCCTGCGCGGCGAAATGCGACCGGGCGCCCTAGGGCCTTCCCGATCGCATTACGGTACTGTATGTTGCGGTTGCTCGCGGCGCGTGACGCGAACCGCGCGTCAACCGGCTATTTCTGCTCGTCAGCCACAGGCTCGATGACCTCGGCCGCAACCTCGGCGACAACCTCGGCTTCGACCACGGCGTCCTGGGCGACCTCGGCCACAGCGTCGATAGTTTCAGCGGCGGCGGCAGAGGACTCCTCGGCGTTCTTGGCCACCTGCGCAGCAATGCGCTGGCGTGCGGCCTCGATCTTCTCACGCAGCTCGTCGTTCTTCTCGACCACGACGGGCTTGGCGCTTTCGGCGGCCTGCTGAACGCGAGCCGCGGCCTCACCGTAGACGGCCTGGCTCTTGCTGGCAACTTCAGAGATAATTTCCTGGCCCTTTTCGGCGGCCTGCTGATACACGTGCTGCACGTTGGCGGAGGCGTTGGTGCCCCACTCCTGCGCCTCGCCCCATGCGACATTGGCGCGATCCGCCACCATCTGGCGGGTTTCGGCGCCCTTGCGCGGCGCGAACATGAGCGCGACGACGGCGCCCGCGATGCTGCCGACGATAAACGATCCGATCTTGTTGGCCATGATGCCTCCTCTACGCGTAAGTTCACGCGCCTATTATAGGCGAGCGGAAGGGCTCGCTAAAAGAAAACACGATCGCTCTACTAATATGTCACTCCCCCGTTGATATGCTGCGACGCGAATCCGAGCAGACCCGCCGAATCGCTTCCTTCAGGCCGACTTGCGGCCGACAATGCGTTTCCTTCAGGCCGACTTGCGGCGGATACGCACGACGACTCCCGAACCTCCAACAGGCCGCCCGGCGCCCGCTTCCCAGACGGCGAATCTGCAAGGTTGCGGCGCCGATTTGACGGTTTGCGATCCGTATGATGGCGCAACTTGCATCCATCGAGGAAAGGAAGACGCCATGAGAGCAAGCGGAACCCCAAGGGACGCAGCGGGCCCGAGGCTCGTGAAAGCCAAAAGCCGCGCAACGACACACCCCCGAGCACGCGCCCCGCAAACGGCATGCCTCAAGACGGCGCCCGGAGGCGCCGTAAGTGAAGGGGGTGGTTCCGCATGATCCACGACGCCACAACCCTCACCAACCTGGGCAAAACACTGCTACGCGTGCTTACCGCCCTGCTCGTTGCCATCGGCACCTTTTTCGTGAGCATGGCCTGCACGCCCGAAAAGGCACTTGCCGCAACCACAGTCAACGTGGTTGCCGACGACTCGTTCGCCCCGAAGGGCTATGAATGGTTCCTCGACTTTACCGGAATCGAGATAGAAAGCGGCTGGCAGCATATCGACGACCTGAGCGACGGCCACATCGGCAGTTACTTCGCGCCCGACGTCATCCAGCCTGGCCAGGACGGCTTCGCCGCGTTCATCGACGAGAGCACACCCGCAAGCGCCGACTTCACCCTGCGCATGACCGGCGGCAGCTACGACGGCACGCCCATCGACGCGCTGGTCAGCATCTCCGACTGGGATTACTGGGATGGCCCCGCCGACGGAAGCGTCGGCGCAAGCAAGTACTTCACCTCGGCAACCTGGGGTCTAGCCGACCGCGGCGCCATTTACTTCAACCCCAACTGGACCTCCGATTCGTCGCTTATCGAAAGCGGCA
Source organism: Eggerthellaceae bacterium (assembly GCA_017440565.1). Taxonomy (GTDB): domain Bacteria; phylum Actinomycetota; class Coriobacteriia; order Coriobacteriales; family Eggerthellaceae; genus RGIG3135. The sequence continues at coordinate 50,606 of JAFSHA010000094.1, read as the reverse complement.
CGTGGCCAAGCACCCTGAACAACCTCAATTTCTTCTCGTCGGGCATGCGCTCGTTCACCGTAAGCGTGGTGTTCGTCGAAGCGGGTACGAGCAACCCCGTCCAGGTGGCCGGCCACATGACCTGCACCGACCTTGACTGCATGCAGTCGTTTAGCTTTGGCGGAGCCGTCGAGATCGTCGAGATCGCGCAGAAATCCACCGCAACATGCGCGGCCATCGACGCGCAATCGCAGGTCGACGGCCTGACAAGCTGGCTCAACATCGTCGATCGGGGCAGCGCCGTGTACGGTTCGAGCTTAAGCATCCTCGCCGACGACTCCGACCGCAACTACCAGAGAGGCCTCGTGGGCACCTACTTCGACACCGGGCGCAACGGCGCAAAGCCCATCGAGCTCACCTTCTCGACCCCTTACGGCGTGCGCCTCTCCCCCGAGGCTCGAACGCTCGATCCCTCCATGGGCGTGTGGTCCGAAGCCGACCAATGCCAATACGTGCTCAACCCGGTGGGTTTCTTCTCCATGACGCCGGAGTATCTGGCCAACCCGCCTAAGCATGAAGGCGGCGGGGCAACCATCGTGAAGGAAGTGCTCACCGAAAGCCCCGTCGACACCGGCGACACCGTTTCCTGGCGCATCACCGCCACGCTGCCGCAGGAAGGCATCCACGTGCGCACGGGTTACGAACTCGAAAGCCTCGTCATCACCGACGACCTCTCCGAGTACCTAGCCTACAGCCTCGGCTCGGCCACGGTCTCCATGGATGGCCAGCCGCTCCCCAAAAGCGCCTACTCTTTCGTAAGCTATCAGGATCCCGGCAGCGGACAGTGGACCATCGAGTGCGCATTCACGCGCGACTACCTGGAGAGCCTGCGCTGCCAAGGCCAGCAGATCGTCATCGATTTCGACACCGTCGCACTTGACTATCCCAGCCCCAAAGTATGGGACGAGACGCGCCTGCCCATTCCCAACGTGGCGCGCATCTTCATCATCGGCGAATCCGTGGAATCCGAGCCCGTGTACGCCGAGATGTTCGCCCCGAAAAAGACCATCAACGGAGATACCGAACTGGTGCGCAACGTTCGTCTCGGCGATACCGTCACCTACGCCATCGAACAACAGGTGCACAACATCGACTGGGACAAGCTGACGAAGTACCGCGCCTTCAGCGTAAGCGATACTCTGCCCGAATACGTGGAGTACGTAGAGGGCAGCTTCGAGGTGCGCGACCCCTACGGCAAGCTGGTCGACGATAGCGCCGGCACCTTCGCCTACGACGCCGCCTCGAACACCGTCAGCTACGCGTTTACCAGCGAATACCTGCAAAACGGCATGGTCTACAACGGCGGAAGCTACGCCTTCAGCTTTAAGGCACGCGCCGTCGACCAGCCGGCCGACGACCTCGAGACCGTCAAGAACCACGCCCTCGTCACGGCAAACGACGTAACCGAGAAGACCAACGTGGTGGAATACCTGCCCGAGACCCCCGAGCTCACCGTAGAGAAGCACGCCGACCTCGAGCACGAGCTTGCCAGCGTCATCGCCGACTTCGAATACCTCAGCGGCTCACAGAATCCCGACGATCACTCCCTCGTGCATTTCGAGGGCAGCTTCGCCAACATCGCCGATCGCACGCGCGCCAAGAACGTCACCTTCACCGACAAGCTTCCCGCTGGCCTTGAGCTCGTGCCCGAAAGCGTAAAAGCCGCAGGCGCCGAAAGCATCACCATTGCCGAGGACACCGAGCACCAGACCATCGCCATCACCGTCGAGGCGCTCGAGGACTGGGAAGAGGTAACCTACGAATACGAGTGCAAAACCACCGACGCCGGCAACGGCCTCGAAGTGGTGAACACAGCGCAGGTTTGGGCCACCAACGTACATCTGGACACGACGGGCGCCGAAGACAAACCCGCCGCCGATGACGGAGAAATCTACATCAACGACCCCGTCATCGAAGTAACCAAGGTCGTTTCCGAATCGGCCGTGCAAAATAACGACTATCAGGGAAGCGAGGGGCAGCAGCGCGAGGAGTACCGCGTCGACGACGAGATCACCTACACCGTCACGCTCGTGAACACCGCCGCGGGAACCTTCGCCCACAACCTCATGCTCACCGACGACGGCATGCCCGAAGGCCTTGAGCTTATCGGCGATGTGCAGGTAAGCGGCCTTTCCGACAAGGGAAAGAACAAGCAGGTGTTCTACCCGCTTGCCGGTACATCCGACGCCATCCACGGGGAAGGCGAGACACGCACCATCAACTGGGGAATTTCCCCCGTCCGAAACGAGGCGGCGGGCACCTGGGGCTGGGAGCTTAACATCGACTACCTGCCGGCCAACTACCCCGTCACCGTCACCTGGACTGTAAAACCCACCGCCGAGGTGAACGGCTGGGAGATCTACAACCAAGCCCGAGCCACGGCGGACAACCAGCCGAATGACGTGTTCGTCTCCGAGACGCCTTGCGTCTGGATCAACACGCCGGAATTCGACGTGGAAAAGTTCGTCTCCAAAACCGACCAGGCCTATCAGGTTGGCGACACCGCAACCTATCAGATAATCCTGCACGATCTCTTGACGCCCGGCACCGTCGCACGCCAAACCGTCCTGGCCGATGCCTTCGCAACGCAGGGCACCTCCATCATCGAAGGAAGCTTCGTTATCACCGACAAGCCCGAGCAGGCGCTCAACATCGCCGACTCCGTCGAGCTCAACCGCTACGTAGGAGACCAGAGCTGGCGCATTGACATGACGCAGGTGTACGGAGACGAGACCGGCTACTGGATCAACGACGAGCCTTACTTCGTGTGGGCCGACGGAGCGCTTACGCGCCAGAGCGCGCAAAACCCGCTAGGGGCAACCGAGCACAGCTACTTCAAGGTTCTTTACGAGGCGAGTCTCGACAACATGGCCCTGCAAAACGAGATCATCGTGAACGAGGTTACGGCGACGAGCCTCGAGGGCTACCCCGCAAGCGACACGGCCGAGGTCACAGCTATCGGCGCGCAGCTTTCCGTCGAGAAAAACTCCAACGACGGTGGCAGCTTCGAAGTGGGTGACGTGGCAGCTTATGAGGTCGTGGTAACGAACATGGCAACGGGCACCGTAGCCGAAAACGTACGCATCGAAGACGCTTTCACCACCGCGAAGGCCGGTGCCGCCATGGTGGTCGAGGGAAGCCTTAAGCTTCGCGATGCCAGCGGCACTCCCATCGAGGGTTGGAAGGCTGAATATACGCGCAACGAGTCGGGCAACATCATCGGCTTTTCCGTGGAAACCGGCTACGACCTGGCATCTTCCGGAAAGATAATCCTTTCCTACGAAGTGAAGTACCTGAGCGCAAACGGGTCTGACGCCATTGTGAACGTCGCGAAGGCCCAGGCCGACAACGCCCCCGAAGCAAGTGACGAGCACGAAACATGGCCGGCCGATGCCGACCGAAGCAGCTTGCTCATCGCCAAGGGCAGCGACGCCCAAACCTATGCCCCCGGAAGCTTCGCTACCTACAGCCTGCGCGTAACCAATGGCAGCGACGAGGTCTCGGCCGAGAACGTGCGCATCCACGACGAGCTCGATGCCGCATCCTCCGGCATCGCGGGCATCGTCAAGGGTTCGGTGCGCGTATACGACGAAGCCGGCAACGCACGCGCAGCGCAGGTGGTCTACGGGCAGAACGACGCAGGGCGCATAACCTCGTTCGACGTTGAGGTTCCCGGAGGCTTGACGGCGGACGAAGCCATCGAAATCGTTTACCAGGTCAAGATCGACGAGGGCGTTGCGCAAGGCACGCAGATCGGAAACGCCTGCTGGGCCGCAGCCGACAACACGGGCAAGGCCAACGACGAGCATGACGTACGCGTTGACGGCAACATTCCGGCCAAGCCGCCCATCGAAGACGAAAGGCCCGACGCTCTCGGCCCCAACCACGATGGAAGAATCGACATCGACATCAACAACGAGAACGTCAATGAGAACAACAACGACAACGAAAACAACAACGTCATCGACATCCTCATAGACCTGGTTTCGGGCAATCAGGATGAGCCGCAGGACGGCTTGGGTTCCGATCCCAACGAAGACGGCAAACCCAATGGGAGCGACGCAAATACGCATAACACGCTCAAGGGCCTCGACAAAACCGGCGATCAGCTGGCCGCATGGCTTTCAAGCAGCTGGCAGTGGCTGCTGGTAGCCCTCGGAAGCTGCACGTTGGCTTGCTGGTTCGTCCCCCGCTTGGCAGGTCGCAACGAGTAAGCGATTAGACGGCATTCGAAAACGCACGGGCGACGAGGGCTTGCCCCTCGTCGCAAACCTCACAGAAAGGCACGAAGCATGAAGCTAGGCAAGGTGGGAAAGGTCAGACTCGCCATGGCGGTCTCGTTTGCCGCGTGCATCGGGTTGGCTGGAGCCACGCTGGCTGCTCCCTACATCGAAGGCGAAGCTTCGGCCGAATCCATCATGCAGTATCGCCAGCAGGTAAGCCCCGCTTGGCAGGTACGGGACGTCCTTGTCGGAGAAAGGAGCGCAGAAAACAGCGAGTTCGAGTCCGCCCCCGTATCACCGGAGGACACGAGTCGAGAAGGCGCTCCGAAGGAAGCGCTGGCTCCCGGCATCGACTGGGAGGGCCTCAGGCGGGCAAACCCCGATGTCATCGGATGGATAAGCGTTCCCGGAACGCGCATCGACTATGCAATCGTCCAGGCTAGCAGGCAGGATCCGCAGCATTATCTGTACCACGATGTCGCACACCAAGAATCACCCTACGGCTGCCCCTACCTGGATGCCGACGCCGCCAGCCAGGGAGGGCTGGCGGCGTCCTTCCCCATCATCTACGGGCATCACCTGATAAACGGGCAGATGTTCTCCGATTTCGCCAAGTTCGCCAACGCAGATTACGCGCGCGAGCACAGCGTCATTTTTATCGAGACCCCTGGAGGCGTCGTCAAGCTCAAGGCTCTGGCCGTCAACGTCGTCGATGCGAACCAGGAGCTTATCCAAACCAGCTTCGCCGACGAAAACGAGCTTACCGCGTACCTCCAAAAGCGCATAAGCGAATCAGAGGTGATCCTCGACTATTCCGGCACAGCCATCTATCACCAGGTGTTCTGCTTCGTCACCTGCAGCTACGGATCCGAAAACGAGCGAACCCTGGTGTATGCCACCCCCGAAGACGAGGAGTGAGGAGGTGATCAAACAACGGGTCGTGCGGCACCCCCGCACGACCCGCCTCGGATACATCGAAGTCACACGTAAACGTTGAAAATATAAGCGTTTGGTAATATTATTTGCGGAGAAAGCGCATGACGAAAAGAAGAGACCTCGTCCGTATTCTCATCGAAGGGGGCTTTTACTCCATCGGCGGAACCAAGCACGAACACTTCACCAACGGAAAGGTCACCGTTCTCGTAAAGCGCCACCGCAAGATACCGGATGAGATTGCCTCGAAAATCCTGCGGCAGGCAGGCCTCAAATGATCGGTTTACCAAATCGGGAGCATAATATGGTTTTCATCAGGGAATTTGAGCTCTACGAAAGCGACGGCATCATGCTGGCCGTCCCCCTCGACATGGAGGGCGGCACCTTCGGTGAAAACCTGCAGGATGCCGTAGAGTCGGCTACGGACTGGCTGTACGAGACGGTAATCAACGACCTCGCCTTTGGCCGCAGCACGCCCGGAGGAAGACTCGGACACCATCCTCAACACGAAGGGCGCGTCATAGCCGTATCCGTCAACGCCGATCTCACGAGAGCCACCGCCATGACGGCAGCCGACGCCGCCCGAATGCTGGGCGTTTCGAGCGCCCGTGTCGCCCAGATGTGCGAACGCGGCCAGCTTGTATCTTGGCGCGAAGGAAGCAAACGCATGATCCTGCGAGATTCCGTCCTCGCCCGCCTCGAAAAGGCGCCTCGACGCGGCCGCCCCAGAAAGAATGCCGTGCAAGCCTGAGGGCTTGTTGCCTTTTATTTATAAACATTTTATAATTTTATCGCTCGCTCGCGAAGGGAGAGCCGATGCCTACCGAATGGGAGACGAGGGAAATCGTCAAGCGGCTTCTCAAGGAAGGCTGGTCAATGGAAAGCGGCAAGGGCAGCCATCTTGTGTTTAGGAAAGAAGGCGTAACACTTAGCGTACCCGCCTCCCGAAAAGAGCAGAAGCAAGGAACCTACCGTAACATAGCGAAGCTGGCCGGATGGCTGGATTAGGCACGCATCGCAAAGGGGGCATATGGGCAAGTTCATATACAAGGCCATTCTGACGACCGAGGAAGATGGCGGCTACAGCGTCGAATTCCCTGACTTGCCGGGTTGCTTCACCTGCGGAGACGACTACATGGAGACCGTTGCCATGGCAGCCGATGCGGCGAAAACCTACGTAGCCTCGCTCCTCCTACATGGTGAGCCGGCACCCGAACCCGGCCAGAACGAAACGCCCGCGGGATGCGAGGGCATATTCATATTCTTCGAAGCCGATGCGAGCTACATCGTGGAAGGTCCTGTCATCTCGGCAGCACAAGCCGCACGCGAGCTGGGCGTCTCCCCCGCTCGCGTTACGCACATGATCGATGCGGGAATACTCCAAGGCTACCGTCGCGGTCGGCGCACATACGTCAGCACCCGATCCGTCGAAGAGCGCCGCCAAAACACCCGCAAGGCAGGCCGCCCCAGAAGGAATGCCGTGCAAGCCTGAGGGGGCGAACCTCCGAGCGTAACCCCCGCGGCAAGAGTCTACACGCGAGCGTCCACCCAGCTCATCGCGCAAGCACGCGCCCATGCGTCAAGCTGCTCGAGCTGCTCGAGCGATTCAACCGTTTGCACCTCGTGAGCGTCCATGACGTACTCGACGCACTCGGCAATACCCAGGTAGCTGTTGCGTTCGGCTAAAAACGTTGCCACGGCCACTTCGTTCGCCGCGTTCATGACGCACGGCAGCGTACCGCCCGTTTTGCCGGCAATACGAGCCAGTTCCAGGCAGCGGAACGTCTCAACATCGGGCGCAGCGAACTCGAGCGTGCCCAGCTTTCGGAAGTCAAGAGGCTCGACCGGTGCCTTCCAACGCGCCGGGTAGGAAAGCGCGAATTGAATGGGGATGCGCATGTCGGTGGTGCCCAGATGCGCCTTCACGCTGCCGTCGGCGAACTCGACCATGGAGTGGATGGCGCTCTGAGGCTGCACCACGACCTCTATCTTTTCGTAGGGCATGTCGAACAAGTGATGCGCCTCGATGACCTCGAGACCTTTGTTCATAAGCGTCGAGGAATCGATGGAGATTTTCGCGCCCATGTTCCACGTCGGGTGCGCAAGCGCCTGAGCAGGCGTGATGTCCTTCAGCTCGGCACGCGTGCGCCCGCGGAAAGGACCGCCCGAAGCCGTTACCCAAAGACGCGTAACTTCAGCGGCGTCCTCCCCCAGAAGACACTGGTAGATAGCGCCATGCTCAGAATCGATGGGCATGAGCGCGTGCTGGAAGCCAGCTGCGGCGTCGAGCTTGCGCGCAAGCGGCATGATGAGGTCGCCGCCCACCACGAGCGATTCCTTGTTGGCAAGCGCCAAAACCTTGCCCGCAGCCAGCGTCTCGTAGCTGGCGCGCAACCCAGCCGCACCCACCAGGGCGTTTACCACGATGTCTGCTTCGGGAAGGCGCACCAAATCGGCCACCGCCGAAGCACCGCAACCGAAGCTACCGCCCGCGGCGTTCGCCAGCTGAGCCAATTCAACCGCGCGCGCGTCTCCAGCCAGACGTTCGTCGCCCACCGCAAGGTGCTTCACCCCGAACTCGCCCGCCTGCTTGGCAAGCGTGTCAATGCTCGAATTCACCGCAAGCGCGACGATCTCCAACTTATCGGCATGCTGGCGAACCACATCAAGCGTCTGGGTGCCAATGGAGCCGGTCGAACCCAAAACAACGACGCGCCTCATGAGCGCTCCTTCCGAACCAGAATGCGGGAGGCGTCCCGCATCCCATCACATTCGATCATTAATACACGTACGGGATGCAGCCACCGCCGACCAGCAGGATAGCCGCCGTCGAAGCTGCCAGGAACAGCGAATCGCAGCGATCGAGCAGACCGCCATGGCCGGGCATGATGGTGCCCGAGTCCTTTACGCCCGAGTTGCGCTTGATTCGGCTTTCGGCCAAGTCGCCCAAAACCGACATCAAGCCGCAGATAAGGCCAAATGAAACCGCCATAGGAATGTTCATGTCCACGCCAGGCACGAACGTAATGACGCACCAAACCAGCATCGAGCCCACCAAGCCGGCAATGAAGCCCTCCCAGCTCTTCTTCGGGCTGATGCGCGGGGCCAACTTGTGCTTGCCGATCTTGCGTCCAACCAGATATGCAAAGGAGTCATTCGCCCACACGCTCACGTACACCAGCAAAACCAGCACGCCGCCCCACGGGTTCTCGAGCGCCTGGCGCAAAAGCACGAGCGTGCTTAAGAGCAAGCCACAGTACACCGCGCCGAAGAAGCTGATGGCTACGTCGGAAACGCGTGCACGCAGGAAGAACACGTACCACACAAGCAGCGCCAGCATCATAAGCAAGGTGACGACCAACGCGCCTTCCAAGCCCAAAAGGTACATGCTCGGGGCAAACAGCACCGCCCCCGCAATGCCCAGCGCCTCGTTGGGAAGCTTCGCATCCTTGCGCAGCATATAGAAGAACTCTCCCGCGCAAACGCCCGAAAGGACCATGAGCATGAGAACGAGCGGAATGTCGCCCGCTAGCACGCACGTGACGGTGATGAGCGTGTACACCACGGCGGTACGCGTGCGAACCTGCAGGTCGGATGGGTTTTTCAGTTGCTTAGGAGTGTTTTCCTTAACGGCCTTCCTGGCACGTGCGGCCGTGCGCTCACTCCATGCGGCAGCCTTCGCGCGACCCGCACGTTTCGGCTCGTCTTCCACCATGAGCTCCTCGCGCCCTTCGCGCTCTTCGATGCCGGCCATTACGCCACCGCCCCGAATCGCCTGTCGCGACCCTGGAACTCAAGCAGAGCACGCAAGAACTCGTACCGATCGAAATCGGGCCACAAGACGTCGGTGACCACGATCTCCGAATAGGCGATCTGCCACAGCAGGAAGTTCGATATGCGCATCTCGCCACTTGTGCGAATAAGCAGGTCAGGGTCGGGGATTCCGGCCGTATACAGCCCGCGCTCGAACAGCTCCTCGGTGGCCTGGGGCACCTCGCCCGTCTCTTCTGCTTGCAGCACGGCGTGACGCATAAGGCACTGAGCCGCATGCAGCATCTCCTGGCGCGAGCCGTAGTTGATGGCGACGATAAGCGTCATGCCCTCGTTTTCGCGCGTCTTTTCCCATGCTTTATCGAAAGCCGCGCGGGTTTCCTCGGGAAGGATGGAAAGATCGCCGATGGTGCGCACGCGCACGCCTTCCGCGTGCAGCGCATCCACTTCAGCCAGCATGGTCTTGGCAAACAAGTCCATGAGACCGACGACCTCCTCCTCGGGACGCTTCCAGTTCTCGGTGGAAAAAGAGTACAGCGTAAGGTAGCGCACGCCCAGATCTGATGCGCAGCGAATGGTCTCGCGCACCGCCTCGATGCCGGCCTTGTGGCCCTTCAGTCGGTTAAGCGCACGCTTCTTCGCCCAACGACCGTTACCATCCATGATGACGGCCACGTGCTCGGGAATGCCCTCAATGTGAAGCTCCCGAGGGTCAAGCCCCTCGGGAGGATTTGGAAAAATGTATTCAAGCGGTTGGTTCATACCACGTTCCTCCAACGCCGCAAAAGCGCTCTGCGCCGCAATTCAGTACGTTGCCTATATGATGCCACATTTTCCAAATCACGGGGCACCTCGCGTCGAGTTCACACCAAAGGTCTCGAAATAAGGAGGCCGCCCGCACGAATCATCCAAGCGGAAGGAGCAATGATTAAAAGGTGACTCTCGAAGCGCTTAGCGCAATCGATCGGCGCCATTCGCCCAAGCCCCTCCAAAGAAAAGGGCCCCGCAGGGCCCTTTTCGATTCCAAAAGCTCGTCTGCTCAGATTCAACGAACTAGATCTCCATGACCTCGGCTTCCTTCTTCTTGAAGGCAGCTTCGATCTTCTCGATGTACTTGTCGGTGAGCTTCTGCACGTCAGCTTCGGCGCGCTTGGCGTCGTCCTCGGGCAGACCGTCGTTCTTCTTCGCCTTGCCGATGGCATCGTTGGCGTCGCGACGGGCGTTGCGCACGGCCACGCGTGCGTCCTCGGCCAGGCCCTTGCACTGCTTGGCCAGCTCGCGACGGCGCTCCTCGGTAAGCGCCGGGAAGGGCAGGCGGATGCGCTCGCCGTCGTTGGACGGGGTCACGCCCAGGTCAGAGGCCATGATGGCCTGCTCGATAGCGCGCAGAACGCCCTTGTCCCACGGCTCGATGACCAGCATATGAGCCTCGGGGGTCTTCACGCCGGCCATCTGATTGATGGGCGTGGGCACGCCGTAGTAGTCAACGCGAATGCGGTCGAGCATCTTCGCATTGGCACGGCCGGTGCGCACGGCAACGAAGTTTTCACCCAGCGCGAAAAGCGCCTTCTCCATCTTCTCCTCAGCCGTCATCAAAATCTCGTCAACCATGGTTTCCCCTTTTCCTTTCAGCATGCCCTTGCATGCATTCGTCCAGTCAGATGCGACGGGCAAAACCGCCGCCGAAATTCGCTAGCGTTATTCTATCGTGGTTCCGATGGGCTCGCCCTTGAGCGCGCGGGAAATATTGCCGCGCTTGGTGAGGTCGAAGACGATCATCGGGATGTTGTTGTCCATGCACAGTGCCGTGGCGGTGGTGTCCATCACGTGCAGTTCGCGCTCGATGACCTCCTTGTAGCTGATGCGGTCGAAGCGCTTCGCATCGGGGTTGGCCTTCGGGTCGCTGTCGTACACGCCGTCGACCTTCGTGGCCTTCATCAGGCAGTCAACGCCCAGCTCGCAGGCGCGCTGCGCAGCGGCAGTGTCGGTGGTGAAGTAGGGGTTGCCCGTTCCCGCAGCCAGAATGACCACACGGCCCTTCTCCAAGTGGCGCACAGCCTTGCGGCGAATGTAGGGCTCGGAAACCTCCTGCATGGTGATGGCGCTCTGCACGCGCGTGAACACGCCGTGGCGCTCGAAGGAGTCCTGCAGCGCAAGCGAGTTCATAACCGTTGCGAGCATGCCCATGTAGTCGGCCTGCGCGCGGTCCATGCCCTTGGTAGCGCCGGCCACGCCGCGGAAGATGTTGCCGCCGCCTACGACAATGGCAAGCTGCACGCCGTCGTTAACGACCTCGGCAATCTGCTCGGCCAAGTCATCGACGACCTTAGGATCGATGCCGTAGCCCATATCACCCGCCAAAGCCTCGCCGGAAAGCTTCAGCAGCACCCGTTTGTACTGATAGTCGTTGGACATACGACCTCCCCTTTGCCGTGGTTTTTCGCTGCCCTTCATCATAACCCAAACAGCCGCCACAATAAGCGCAACCCGCCCGAATGCCGCCCTTCTCCATGCCAGTTACGCGAAAGACAAGACCGGGGACGACGGAATTGCCTAAGCGCGTAATCGGATCAGGAATGATTTTGCGTGCTCCCTAGCTGGCAGGATGATTCCGCGCGTCGCGCGCGAGGGAGCGCGACCACAGGATGTAAGTTATAAGGGCAACCGTCATGATGGGAACGCTCACGAGGAACATGGCCTCATAGCCGGCGGATGCCGCCACCGCACCGCCGAGAACCGGCCCCAACCCATAGCCGATGTCGGTTCCCAGAAGGAAAGTCGACATGGCCACGCCCGCCCGATCCTCGGACTCGAGGGAAGCGCAGCGCGCCTGCAGCGCCGGTTGCGCCGCGCCCTGCCCGAAGGCCTTCAATACACCGAACGCCACGAAGGCGACGAGGTTTTGCGCGAAAGCAATGCCAACCATGGCCACAGTCTCGCAAACAACCGCCGGGTAATACACCACGGAAAGGCCCCTTTTATCGGCGATCCTCCCCGCAATAGGTCGGTTAATCCCAAGCGCTATTGCGTTGAAGGTGAAGAACAGCGCGATTCCCGCAACGCCACGCGCGTCGCCCACCAAAACGACGAAGGTGTTGACGATGCCCCAATTGAGGCAGAAGCACGCGATGATCACCATGAACGGCAGCGCCTTGACGCTGATAAAGTCGCCTACGCCGACACGTTTTTTCGCCGATGCCTCCGGAATCGGCGTCTTGCCCAGCGTCGCGCAGAGCACCAAGTTCGCCAGCATGAACGCGCCCGCCACCGTAAACAACACGGGATAACCGAAGGCGTCGCTGACGGATACGCCTATGGCGGGGCCGGCGGCACCACCGAGCACGTACGTCAAACCCAGGTAGCCCAAACCCTCGCCCCTTCTCGACTCGGGAATGAAGTTCGTGGCCGCCGCGGCAACTGCAGTACCGAACACCGCATAGCTGAAGCCATGCAAGACCCTGAATGCGAAAAACCAAGCAAGATTCGGGCTTACCGCGTAGCCGAATAAAGCAATGCAGGCACCTGCGATGGTGGCGAAGATCACGCGCTTTCTGCTCACGCGATCAGAAATATAGCCGCTGAACGGCCTCGCCAAAATAGCGACCAACATGAACGCGCCAGCCAAAATGCCCGCATCCACAATGGAAGCGCCCTGCAAAGTGGCATACTGCGCGACGATGGGCGTAACCATATAGTAAGTAAGAAGGTCGCACATCTGAATGATCATGAGCACCACGAAGTCCTTGCTCCAAAGACGCTCCGCGTCCATGCGCACCCTCCCTTTCGATCGCCCGCAACTCACGCCGCCCTTCTGCTCAAAGCGCTACGCCAAAGAATACCACCATTGCCCGGCGGTCGAGTTGAATGCAATTCGATTACACCCCAATGCCCCGACCTCAGGCCCTTCACCTCCATCTTCGCCGTGCACAAAAAAGCACCCCCCTTTCTCAGCGAAAAGGGGGTGCCCGCAGGCCGGCTTTCCGGCTAGATCTCTTTACGCCTCGTTACCTCCGCGGCCGTGGCGGAACATGTCGTAGAGCCAGTTGCTCTCGCTCGTCGAGGCGCTCTTCGCGTCGGAGCCCAGCGTCACCTCGACCTCCATGGTCTCGCCGTTGCGATCGAACGTGATCACGGCCGTGTCGCCCGGGTTCTTCGTGCGCACGTCGAGCATGAGGTCGCTTGCGCTTTCCACCGGCTTGCCATCGAACGCCGTGATGATATCGCCCTCGCGCAGACCCGCCTCGGCCGCGCCGCTTCCGCGGCTCACCGAGGTCACGTAGGCGCCCGCGTCAACCGCGAACCCGTAGCGCTGCGCGATGCTCGAGTTGATGGTGGTGAGCGAAACGCCCAGCTGCGCATGCGTGGGCTCCTCGCCCGCGATGATCTGGTTGGCCAGGTTGACCGCGTAGTTGACCGGAATGGCAAAGCCGACGCCAGAGTAGTTGCCCGAGTTCGACGTGATGAGCGTGTTGATGCCGATGAGGCGACCCTGTGCGTCAACCAGCGCGCCGCCCGAGTTGCCGGGGTTGATGGCTGCGTCGGTCTGGATCATGTTCGGGTAAATGGTCACCTCGCCAGTGGAGCCGTACTGGGACGAGTCCATGATCTGCGAGCGGCTGGTGGCGCTCACGATGCCGGTTGCCACCGACTGCTCAAGGCCGAAGGGGCTGCCGATGCTCATGACCCACTCGCCAATGATGAGGTTGTCGGAATCGCCGATCTCAACAGCCTTAAGGCCCGAAGCGTCCTTCGCCTTCAGCACCGCGACGTCACTGCTGGGGTCGGCGCCCACCAGCTCGGCGTCGTATACTTGGCCGTCGATGGTCACCTTGAAGGCACTGCCGCCTTCGATTACGTGATTGTTGGTGATGATGTAGCCGTCCTCGGAAAGCACGACACCGCTGCCCAGCGAGAACTCGACCAGCTCATCGGAATCGCCCGTGTCAAAGCCGAAGCCGAATCCGTAGTACTGGCTGTACATATCCGAGGTCTTGGCATACACGTCGATGGCCGCCACGGAAGGCAGGCACTTCGCCGCCACGGCCTCAGCCAGCGTCGGGTCGTCGCTTTCGGAATCGATCACAGAAGCCGGCGGCTCGACGGGCGCAATGCCCCCGCCGTTCGAGCCAGAGTCGGTATCGGAGCCGCCCGCGCCCATGCAGCTGTTCACGCCGAAGAACAGAATGCACGCCAGAAGCGCGCCTGCAAAGCCCAGCGCAAAGGTCTTGAGCCCGCTGCCCTTGCCCTTGGCTGGCTCGGGCGCATAGGCGCCGCCTCCGCTTACGGGCGTGCCGGGCGAAGGCGCGCCCGCCTGCACCGGCGAGGCGGCATGTGCGGCATGCGCAGGCTGCCCGTACGTTGAATGATATCCACCCGGAGCCTGAGCGGGCGTGTTTGCCCCAGCTCCCTGGGCAACGCCGTAGGCCTCGTTGGGACCTCCGGAAGCGCCGCTTTGCGGCATGTTATTGTTCGTCATCTCCGACATATGTGCTCCTTACGCCTGAAGGATAGTTCCTTGGAAAATAGCCGTTTTACGTCGAACACGATAGCATCACGCGCAAAGCGCTACCCACCTCACGCAAAATCGTCATCTTCGCGTCACGAAATACAAGCATTCGAGTGAGAGAATACCGCAAACAGCTTAAAACTACCTGAAGGATAAATCATCACGGCTCGAAGGAGGCCTTTTCATGAGCGTATCTGAAACGGCGCCCGCATCCAGCAAGCCCGGATTCGACAGCGTCGAAGATGTGGTCCGCCAAGCCGAGCGCATGCGCGCCTATCACGCGACGGGTGACACCCTGCCCATCGAACGGCGCCGCGAAGCCCTCATCACGCTGAGAGACTGGCTCAAGTCCAACGAGTCACGCGTTCTCGAGGCGCTTGCCGCCGACTTAGGCAAGGCGCCCTTCGAGGGCTATGCCACCGAGCTCGGCATCGTTTACGACGAGATCCGTCTGTGTCTGAGCAATATGGCGAAATGGGCGCGTCCGAGGCGCGTGCGCACGCCTATCGTGCATTTCCCCTCGTCATCGAAGGTCTACCCCAGCCCCCTTGGCGCAGTGCTCGTGCTCTCACCGTGGAACTACCCCCTGCAGCTGGCGCTCGTCCCACTGGTCGACGCCATTGCGGCGGGCAATTGCGTGGCGCTCAAGCCATCGCGCACTTCGCGCGCCACCAGCGATCTTCTGATCGAAATGCTGGGGCAGCTGTTCATGCCGGAGTTCGTGTGCGCCTTCCCCGGATCAAGCGAGATGAACGACTGGCTGCTCGAGGCACGTTGGGATCATATCTTCTTCACGGGCAGCCCCGCCATCGGGCGCACGGTCATGGCGGCGGCAGCCGCGCACCTCACGCCCGTCACACTCGAGCTGGGCGGAAAGAGCCCCTGCATCGTGGACGAGACAGCCAACGTGCGCCGCGCAGCCGAGCGCATTGCCTGGGGAAAGGGAATCAACGCAGGTCAGACATGCGTGGCACCCGATTACTTCCTCGTGCACGAAGACGTGGCGAACGAGCTGGTGAGCCAGCTTGAAGAGTGTTTTCGCCGCTACTACGGCGCGGATGCCTTGGAGAACCCAGAATGGCCGCGCATCGTCAACCGTCGGCACTTCGACCGCATCACGGGCCTTATCGAGAGGCGCGGACCAAACGCGCACGTGGCATTCGGCGGACGCGGTAATGCCGAGTCTCTCAAAATCGAGCCGACGTGCCTTGTGGGTGTGACGCTTGAGGACGCCGTCATGGGCGAAGAGATCTTCGGTCCAGTGCTTCCGATGATCACCTACCGCACGCTCGACGAGGCCTTCGCCATTGTGCGCACGTTCGAAAAACCGCTTGCCTGCTACGCGTTTTCCGAGAGCAAGCAGGTGCAGCAGCGAGTTCTGCGCGAGCTGCCCTTCGGCGGCGCCACCATCAACGATGTGGTTATCCACCTGGCGAACAATCACATGGGCTTCGGCGGCGTAGGCGAGTCGGGCATGGGCGCCTACCACGGCAAGGCGGGCTTCGACTGCTTCACGCATTACAAGAGTACGCTTCGCAAAGGCACCTGGCTCGAGCTGCCCGTACGCACCCCGCCCTTCGGCGATAAGATCAAGCTCCTGCGCCTGCTCATGCGCTAAGGCGAAGGGGCGGCGCTGAGGCAAGCGGCGGCGTTTTCCTCCGGTCTCTCATTTGCTATACTGTATAGCTAACGAAAGATCGGAGGTAGGGTATGCCAGCCGTCCAGATGAACACACGAATCAGCAAAGACCTGAAAACCCGAGGCGACGCCGCGCTCGCGAAGGCCGGATACACGCCCACGGAGGCCGTGCGCCTTCTTTGGGGTTGGGCGGCTTCGCAGGCGCACGATCCAGAGAAAATCGACCGCTTCTTCAAAGTCCACCTGGAAAGCAGCGAGCCTGCCAAAAACCAGGAAGTCGCGCGCAAGCTTCAGCTTGCGTCTCGCGCAAGCTCCATCGTCGACGAATTTCTCGTGGAAGCCCAGCTGGCCGCCCCCCCGGCCCTTGTCAACAGGCCGTTTCACGAACTCAAAGAGGAAGCCCTTTGGGAGCGCTATCAAGAGAGGGGGCTTTTGTGAGCAGGCAGAAACGCTATCTTCTCGACACGAACATCTGGCTCGACGTCTATTTGGGCGATCGGGAAAACCACAGGGCTTCAAGCGCGCTGCTCGCCAAGCTCATCGAGCAGGAAAGTGCCATCCTCTACCCCGCAAGCGCGCTTTCCGACGTCACCTACATCGTGGCCGCAACGCTGAAGCGGTCGCTGCGCGAAAGCGGGCAGGAGATGACCGAGGGTTATTTCAGGGCAATCAACGAAATAAGCTGGGCATGTGCAGACAACATGACCGAGCTGGCGGCCATCGCGCCGCTTGATTCAGCCGACGTGCGCGTAGGCATGAAGCATCGCGCTCTTCACGACGATCTCGAGGACGACCTGGTCATAGCCGCCGGACTTCGAGCGGAAGTCGACTTCCTCATCACCAACGACAAGGACTTCCTGGGCAGGTCCCCCCTACCCACGCTCTCATCCCCCGACATGCTCGCCCTCCTCACGGCCCACGAGCAGAGCTGACACTTGACGCCACATGCGCAACCGGCTTACAGGTACTTCGGATTGGGGGTCAGGCCGTATGCTTCGGCAATGCGAAGCAGGTCTTCATCAGAGATGGCTTGGCGGAAATACGGCCCAGCGCACAGGGTGCAGGCGCTTTCGTAAATTTGCGCCGCCTTCACGATCACATGCGCGAGGCCAAACGCCTCATCGCACGTAGAGCTCGTAGCGCATAGCCCGTGGTGAGCCCAGATGATGGCGTTGTGCTCCCCTGCCGCCTCGGCAGTGGCGCGCGCAAGCTCAAGCGAGCCGGGAACAAGGCACCCCACAACTCCCACGCCCTCGGGAAACACTATGACGCATTCGGTCATGGTCTTCCACAGCGCACGCGTTATCTCGCGCGCGTCATGCGGAAGAGCCAGGCCAAGCGCGTTGATGACGGTCGGATGGCAGTGGTACACGACACGGAAGGCGCCTTGCGTGGCCGCCTTCTTCCGCTCGTGTATAAGCACGTGCCCCGAAACCTCGCTGGTCGGGCGCCCATCACCCTCGAAACCCCAGACCATGCGGTACGCATCACCCGCTTCGGAAAGCTCGATGATTCCCAAGCACTGCTCGGGCAGTCGGGCGACGTTTTGCATGAACGAACCCGTGGCCGTGATGAGCAGCCACTCGCCGCCAAGCGTTGGCGCCTCCACGCCAAGGGAAACCCACTCGCCCGACTCGTCGAACGCGGCAGGCTCAGGAGCCCCAACGGCAAAGCCGAAGGCATGACCGCCCAACCCCAAACACGCCTTAACGGCTTCAATGTCCTCGAGCGTCAGACGATACGAAGCGTTGCCTCCGTTGCGCTCGTGCCAACCCTGCCGCCAGCCACCCTCGCACATGCGAATGAAATCCTGCACGAACTCAAGGTCTGCCACCTGCGACACATAAGCCCTCCGCGGCTCGCTTTGCCTATGGGAACAGCGCATGAAAGCCTCATTTCACTCAGAATGTACTCGCAGGTTGGCGTAGTAAGTCAGCGAGCGGGCCTGTGGTGCCCGGAATTGCCGCGTCTTGCGGCTGAGCGTACTTCGTACGCGAAGGTAAGCAAGAAAGCGGCAAGGCCGGGTGCCACGGGCCCGCGCAGCGTCGAGGGGTCCGACCGCCGTCAGGCGGGCGGAACACCCTATTCCTCTTCGTATTTCGAGAGGAAGGCGCGGGTGCGCTCCTGCTGCGGGTTGTTGATGACGTCTTCCGCGCGGCCCTGCTCCACGATAACGCCGCCGTCCATGAAGATGAGGTAGTCGGCCACGTCGCGCGCGAAATTCATCTCGTGCGTGACGATGACCATGGTCATCTTCTCGGCCGCCAGCTCGCGGATGACCTTGAGCACGTCCTGCGTAAGCTCGGGGTCAAGCGCGGAAGTGGGCTCGTCGAAGAACAGCACGTCCGGGTTCATGGCCAGGGCACGCGCAATGGCCACGCGCTGCTGCTGACCGCCGGAAAGCTCGCAGGGAACCATGTCCTCCTTCTCGGCCAGGCCCATCTTCTCCAAAAGGGCGCGACCCGCCGCCAGCGCCTCGGCCTTGTCGCGCTTCTGCACGTTTATGGGAGCGTCGGTAACGTTCTTGATTACCGTGTAGTGCGGGAACAGATTGAAGTTCTGGAACACCAAACCGAACTTGGTACGCGCCTGCTTGAGCACGTCCTTTCCGCCGTAAACAGCCTTGCCCGACGCGTCTGTCTTCGTCACCTCGAGGTCGCCATAGGAAAGGTCGCCCGCATCAAGCGTCTCAAGCAGTGTAAGGCAGCGTAGAAGCGTCGACTTGCCGCCGCCCGAAGGGCCGATGATGGCCAGCACGTCGCCCTTGTTCACCGTGAGCGAGATGTCCTTCAAAACCTCGTTGTCACCGAAGCTTTTCTTTGCATGCTCAAGCTTTACGATCGGTTGCATTGCGGCACTCCTAGTCGTGATAATAAGAGAGTTTCTTCTCGATGCGCACGAGCGCCATCTCCACCACTAGGTTGAACACCCAGTATATGGCACCGGCCAAGAGGTAGGGCAGCATGCTCACCTGCGAGGACGCAAGCGCCTTGGCCTGCGAGAACATCTCCATGATGCCAAGCACGAACGCAAGCGACGTATCCTTCACCAGCGTGATGATCTCGTTGCCCATGGCGGGCAGAATGCGCTTGATGACCTGCGGCAGCACGATCTTCATGAACGTCTGAGCGCGCGTGTAGCCAAGGACGCTCGCAGCCTCGTACTGGCCCTTCGGAATGGACTGAATGCCGCTGCGGTAGATCTCGGCGAAGTAGGCGGCGTAATTCAGAATGAAGCCGATGGAGCATGCCACGAACTTCCAATCGGCGCCCATAGACAGCCCGAACAGGTAGTACGGACCATACGCCCAGGCCATGAGCTGCAGCATGAGCGGCGTGCCGCGCATGATGGAAATATAGCCGCGCGTGATAAGCGCAAGCGGCTTGAACTTACTCATGCGGCACAGCGCCACGATGACGCCCAGCGGCAAAGCGCCGATAAGCGTGGTGATAAATATTTGCGCGGTGAACAGGAAGCCGGAGAAGAGAATCTCCAGCATGACCGACATCTCCAAGAAGGGCTCCTTTAGACAGCATAGCGGGCGAAGAAACGCCCTCGCCCGCATCCGTTTGCTTTGCCGCTTTATTGTACTACAGCACTAAAGCGGCACGCCGAGAATCTCACCCACTCGCTAGGCTTTCCCATCGAGTCCAATTCGAGTCGATAATCGTTGCGATAACGCAACAATTTCCCGAAAGCTTCGCATACGCAAAAAGCCCCCGGCGCAGGTGCGCTCGGGGGCTTGAAGCTCAATGCCTATTGCGGCGTTTCGAGCAGCGGGTTTGCCCGCGCTACTTCAGGCACCAGCCTTCCCAGGTGATGCCCTGGTCGGCGTACTTCTCGCAGATCTGCTGAGCGGTACCGTCGGCAACCATTTCCTTCAGGGTGGCGGTCACCTGAGCGGCCAGATCCTCGTTGCCCAGCTTGAAGCCGACAGCATAGTGCTCGGCGGAAAGCTCGGCGATCTGGGTGTAAACGTCGGGGTTGGCGGCCATCTGGAAGGCGGCGATGGACAGGTCGCAGGCAACAGCGTCGACCAGGCCGGTCTCGAGCTGCATGAACGCATCATTGTAGGTGGCGATGGTCTGCACGGCGCCGTTGGCGAAGGAAGCGACCAGCGCGGCGTTCTCCTCAGCCTCGAGCACGTCGAGAGCGGCGGACTCAACCTGGGTGATGACGTTCTTGCCAGCCAGATCCTCAAGGCTCGCGATGCCGGAGTCAGCCTTCACGACCATAACCTGAGCGTTCAGCATGTAGGGCTCGGTCCAAGCGTACAGATCCTCACGGCCCTCATAGGTGAAGCCGTTCCACACGCAGGTGATGGAGCCGTCGTTGAGCAGAGCGTCCTTGGCATCCCAGTCGATGGGCGTGGTCTCAAGGGCCCAGCCGTTACGCTCGCACACCTCGGCGGCAAGGTCGAGGTCGAGGCCAACATAGCTGCCGTCGTCGGCGATGTAGCCGTACGGCGGATAACCAGCGTCGAAGCCGACGACCAACGTCATGGCCTCTTCGCCATCAGCGGGGGCGTCGCCACCAGCCGGCTCGTCAGAGCTGCAGCCAGCCATCAGCGCAACGCTCATGCACAGAGCGGCAGCAAGCGTTGCCAAAACGGTAAACTTCTTCTTCATATAAATCAGATCCTCTCGGTTCCTTTCCCCAAGCAACGGCCTCGAGCGCGCCGTTGCTTTATCACTCTACCACGGTAAAGCGACAGGGGAAGTATAGCACAGGCGCTCACTTGGCAAGCAATTTCGAAACATCAAGGCAAAGAAAGGGCCAAGCGCGTCCGTAAGCGGAAGGGTGGACAAGGTGCGTCCTATTTCTTACGACCGAAAAGGCTGCCTCGCTTGGGGGGCTTGCTCATCTCGATCATGCGAGGCTCAAAGTCGAACAACTCGGAAACGCGCACCTCGGTTGTCAGCGTGATGCACTTCTTCAGACACGCGTCAACGCACAGACCGCACTGCACGCAGTCGGCCGCGAAGAACTCGCCCCAGCACTTCCCCTCTTCAGGATGCTCTTCCTCGCTCTTGCGAATGGCGCTCGTGGGGCAGAACATGGTGCACATACCGCAGCCGTTGCACTTCTCAGCATCGACGGAGATGCTCCCGAACAGGCGCGTCTCGAGCACTTCTTCCTGACATTCGCCCAGCTCAGCCAACACATTCATCACGCGCATGTTACGACGCGCGTCAAAATGCGGCAGCTTGCCGCCCGCGCCCTTCTGCATGCCCAAGCGCTCGCGCAACGAGGCAATGCGCTGCGCCTTTCCCATGTTGAGTGTGTCGGAGACTGTCTTCTCGGCCGCGGTCACGGCCACGTTCTTGGCCTTGTCGCCCGCGCTTGCGAAGAAGCCGCGGCGCGACGCGCCCAGCGCCTCTCGCTCGCTTGCATGCATGGCAAGCTCGGGGAAATCGGACATGCGCTCAATTTGCGCATCGCAGCCAAACGCCCACAGGAGGCCGCATGCCGAGTCGAGCGTAGTTTCGAGATTTTCCGAGGCGGCACCGTACTTGCACGTGGTGCAGTCGCCATCGACCAGATAGATTTCATCGACATCGCGCGCCACCAGTTCCAAAAGCAGCGTCTCGTCAATGCGCCCCAGGCAGGGTACGCTCGCGTACTTCGTCGGGTCGGCATAGCCCCACGAAGCGGCGCGCGCGCAAGCCACCACAGCTGCTCCTGTATTACTGGTCGAAGCCGCCACCTGGGCAAACAGCTCATCCTCGAGCGGATTGACCGGCACCATGGTCTCGGTGGGGCACACCGCAACGCAGCTTCCGCAACCCACGCAGGCAAACGGGCTCAGCTCGATCTTGTTGTTCTGCACCGTTATGGCCTCGTTGATGCACACATCGATGCATCGACGGCACTTCGCATTGCGATTGCGCACGACAACGCAACGCGCCTCGGCGGGCATGACGTACTTCTCCTCAAGGGCTTTCGCCAATTCCACAATATCCGAAACGTTCGCCATCCTGCGCCTTTCCGCTGCCCTAACCCGCCTTCAACCAACCGTCAGCTACTCGCCCAGATACGATTCCTCGATGCGCCTAAGCTCTTCGGGCGTGTTCGCGTTGATGAAACAGCCGCCGCGCGGCTCGGCCTCGAGCACGCGATCCTGGCTGAACTCGAACACGTTGAGCTTGGGGTCGGAAAGCAGCGACTGGGCGCGCTTGTCGCCCTCGTCGAGCTTGCGGCGGATAGCCGGCACGCACGTTTCTCGACGGTACAGTGCATGGAAGGGCTCGAAACCGTGATTGTTGACGGGAACCACCACGTCGGCGCCGGTGCGCGACATGGTAATGGACTGCGCCACCACGAGCGAGGCGCTGGCAAAGATCATGTCGCAGGCGACTACGGCCACGTAGGGGTTTTGCGACGCCTGCATGGCGGTGTAGAGGCCGGGCAGCGCGCCGCGGAACTTGAAGGCGTCGGGGACGAGTTTGAGGTTGAGGTTGGGGTACTCGTCGTAGAGGAACTGCAGGTTTTCCTGCTCGTTGGTGGTAATGATGAGCTCGTCCGCCACCGGAGACAGACGATCGACAAGGCGCATGATAAGCGGACGCCCGGCGAAGGGCACCGTAGCCTTCGAACGGCCCATGCGACGACTCTCGCCACCCGCCTGGATGACCACCGAGATGCGCGGGCGGGCGAAACGCGCCTGCACGAAATCGGCCAGACCCTCGGTGTCGTCGAGGTCAAGCGCGGGAATGTTGAACAACAGCGCCGCCTCGCGCGCCTCGGGAATGTCGGTCACGATTGCCACCGTGTCGGCCGTGGGCATCTTCTCCTTGATGCGCTCGCGACGCTCGACCTCTTCAGGAGACAATTCCTCGATCTGCGCCGGCGCCGCAAGCTCCTCGGGCTCGACCAGGTTGGCGTGCTTGCGCCCACCCGCCTTCGCACGCGAGATCTGCGTGAAGTCCGATCCCAACGAGCAGCCCTGACGCGCACCCTCAATGAACGCGGCAGCCACGGCCAGATCAGCCTCGTTGCCCGCGCGCATAACCTCGATGGTGGGCAGGCCGCTCTTGCGATACCCCTCGACCACGATAATGTCGTGGCCGCGCATGTTGCGCACGATTTCCGAGCACTCCATCTCGCCCTCGAGGGTCTTGATGCAGGCCATCTTGCCAGGCGCTGCGATGACCGTCTCGGATGCGCCAGCCGCGCGGTGGCGGAACGAGTCCTTGCCCGGATAGTCCACCTCGAAACCCGCATGCGAATGATGCTTGACGCTGCCCACGTCAAGGCCGCGTGAGACCAGCTCAGCGATGAGCTTCTCGATGATGGTGGTTTTTCCAGAGTTGTGACGGCCGACGATGGCAACCGCCGGCGAGGGTACGTTGAGCTTGGCCATGTTCTCTCCCTTGAACGATGGGCGCGAATTGTTCGGGAGTATCATAGCACTACCCGCCGATACGGCTGCCCGAACAAGGTCACGGTGCAGCTGGCCAAGCCAACATCCGCGAAGGAATGCCTTTCGCAGCCTATTTGCCAAGTTGTGTGCAAAAACAGCAACGGTTGGATCTTTTTCTGGAAGCCCTCAAGCAAATCCCTAGCAAGGATAAAAGTGACAAGAACCTGACCTGCGGTTTTGTATTTCGTGTTTCAAACCCTCGTGCTTTAGGACTTCAAAAGCAACACGAACACACTCTAAACAGCCTCAAAAAGATACAATGGTTGATGTTTTTGCACACAACTTCACTAACTCCGTGAAAAGGAGGCCGCGCATGCCGCTAATTCGCATCGATTCGCTTGAGGATTCGCGCCTTGATGCATACGCGCGGCTTACCGAAGCACAGCTTCGCAACAAGCTCGAACCCGAGAAGGCGCTTTTCATCGCGGAAAGCGGCAAGGTGATCGAGCGAGCTTTCGAAGGCGGCATGGAGCCGCTTTCCCTGCTCATGGAGGAAAAGTGGCTCGAGAGCATGGCCCAGCTCATCGCACGCATGGAAGCGGCGCACCCGGAACTGCCCGTATTCGTGGCCCCGCACGATGAACTCGAAAAGCTCACCGGCTTCGAGTTGACGCGCGGAGCGTTAGGCGCCTTCCGCAGGCCCGCCTTGCGTGACGTGCGCGAGGTGCTAGCCGAAGCGCGCCTAGTGGCGGTACTCGAAGACATCACGAATCACACCAACGTGGGAGCCATCTTCCGCTCGGCCGCGGCGCTCGGCGTCGACGCCGTGCTGGTCACGCCCGCCTGCTACGACCCGCTGTATCGCCGTGCCGTGCGCGTCTCCATGGGAACGGTGTTCCAGGTGCCGTGGACGCGCATCGGCACCGACGTACGCGACTGGGCAGCCGAGGGCATCCCGCTTCTGAAGAGCATGGGCTTCACCACTGCCGCCATGGCACTTTCCGACGACTCGGTATCCCTCGATGACCCAGCGCTGAATTCCGCGGAAAAGATCGCCCTGGTGCTGGGAACGGAAGGCGACGGTTTGGCGCCGGCCACCATCGCACGCTGCGATTACACGGTGCGCATCCCCATGGCCCATGGCGTCGATTCCCTCAACGTTGCCGCCGCCAGCGCCGTTGCCTTCTGGCAACTGCGCCGCTAGCTGCAGCAAGCAACCCGCCTCTCCCAGCCGCCGAACATTCACAGCTGGGCAAGAACACGTGCTCAGCGTACCTGTTCGATCATGGAATCGGGCGCGAAGAGAGACTCGAACTCAGCACAGAACAGCGCGGTGATGGGGTTTCCAATGCTACGCTTGCGCACCATGCTGAAGCGAATCGAGCCGCCGTCAGAAACGGGAATGGAGCGCATGCCGAAACCGAAATGATCGGCGGGGTTGAAATTGGGTGTCAGGCCGTAATCATCGCCGCCAAACACCATGGCCTGGTTCATCGACTTGCCAACCTTCGCCTCAAGGCCGCGCTCGGCAAAAAGATCCTTAAGGTAGTTCGCGTAAGACTTGCACTTCTCCTCCTCAAGGATGCGCAGGTCAAGCGTGGAAAGCTGCTCGAGCGTGACCGATTCGCAATCGGCGTACCTATTGGCAGAGGTAATCCAGGCGCACAGCGGCAGCTCGAACAGGTCGCGATACTCGAGCCCCGTTTCGTCCATGGTGGGAAGGCGGATGGAAAACACCACGTCGAATCCACCGCGCACCAGCGTCTCCCGATAGTCCTGGTACTGCGTATCGACGATGGTCAGCCGAACGTCGGGGTATTTTTTCTCAAAATGGGCAATCATGGGGTGGATGATCTCGTTGAGCTTCGTGAATCGCAGGCCGCCGCCGATGCGCAGGTCGCCCACCACCGAGCCGCCCCGATTCATCTGGCTGATAGACGCCTCGTATTCGCGAAGCATGTTGGAGGCACCATCGCGGAAGATTCGCCCACTGTCGGTTAGCTCAACCGACTTGGTGTCGCGAATGAACAGCTGGGTGTCCAGCTCTTTCTCGATGAGCATGATGTGTTTGCTCAAGGTCGACGGCGTTATGTGCAGCTGCTCAGCCGTCTGACGATAATTGAGCGTTTTCGTCAGCTGGAGAAACTCCCTCAACCACTGTATTTCCATGAATCCCCCATTTCACGGAAGCACCCCAAAGCTGGGTGCGCCATGCTCGCCCGATGCCAAGGTTACATTCTTTCCCAACCTGCATCAAGAAGGGGGCGCGATCGCATGCCACTCATCGGGTTCAACGCGATTCAGGCACCTCTCCAAGCTGCCCGTTTCGGGAACCCTATCCGCAAGGCCGCAAGGATTAGCGCATTCTAAGCCGCCGAAACGAGCGCACCGCTTGCCCACGGGCACCGACAGCGGCGTCATGTCGCAGGCGCACTTCTCGCAAGCGACGGACTCGGGCCTGCCCTTGTCCTGCAGAGCAAGTATGTTCATCCATCCGCATTCCGGGCACACCGCCGCTTTCTGCCTTGGCGGCCGGCATCCCCCGCACAGCGGATTGCAACCCCAGCACATATCTTCCCCCTCGAAAACAGCCTGACCCGCCCAGCCCTTCAACGACCAAGCGGGTCAGTTCAATTCGCCTTAGGAAACGGCGAGCACCTCGACCTCGTAAACGAGGATCTTACCAGCCAGGGGATGGTTGAAGTCGATGTCGAAGGTCAGATCATCGGCTCGCACGATCCTCGCGGGAACGGGCTTGTGGGTGTTGCGGGGGCTCGTCCACATCACCTCCATGCCCTCCTGAAGGCTGAAGCCGTCCTCGATGGTCTCCTTGAGGATGCGCTTCTGGACGGCGCTCGGGTCGATGTCGCCGTAGGCCATGCCCACGTCGATGACCCGCTTCTCGCCTGGCAAGGCTCCGACAAGGCCCTCTTCGAGCTTCGGCATGACCATGTGCATGCCAAGCGTCAGCTGGAAGGGCTCGCCCTTATGGCTGTCGAAGAATACCTCTCCGTCCTCGGTGCGGCCGACGTAGTGGAAGGTGATGACGCTCATAGCCCCTCGCTTTCCTACTCGACCTTCTGGCGCTCGTCAAGCTTCTGCTCCTCGCGCTGAAGAGCCAGCTTGAAGCTCGTGTTGGCCTCGCCGCCCTTAAGAGCAGAATCATCGGCTACCGAGTAGGTGATGTCATGCTTGACATGCTTGAGCTTCTCGACGACGCTCGTGGTGTCGATCTCCTCCTGCCAGTTAAGCGGCTCGCCCTCGCGCGGCACCCACAGCACCTGCTTGTGCTTGCGCTTCAGGTCCTCGCACAGCTCGTCGATGGTGCCGAACTTCATGGCTTGGCAGAGGCAGTGATGCACGCAGGTGGGAACCTTCCCCTTGGCCACGCGGTCGGCGCACAGATCGCACAGGTCGGTCGGAATCGGAATCTTGTTCCAGTTCATCTTGCGGTTGTCGATGGGCCACGGGCCGTCGTTGAACACGCGGATGCCGTGCTTGCCTACCGGAAAGCCGTGCTCCTCCTTGCAGGCGACTTCGCAGCTGTGGCAGCCGGAGCAGTATTCGTAGTCGATCAGAAGTCCGTAGTTAGGCATTGCGCCCCTCCTTCCAGTTGATGACTGCCGGGCGATCGTACCCGCCGGCGATAAGCTCCTCATGGCTCAGCTTGTCGGCGAGGCTGCCCTTCTTCACGCTGCAGAGAATGCACTTGAAGGGGGCGCCGAAGCCCATCTTGCCGAAGTGGAAGTTGGGAACCAGGTTATTGACGTTGGAGCGGAACACGCCGTAGAGGTGCGGCTCGTTGGGGTCTTCCTCGGGATACCACCAGCCGTGGTCGGCATGCACGACGCCGGGCTTCACGATGGGTGAAAGGTTGGCGCGCAGCTCGCAGAAGCCGTACTGGTTCTCGAGGATGCACATGTCGTTCTGGGAGATGCCCAGCGCCTCGGCGTCAACGGGGTGAATGTCGAACGTCGGCTCGGGATGAATCTCGCGCAGATACGGGATCTGCCTGCCCTCGGAGTGGAAGTACTCGTAGCGGCGGGCGCCCGAAGTGAGCACGAACGGGTAGTCCTCAAGCAGCTCGGGCGTGGAAAGCGGGCTGTACTGCGGCTCCTCGTAGTAAGGCAGCGGATCGTCGCCGAAGCGCTGGAACATGGTCGACCACAGCTCGACGCGGCCGGTGGGCGTGTTGAAGCCCAGGGCGCCGTCGCCGCGCAAGAGGCCCTTCTCGTACTTGCGATAGGTATGACCGCGCTGGACGCACACCTTCTCGCGAGCGTCCTCGAGGGAGATGTTGCCCTGCAGGCGGAACTTCTCGATGAAGTTGGTGAAGTCGGTGAACTGCTCGTTCCAGAAATCGGGCTGCAAACGATGGCCGAGCTCCCAGCCAAACTCCATGTCGGACTTGGTCTCGCCGACGCGGACGATAGCCGGGGTCATGACGCCGTAGGTGACGGGCAGCGAGCTGTAGTGCGTGAACACGATGCCGTCGCGTTCGGCAACGGTGGGCAGCGGAAGCATGAGGTCGCAGGTTGCCTGGACAGACGGGGTCATCCACACGTCGAAGCCGATGTTGAACTCGAGGCTCTTGATCATGGCGTCATGCCAGCGGCGCGGCTCGGCGGAGGTGCAGGCAACCAGGTTGTTGCCCGCGAACAGGCCCATCTTGATGGGATAGGGCTCCTCGGTCTCAAGCGCCTTGAGCATGAGGTCGGCATGGGCGTTGAGCAGCATGCCGCAGTAGGCCGGGTAGTCGTGTAGACCGAGCAGGGCGTCCTTCGTCTCGTCGGACATGATGCTGAAGCCGAAGCCAGGCTCGTTCAGCGAGTCGGCGAAACCGCCGATGATGTTGCCGCCGGGCACGTCGATGTTGCCGGTGATAGCCATGAGGGCCATGACGCAGTGCGCCATCTGCTGGCCGTTGGCCTTCTGGTCGGTGGCAAGGCCCCAGGCAATGGAGGCCGGCTTAGCGGCGGCGTACATGCGAGCAGCGCCGATGATGTCCTCTTCGGGGACGTCGCAGATCTCGGCGGCGATGGCGGGCGTGATGGCCTGAACGCGCTCGGCGAGCTGCTCGAAGCCGTAAGTCCACTTCTCAACCCACTCGTGGTCGTAAAGGTCCTCGTCGATGATGACGTTGAGCATGGCCATGAGCAGGGCCGTGTCGGTGCCGGGACGCAGGCGCAGGTTGTACTCGGCGCGCGTGGACACCCAGTTGGAACGCGGGTCGACGGTGATGAGCTTCGCGCCGCGCTTCATGAGGTCGATGACCGAATGGCCGAAGAAGCCGTCGGGGTTGGAGGGCAGCGGATCCTTGCCAACCAGCATGATGACTTCCGGAACCACGAACTCGGGGTTGTCGTAAGTGCCCTCAAGGCCGCCGGCGAAGTCGATCTCGGGATACACGGCACCCAGCACGTAGGCCGAAGCGGCCATGCGCGGCAGGTAGCAGGCGTAGCCGGACTGAGTGTAGCAGTAGTTCGGCGTTGCGAAGATGGCCGCAGCATAGGGCATGAAGGTACCGCCCTCACGGCCGGTGCCGGCCCATACGGCAACCGAGGTGGGGCCGTACTTGCCGGTGATGCGCTTCCACTCGCTCTCGATAAGATCGAAGGCCTCTTCCCAACTGATGCGCTCCCACTTGTCGGCCTGACCGCGGAACTGCGGGTCGCGCTTCATGGGATACTTGATGCGGTCGGGGTGGTTGACGTAGTCCTTCAAAGTCAGGCAGCGCACGCACAGACGGCCCTTGGTGACCGGCTGGTTCTCGTCGCCCTCGACCTTGACCAGCTTGCCTTCAGCGTCAGCGTAGAACTTCACGCCGCAGCCAACCGGATGGCATCCCGGAGGCGACCACACGCAGGAACGGGTAACCGTCAGTCCTTCGTCTTCGAATCGCCAAGGCTTGCCGATGTCGTTAACAAACTCCATTCTTCCTCCTCTGCATTGCTTTGATCCGCGAAGCTGCTTTACGCGAATCCTTGCGGGCACCCTAAGGCGCAATATACAGGGCGTATTCGGTCGTGTGAATCGATGATTGCGAAACATTGCTGTTTCTGGAATGGAAACAGATTCCCTTCTTCGAACGTTACATTCTCTGTTTCCAAACGGGAATCAGATTATGGAAAAGAAGGAAATTCACAGGCGTGGAAGAGGGCTATAGAATCGTTGCCGAGGCACCTGAATTCGGCTTCGGCGAGCTGCTACGCCGAAGCCCCTTAACGATAGGAGAACATCATGTGTTTTAGGCCAGCAGCCATCGAGGCGGACAGGAACTGCCCTCAGTGCGGTGCGAAGTGCCCCGCCACGGCAAAGGCATGCCCCCAGTGCGGAGCCGAGCTTCCCGAGGCAAGCCCCTATGCGATTCCCGGTGTTGGCGCCCCCGGCGCTCCCGCGGCACCTGGCGCTCCCGGCGCTCCCGCGGCACCGAAGGCCCCGGGGCAGTAGCGCCCCCAACGCGGCTCTTCCGTTACCGTCGCGCCTTCCCCCTTGCGTCGCCAACGGAAGAGCCCTTGCTCGGCGTCCCCTCGTCACGCTCGGTCAAACTGCCAGATAGACCAGTGTTGCGGGCAGTTGAACGCAGGGCTGCCCTCGTATTCGTGAATCCAACCCTCGGTTTGCAAGCGCCAGCCCGCACGGCCCCAGAACAGGTAGTTCTCGCCATTGTCGGACATATGGCACAGCGTGACACAGCCGCGCACCTCGGCCTCCAGCTTCTCGACGAAACGCTCGAGAACGCAGCTGTCGAAGGGGTTGAACAGGTAGAAGTGCGTATACGGACGCAACGAAACATCCAGCACGCTGCCCTCGACCACGGCTAGCTGCGGGAAGTTCCTCGCCCACGTGCTAGCACGTCGCGCAAGCACCGGGTCAAGCTCAACGCCCGTCGCCCGCCCCGGCAGCCCGACTTCCACATAATACGCTAGCGCCCTGCCCGCACCGCAGCCCACATCGAGCAGATGCGAGTCAACATCAAATTCCATCTGGGAAAACAGCTTCTCGAGCACGAAATAGCGCGTAGCCGTGGGGTCGTGCGCTCCTTCCGCCGCAAAGCGAGTTTGCGCGCCCTCCGCCAGCGAGTATCCGCAAACCGCCAAGTCACGCTGCCGCTCCAGTTCGTCAAGCCCCATCAAGCCCGCACCTCCTTCACGCACCATGCCCCTCCACTAGCACCCACCATAAACCACACCCCACCGATCATTCCGAAATCACATCGCCATCGGCTTTGATTCTCTAATTGCATTGCACAATGCAGAATCATATCGCCCGTCGGCGGGGACTTTCGAAGGGAGGCGCGCAGGTGCTACCTCCCCCCCCTGACCTTCGAGTAATTCGACATCGTCGACACCACGAGCACGGGACAATGTCGCGACGGGCCGACTGACCCATCGGCCCTTCAAACCTTTCAGCTTGCTTCAGCCAATCGATTACATGTTGCGAAGGAAGGCCTCGTAGCCGCGACGTGCCTCGTAGATGTCAGCCTTGCTGGTAACCTCCCACGGCGCGTGCATGGAAAGCACCGCCACGCCCGAGTCAATTACATTCATGCCATACTCGGCTGGGATATAGGCGATAGTCCCGCCGCCGCCCGCATCGACGCGACCCAGCTCAGCGGTCTGGAACGTCACGCCGGCATCGGCCATCACGCGGCGAATGCGCGCCACGTACTCGGCGCTCGCGTCGTTGGAGCCGCTCTTACCGCGCGCGCCCGTGTACTTATTGAACACCAGGCCCTTGCCCAAAAACGCCGAGTTCTTCGCCTCGAAGACGCTGGCATACGCCGGATCGAAACCAGCGGAAACATCGGAGGACAGCATGCTCGATGCTGCCAGCGCACGACGCAACGGCAGCGCGCCGCCCTCGCCCGCCAGCTCCATGATCTCGGCAATTGCGTTCTCAAAGAAACGCGAGCACATACCCGTGGCGCCCACGCTGCCGATTTCCTCCTTGTCAACCAAAATGGTGACCGCTGTTTTAGCGGGCGGCTCTTCGTCGGCCGCCAGCGCCAGCTGCGCCACCAGCGACGTGTAGGCGCACACGCGGTCATCCTGTCCGTACCCGATGACCATGCTGCGATCAAAGCCCAGCTCACGCGCGCGGCCCGCCGGCACCACCTCAAGCTCGGCCGAGAGGAAGTCCTCCTCCTCGATGCCGTACTTCTCGTTCAGGATCTCGAGAACGAGCGCCTTCACCGGCTCCTTCGGCGCCTCCGGCTTCTCCTCGCCCGCAGCCTCCAAAGCCGCATCAGGGCTCTGGGCGGGAGTGTCCAGTCGCCCAGAGCCCGTCCCGCAGTCAGAGGGCCTGTTCCCCACCAGCAAGTCGAGATCCTCGCCTTCGACGACCTTCGACCCCTTCTTGTCCATCTGCGCAGCGCCCAAATGCGGCAGCAAATCAGTCACGCAGAAAACCGGATCGGAAGCATCCTCGCCGATGTTCACCTCGACCACGGTCCCATCGGTCTTCGCCACCACGCCATGCAGCGCAAGCGGCAACGCCACCCACTGGTAATTCTTAATGCCGCCGTAGTAGTGCGTGTCAAGCAGCGCGAAACCGTTGCTCTCGTACAGCGGATTCTGCTTCAGGTCAAGACGCGGCGAGTCCACATGCGCGCCCAGGATGTTCATGCCCTCGGCCATCGGGCGGGCACCCACATGCACCAGCATGAGTGCCTTTCCGTGTGCCTGCACCCACAACTTGTCGCCCGGCTTTAACTCACGGCCAGCCGAAACGGCCTCATCAAGCGATTCGTAGCCCGCATCCTGCGCCAACTTGATAGCCGCAGAAGCGCACTCGCGCTCGGTCTTGTTCTCGGAAATGAAATCGATGTAGCCGCAGGCAAGCTCCTCGAGCGCCGCCAGGCTCGCCTCGTCGTATTTCTTCCAGGCAACTTCACGTTCCATGTTCGTCCCTTCTATCGAAAGCCCCCTACCACGCGAGGGCTCGTAAACCGTGCTAAATCAATGGTGGCAGAACTGTATCATCCGAACGAAACGAATCGGTGACAAACCTTTGCGTATAATGCAAAGACGCGAATTAGCCGCGATCATTTCACATGTTCGCCAACTAGACGAGGAAAAGGAGGCTGGCCCCATGAAGGTCCGCGCAACTACCCCCAACCACGAGAACGCAACTAACTTCAGCGTCGCCGCTGGCAGCACCACCGTCGTCGGCACCACGCTTGAGAACCTGAAGGCCGCCGTCTGCGGCGAAACCGGCGCATCCGCCAAGTACACCGCGTTTGCCGCCGCCGCCAAGGAGCAGGGCTACAACCAGATCGCCCGCCTGTTCGAGGCAACCGCCGCCGCCGAGCAGATCCACATTGGCATGGAGGCCGCGCTCATCACCGCTGCCGAGCCCGACTACGTCAAGCCCGAGCCGCCGGCCGCCGAGGGTATCGCTACCGACCTCAACCTCATCTCGGGCGCCCTGGGCGAGATCTACGAGACCTCCGATATGTACCCGGCGTTCATCGAGAAGGCCATCGAGGAAGGCGAGACCAAGGCCGTGCAGGTGTTCACTCGCGCGAAGCTGGCCGAGGCCGTGCACGCCGAGCTGTACCTGGCCGCCTACAACGACATCGACGCCGAGGATGACGACACCTTCTACCTCTGCCCCGTTTGCGGTTACATCCACAAGGGCGACGACTTCGAGAAGTGCCCCATCTGCTTCGTCCCGAAGGCCAAGTTCCGCGCTTTCTAAATCCTGCGCGTAAGACAGCCGCCACAGGCCGCCTCCGGGCGGCCTTTTTTGTGAGCCGCCGTGTTGTGAGCCGCCGTGCCAACTGCGAGTTGTGTGCAAAACCGGCCTCGCGTGCGAGAGGATCGGGCTGCAACCCCACGAAGAACGCCAAATATAGCAGTCGGAAAGCGCCACGAACCCGAAACTGCGGCTCTCAGGTCCTCCAATGCGGCGATTCAGGGTGATCTCGCGTTGGATCACCCCGCACGCGAGACCCATTTTGCACACAACTCGACAGCGCGCCCAACAAACGGCAACGGCGCGGTTACCGAACGCGCGCGCAGGCGCCAAGCTGCGCGAACGCACCTATACTGGGTACCAGAGCAAAGGACTTCCCCTTCCTCCTTTCTCTCCTCTCTCTCCTTAGGGTGTCGAATTAACTCGGCGACACCCGCCCTTCGAAAAGGCGGCTCCCCCTCCTCCTTGGCCGCCTTTTCGCATGTCTTGAGGCAGTTTCGCCAAATCAAGCGCGTCGATGATGTAAGCTAGCCTCAAGCCGCTGCGCGCAAGCGAACGCAACGGCGCCATCGGAAGAGAGGACCCGTCATGACCAAAACCGCACGCTCCGAGCGCCCCCTTCCGCAGCTCATCGATGTGAAGCTGGTCCACGACGGCTGGATCAAGAAATACGCCCTTGTCTACCAACTGCCGAACGGCGAGATTTTCAGCTACGAAAGCGTATCGCGGAAAAGCACTGAAGCCTATCGAGCCGAGCTCGAGGCCAACGCGCGCGGCGAAAAATCGCCCGCCGATGCCGTATGCGTAGTTCCCATCCTGCCCGACGGAAGCGTGCTGCTTATCCGCGAGTTCCGCTACCCCCTGAACTCCTGGACCATCGCCTTCCCCGCTGGTTTGCTCGAGGCAGGCGAAAGCCTCATCACCTGCGTTGATCGGGAGCTTCACGAGGAAACCGGCTACCGCGTGCGCGCCGAGCTGGGTGAAGCGGCCGTGCGCCCGCTGCCGCAGGCGGGCTACTCGTCGATGGGCATGTCCGGCGAAAGCGTGCAAATCGTCATCGCGTACGTAGAGAAGGATGGCGAGGCGTCGCCCGAGCCCATCGAGCTCATCGAGCCGTTCACGCTCAAGCGAGAGGAGATCCCGACGTTTCTGGAGACGAACACGATCCCCATCGGCACGCGCGGCCAATTGCTGCTCGAAATCGCACGCCATATCGAGGTTTTGTAACCTGGAAAGCCCGTTCGCAACCGCTTTGGAAGCACCGTTTCCGAAGTTGTGTGCAAAAACCTTAACGATTGGATGTTTTTTAGACCGCAGGAACTTGCAGGCAATGCCTATCTTACAGGTTGCGGTTCTCTGAACTGGGCAAATGCAAACAACTTTACTTGCATTGGATCACTGAGGCTGAAATGAGCCGAATACGAGCGCTTTTCGCCTCTCAAGTTGTCCAATCGTTGGGGTTTTTGCACACAACTCGCCGAAATCGCATTCGCGAGGGATATTCTGCAGCCGTGATGAAAGCTTTCGGCGCGCGATCCATTCTGCAGTCGCGACACCAGCTTTCGGTGCGCGACCTATTCTGCAGTCGTGATGCCGGTTTTCGGCGCGCGATCTATTCCGCAGGAAGATCTTCCAGAACGGCGAGCGCTTTGGCGTAGCCGCCGGCGCCGTAGCTTAAGCATTTCGACACGCGCGCGATAGTGGTAGCGGAAGCGCCCGTGGCATCCTCGATAACCGCGTAGGACTTCCCCGATGAAAGCAAGCGGGCCACAGCCAGACGCTGCGACGTCTCGCGAATCTCGCGAATGGTGAACAGGTCCTCGAGCAGGGCGAAGATAGCGTCCTCGTCGTCAAGCGCCGCCAACACGGCAAGGAGATCGTCAACTTCTTTGGTCCTGATGTCGCCCATGCAAACCCCTTTCACCTGCGCCTTCCCCGCGCATGCGCACTTTAGCGCTCCACCGTGCGCTAGGACATTGTACCGCGAATGCCGCAGGAAACCCGCGAGGAAACGAAAGCGACCCGCGCGTCGGTCGGCTCCGAGCAGCTATTCGGCCATACGCAGGAGGCCGTACTCTATGGAGTCGACCAGCGCGTTCCACGACGCCTCGATCACGTTCTCGGAAACGCCCACGGTACCCCAGCTGCCACGTGCGTCGGCGGTGGTAATGGTGACGCGCGTGATGGCGTCGGTACCCTGGCTTTCGTCAAGCAGGCGAACTTTGTAGTCGATAAGCTCCATGCCTGCGACCTCCGGGTACGACTCGGCGAGCACCATGCGCAGCGCGCTGTCGAGCGCGCCAACCGGGCCGGTTCCCTCGCCCGTCGCGACGAAGCGCTTTTCGCCCACGTGAATCTTGATGGTAGCTTCGGACATGGCACCCTGCGCCGCCGCGCCCATATAAGTGAAGTCGTCCACGATCACGCGGAAGCTCTCGAGCGAAAACGCGGGCTCGTACTTACCAAGCGCCCGCAGCAAAAGCAACGCAAGCGATCCGTCAGCTACCTCATAGGAGTAGCCCACTGCCTCGCGCGCCTTAATGTCGTCGAGAATGGCCTGCACGTCGACGCCCTCGTCGGATAGGTCGATGCCCATCGCAGCGGCCTTTTGCACAAGCGAGGCCTTACCCGCAAGCTCGCTCACGATCATGCGCGTGTCGTTGCCCACGCTTGCGGGGCTCGCATGCTCGTAGGCCTCGCGGAAGCGCGCGATGGCGCTCGCATGCAGCCCGCCCTTGTGCGCGAACGCCGAGGCGCCCGTGTACGGGTGGTTCCCCGGAACGCTCACGTTGCACATCTCGGCCACGTAGTGGGAAACGCGCGTCAGTTCGCGCAGCTTTTCGGGACCTACGCACTCACGCCCCATCTTGAGTTCCAAGTCGGCGATGACCGTCAGCAGATCGGTGTTGCCCACGCGCTCGCCAATGCCGTTGACGGTGCCCTGCACCTGCGTCGCGCCCGCCCGCACAGCCGCCAACGCGTTGGCCACCGCGCAGCCCGAGTCGTTGTGGCAGTGCACGCCAAGTGCCTGATCGGGCAGTTCGCGCGCCACCGCGGCGACGATTTCCTCAACCTCGAACGGCAGCGCGCCGCCGTTGGTCTCGCACAAGTCGACCGAGTCGGCGCCCGCCTCGGACGCCGCGCGCACGCATGCGAGCGCGTATTCGGGGTTGGCCTTGTAGCCGTCGAAGAAGTGCTCGGCGTCGAACACCACGCGGCGGCCGGCCGCCTTCAGGTACGCGACCGATTCCGAGATCATGCGCAGGTTCTCCTCGAGCGTGGTCTGCAGCGCGCGCGTGACCTGCGCGTCCCACGTCTTGCCCACGATGGCGACCACCGGTGCGCCGCTCTCGAGCAGGTCGGCAAGACCCTGGTCTTCTGCGGCGGCGACGCCCTTGCGGCACGTCGAGCCGAACGCCACCACCTGGGCGTGCGCAAGCGGCATCTCGCTCATGCGCTTGAAGAAGGCGATGTCCTTGGGATTCGAGGCGGGGAAACCGCCTTCGATGTAGTCGATGCCGAAGTCGTCGAGGCGGCGCGCGATGCGCAGCTTGTCCTCAAGCGAGAGCGTGATGCCCTCGCACTGCTCGCCATCGCGAAGGGTGCTATCGTAGGTGTAAACGCGCGTGTTCATGGATGGTCAGCTTTCTGCAATGACGTCGGCTTTTCGTTTGGGGATCAGAATAACAAAGAAGCGCCGTCGGAAATGCTCGGTGATCGTAAAACAGCCCGAACCTCGATGGTTCGGGCTGTAATGGTCTCGCGGAGCGCAAAAGAGGCCCCACCTCCGAAATCTCAATCGGGGGTGGGGCCTCGCAGGCACACGATGGGTGAAGCGACCTGCCTCTCCTTACGAGACGGCGTCGAAGCGCATCATCATGGTCGCAGCTTGGGCACGGCTGCAGTCGTCGATCGGGCCGAGTTCGCCGGCATGGTTGCCTGCAGCATCGGTGTATCCGGTGATGACGCCCGCGCCGCAGGCCCATTGCATGGCCTCCATGGCCCAGCCGCTGATCTGGTCGGCATCGTCGTAGGACAGGATGTTGGTGTCCTCGCCCACGCTCACGTCAAACCCCATGAAAATCGCGAAACGATGCAGGAAAGTCGCCATCTGCTCGCGGGTAAGCTCGTCTTTGGGAGCCAGGTCGGTGCCGTTGTAACCCTTCATGATGCCCGCGCCGCAGGCCCACTGCATGGACTCCATAGCCCAGGTCGAAACGTCTTCCGCTCCATCGTAGGACAGGATGTTGGTGTCCTCGTAAACGGAAGTGCTCATTCCCGCACCCTGCGCGTAACGATGCAGGATGACCATGAGCATCTGGCGGTCGATAGCCTCGCCCGGCGTCATCTTGCCGTCATCGCCGCCTTTGAGCACGCCGTTCTCAACGGCCCAGTGCAAGCCGTCGTGGTACCAAGCTCCAGCCTTCACATCGGGGAACTGCGCAATAGGGCACTCGGAGCCTCTCTCGCAGTCCTCATATGCCGGATGGTCCTCGTAGACGATGACATAGTCGGACATGTGAGGAACGGAAGTCACCAGCTTAGCACCGACGTGGAAGGTCTTCATCTTCTGCAGATCGCCTTCATCAGAGACGAACCAGATGCTGAAGCCCGAGCCCTTTTTACCCTCGGGAGCTTCGAAGTGAATCGAGATGGTTGCCGAGCCGCCGCGGAAGTCGCCGATGCGATTGCCGGTAACCGGGCACTCGAAGTAGACCTCGAAACCGCCGTGGACCTCCATGCCCTCAAGCGCAGCGTTTTGGGCGGCACTGAGCTGGCTGTTGCCGGTGTTGTTGAGCGAGAGAACGACGGACTCTCCCTCTGCTTGGTCGAGGACGGCGCGCATTGCGGCATCGTCCATTTCAACGGCGCCCTGCGGCGTGATGATGGCGATGGACTCGGTATCGTTGCCCGCATCTTCAGCCGCTTGGGTGATGGCCTCGAGGGTGGCGACGGGCAGCAGCACCTGCTTGACATCGGAGTTAAGGGAGGACAGGTCGATCTCGACGACACCCGTCTGGACGTCGTCACCGACGATTTTCCCGATCTCGTCAACGTCAAGCGGCTTGACCTCAACCGTGGCGCCGGAGACAGCGACCTCGGCGTGGACGGTGTTCTCCTCACCCGAAACGGGAATGGTTACGGTGGTGGTGGAAGGACCGACGCTGGGAGGAGCAACCACCGGCTTCTCTACTACGCTAAACCACATGGAGCCTTCTGGCGGAAGAACCTCGACACCGCCCTCAACGTCTGCGAGCTTGGTGTTGCCGTTATCATCAACATTCAAATAGAGCGTGACGTCCTCATCTACTACGAGGATCGCATCCATCGTGCTCGGATCGAAGTTACTCAAGGTGATGGCATCCTCGATTGAAAGCTGCACGTTTTTGTCGTCGTCGCTCAACCCCTCTGTCTGGACGCCAACCTCCACGCCACCCACGCTCCACAACCCGGGCCCGAAATCGATCCAGTAAGTAGCATCTGTCGGTGCATTCGAGGACTCCACGTACGCAATGGCGTACTTGGAGAAGCTCGAAGTACTGAAGGTAACCTCCTGGGTCTCGGGATTGTAGCTTGCATCCAACAGATCGAATTGCCCCTCGGCTTTTTCATGGACGATCTTTACCGTTTCCGTATCGATGCCCTCTTTGAGCCTCAAAGTGATTTCGGCAGGATTATCCAGCGTCTCGACCTTGGTGGCCCAGACATCCCCGGCATTCTCGGTTCCCTTATAGAAAACGTTGCTCAGGGAGATATCGAGGTATTCGGAGACGATGTAGCCCTGTGCCGCTTCCTTGAAAGCGTCCTGGTTGCCTACCTCGGCGTCGTTAACGTCCAGCCTGGCAGTACCGCTGCTCAATTCACCGTCGGCCAAGGAGACGGAGCCTCCCGAAACGCTCTGCGCATTTGCCGAAACGACGTCATCCGTCTTCGTGAAAGTAGCGCTGAAGTGAATGTGCGAGGTGGGCATTTTGAAGCGAAACTCATTCAGCTCCTCTTGCGCCACCAGCGGGTTATCATTCGCCTTGATGCTGGTCAGCTGATACCCGTAGTCCGGAATGAACGCAAAGTCGACGATGTTTCCCGCCTCTATCGCCACATAGCCTTTGCCGTCGTCATCCACGCAGCCCTTTTCGATATTGGCAATCGTACTGGTAATGTCCTTCATGTCCGTCGCGTTATCGTAAACGGCTTTTACGTAGGCCTTGCCGTTGCCAATGACGCAATCAGACCCGGCGAAATCAGTGCCCTCGACGTTCGTTGCGCCGGAGTTCGTCCACATGATGGTGTAGCTTACGCTCTCCTTTCCACTGACGATTATCTCGTACTTACCCGCAACTGGGACGGCGTAGACGTTTGGATCGGTTCCGTTGTGAAACTTCTTCGATTCGCCGTCAATCAATATGGAGGTATACGTATTGGAGTTGCCGAGCTTCGGCTCTATCGCCAAGTAAATCGTCCCGCTCTCCGGCAAGCCGCTGACGTCGCCACTTGCGAAGAGATAACCCGAACCATCGCCCGTTGAATAGTAGACCGTGTCGTCCGTCTTTTCCTTCGTGCTCCTGAACTGAACCGCTATGCCGACGTTGGAGTTAATCGTTACGGTGGCGGATTTCCCAGTGTTTTGAACAGGTTCGCCGGTCGCATACGCCTGCGCTGGCGCGCTGAATACGCCTAGCAGCAAGAGAAGCACCAAGAGAAAACCGAAAGACCCCGTTATTATCCTGCCCACCTTGATCATGCTCATCGCCTTCTTCCGTTTGGTCTCAGAACGTAAACCAGAGATGTTTTCGCTTTATCACCGTTTT
The DNA here is from genome assembly GCA_017440565.1 of Eggerthellaceae bacterium. Taxonomy (GTDB): domain Bacteria; phylum Actinomycetota; class Coriobacteriia; order Coriobacteriales; family Eggerthellaceae; genus RGIG3135. The sequence goes on along the minus strand of JAFSHA010000094.1, from coordinate 10,625 downwards.
GCCGAAAATCAATTTGCACATACACATCCATTTAACTATGCGAATCTGACGCAACAACATGATTGCCAGAAATGTCAATGACTTTTGCGGAAACTTATTTCCGCAAGTGGCAACATGCGATGTAATTGAAATGAAGTGTTCTGTCCGTGTGCGGGAATGGAGAACAGCGACGATGACTTTCAATGAACAACTGAACGAATACATTTCTGCGCTGGAATGCAGCGCGAAAGAACTCGCCGAAGCATCGGGGCTTTCCGAATCTGTCATCAGCAGATACCGCAGCGGCATTCGTACGCCCGAAGTAGGAAGCGCGCAGCTTGAGGGGCTAGTGAACGGCATCTGCTTGCTGGCGGAGAAAAAGCACATTACAGGTCTGACGAAGGATGCTATCCGGAATAAACTGCAGCAGGTTCTGACCGATCAGGCATTCCCCTTTGAGCAATTTCAGAAAAACCTTGATACACTGCTCTCCCGCCTTTCCGTAAACGTTGCCGACCTTGCCCACGCACTGAACTTTGACAGCTCCTACATCTCCCGCATCCGAAACGGGCAGAGAAAGCCCGCCGATCCCATCCGCTTTTCCGCAGATGTCGCGAAATTCGTGGCTACCCATCTAACGCCTTCCGATGAGGAAACGCTTGCGGGTTTGCTAGGTGTCCCCGCAGAGGAACTACGCGACAAGGACAGCTGCATAAAGCACCTGGTCGGCTGGCTTGCAAGCGAGGCTGCGGAAAAAGAGAGCGTCACGGTCCCGTTTCTGACCAAGTTGGATGAATTTGACCTCAATGAGTTTATCCGCAGCATTCACTTTGACGAGCTGAAGGTGCCCACCACGCCTTTCCAACTGCCGACTTCCAAGAACTATTACGGGATCGAAGCAATGCGCAAGGGCACGCTGGACTTTTTCAAAGCGACCGTGCTGTCCAAATCCATGGAGGATTTCATCGCCAACGACGACACGCCCATGGCCGACAAGGCGGCGGGAACAGACTTCATGAAAAAGTATATTTTCGGCGTCGCGCTCATGCTGAAAAAGGGCCTGCGCATCCACTTCATCCACAACATCAACCGTCCCTTCGAAGAGATGATGATGGGGTTGGAAGGCTGGATCCCCATGTACATGACGGGCCAGATATCGCCCTATTATCTGAGCGGAACGCACAACAAGCTCTTCGGGCATTTCATTTATTCCAGCGGCGCCGCCGCCCTCTCCGGAGAGTGCATCATAGGGCACCACGAGAACGGCAAAATGTATCTGACCAACAACAAAGAAGAAGTAGCCTATTACCGTCAGCGGGCAAAGGATCTTTTGTCCAAGGCGCTGCCGCTCATGGACATCTACCGCGCGGAACAGGCAGGGGCGTTTCGTGCTTTTATGGAGAAACATGATTCTGCACCTGGAACGCGCAGATCCATCCTTTCCGCCCTGCCGATCCATACCCTTACCGACGATCTTCTGGAAAGAATCCTGGCGCACAACGACGTGACGGCAGAGGAAAAAACGGAAATCACCGAATTCGTATCACGACAGCGTCTGAAGTACGAAACGCTGCTGGCACGGGATGCTCTCACGGAGGAGATTCCCGTGATGGAGCGAGAGGAATTCCATCAGCATCCCATGTATTTGCCGCTTGCGAAACTGTTCATGGAAAAGGATGTCGCCTACAGCTATGAGGAGTATCAGGAGCACCTGGCCCTAATCGAAAACTATTGCGCTAACCACGAAAATTACACGGTGAAAAAGAACAGAGCCTATCCTTTCCGCAACATACAGATCCATATCCACGAGGGGAATTGGGTGCTCATTTCCAAGAGCAAGGCTCCGGCCATACACTTCGTCATCCACAACCCGCAGCTGCGAGACGCGCTGGAAAACATGGCCATTCCGGTCTCCGAGGAAGACGATGTGCTCACAAGAGCTAAGTAGAAAAGAACGATGCCAAGTCTTTCGACTCGACATCGTTCTTTTCGTAGTTGTTTTCCAGCCCTGTCAGACAGATGCCGTAAAACGGTGATTTTCAGATTCGCTGCTTTACGACCAACCGCCTAACCCGACGGCGCTTCGATGATTCGGATAAGAGACCCGCGGCTTACACCTCGGTCAGCCAGTCGAGGTAAGCCTCTTCCTTGCCGCTCACGATGTCGAAGAACTTCGCCTGGATGGCCTTCGTGATCTCGCCCGGCTTGCCAATGGTGCGGCCGTCAACGGCGCCGATGGGAGTAAGCTCGGCGGCGGAGCCGGTCATGAACACCTCGTCGGCAACGTAAAGGTCGGAGCGAACCAGGCTCTCCTCAAGCGCGGGGATGTCCAGGTCCTCGGCGATGCAAAGCACGGTGTCGCGGGTGATGCCCTCGAGCACGCCATCAGACAGCGGAGGCGTGGAAAGCACGCCGTTGCGCACGACGAACAGATTCTCGCCAGAGCCCTCGCACACCTTGCCGTCCTCGTTAAGCAGGATGGCCTCGGCGTAACCGTGCTCGAGAGCCTCCATCTTCGCGAGGATGGAGTTCATGTAGGAGGCGGTGGACTTCATGGCCGGCGGAATGGCGTTCACGGAACGCTGACGCCAAGAGGAAACGCCCACGGACACGCCGTTCTCAAGCGCGTCGTCGCCCAGGTAAGCGCCCCACGGCCACACGGCGATGATGACCTCGGTCGGGCAGCCGGCCGGGTTCACGCCCATGTTGCCGTAGCCGCGATACACCAGCGGGCGGATGTAGCAAGACGGAAGCTTATTGGCACGAATGACCTCGAGGGTTGCCTCGCACAGCTCTTCGGCGGTGTAGTCGATGTCGATGAGCGCAATCTTGCAGCTGCGGATGAGGCGCTCCATGTGCTCCTGCAGGCGGAAGACGTAGCTCTTGCCCGTCTCCTCGTTGTAGTAGCAGCGGATGCCCTCGAACACGCCGGAGCCGTAATGCAGGGAGTGAGTCAAGACATGGGTGGTGCACTCATGCCACGGGACCAGCTCGCCGTTCTTCCAAATATAGTCAACCTCTTGAATAGCCATTTCGCTTCCCTTCTCGGCAGATTCCTTCGGCTTAAGGCCACTGTTCCAGGTGGCGGGCGCGCGCGGGGCGAACGGCCGGCACCTGCGGGTAACGTGCCAAATTGTACACCGCCGCGCGCGGTGTCGGCCGCGCTTCCCGCTAAAGGCCGCGGAATTTAACGGGTTGGCAAACGGAGTCGGACACATGCGCGGAATTGGGGAAGAAAGCCCGATCAGCGCAATCCGAAAACGGACGGTAAATATTCCCACAATCGGATGGCTAGAATTTCCGCAATCGGACGGTTATAATTTCCGTAATCGGACGGTTGGACCAAATAGGAGCAGTTCAGATGCCTAGCGCAAAACTCAGCGAGGAAAAGTACCTTCCTCGATTCATCGATGCGACAATCCGACGCAAGCTCGGCTATGCGGGCGCCGTCGAGATTCGAGGGCCGAAATGGTGCGGAAAGACGCAGTCCGCCCTTCAAATCGCAGCGAGCTCTCTTATGATGCAAGATCCCGACAAGCGAAACGACTACCGACTCCTCGCTGAAACGAAACCGTCCCTGCTTCTCAGGGGCTCCGCCCCGCGGCTCATCGACGAGTGGCAGGAAGCACCTCAGCTATGGGACGCCGTTCGATTCGCCGTCGACGGCGAATCGCAGCCTGGTCGCTTCATGCTCACGGGTTCCTCGACTCCGACAACACCCCCCTCCCACTCCGGCGCAGGACGAATCGTCTCGGTGGATATGGCGCCGATGGCCCTCGCAGAATCACGAGACTCAACCTGCGAGGTTTCGCTAGCCGCCCTCTTCGACGGAGCAGTCGATCCCGTCGGCTATTCCAGTTGCGACATCGAGCTCATGTCGCACCTCATCTGCCGAGGCGGATGGCCGCGCGCGGTGACCACGCTATCGCCCGAAGACTCTCTGGAGATGGCCTACGACTACGTCACAACCATCGCCGAGCAAGACATCTCCCGCGTTGACGGCGTTTCTCGAAATCCCCAATACGCACGCCTCATCATGAGAGAGTACGCACGCCTCACCTCGTCGCAGGCAACCCAGTCGACCGTCATCAAGGACCTTAAAGCGCGCGACATCGACCTATCGAAAGAGACGGTCAACGGCTACCTCGCAGCGCTGAGAAGACTCTACGTCATTCAGGAGCTTTCGGCGTGGGCGCCGTCGCTCCATGCGAAATCGAGGATCGCCAAAACTCCGACGAGGCATTTTACCTGCCCGTCCATCGCCGCCGCCGCGCTTGGAGCAAGCCCGCACTCCCTGCTCATGGACACGTCCACCATGGGGCTGCTTTTCGAGTCGCTTTGCGTTCGCGATTTGAGGGTCTACGCGCAGGCCCTCGGCGGAGAGGTTCTCCATTATCACGACGAGGCGGGACGCGAGGCGGACGCCGTCGTTCAACTGCGCGACGGTCGCTACGCGCTCTTCGAAATGAAGCTAGGGGCGTCCTTCGTCGAGGAGGGCGCGGAGAGCCTGAAGCGTCTGGCATCCACGATTGACACCGCCGTCATGGGCGCACCCGCATTCTGCGCCGTCATCATTCCGGGCGGCTTTGCCGCAAGGCGGGAAGACGGCGTTCTCGTCCTGCCCATTACCTGCCTGACGGCCTAAAACAGCACGACGCGACGCCCTTGCTCAGGGCGAGGGCGTCGTATCTGTGTCGCCTTATAGCGTACGTAATTATCACATCTTAGACAGAATAAACTACAGACGCAAATCTATTTAATATGTCTATCTTGTCCATGTATTATACTGTATAATTGCAATCGCAGACACAGACGATGGACAATGGAGCGGCAATGGATTACGCAAAGACGATCTCCCATCTGAAGGAGGCAGAGATCGAACTGTTCGCGCAGATTGGCAGCAACGGCCCTGATGCCGATTTCGACGCAATGCACCAAGCGCTTGATATCGCCGAAAGTATCAAAGCCATACGCATGAGGCTCTCTGATGCGAGCGGCTTTAAGCCACTGCGTGGCGGGACGAATTCCGCGTCTGATCCCAAGCGCGACGCAACCTCCAACGATCGCGAGATATGCCTTCCTGCATATTTCATAAGAGACGAGAAGCTTGTAAAAATTGCTCGGCGCGGCGAGGACACGGACGAGCTCTACAAGAAAAACGTACCCTTCGGCGATGTAGAGAGTATCTGCGCCTCAATATCGCCGCTCCTCTCTTCAGATGAGTTCTTCTCCATCAACGACCTGCAGGCCGCAAAGCCCGGTGTTCCAGCCTACAAAGTACAGCTTACGGTTGCATCTCTTGTCGCCATCGGCGTTCTAGAAAGCGTAGGACGCGGAAAATATTCCCGGGTTGCAACCGCCTCGAAATCCGATAAGGCTTGGTTGAATCTTTTACGTTCGGAACCGGATTTGCATTACCTCATCGAAGAGCAGGAAAAAGGAAAGGGGGCGGCAAAAGTTAGAAAACGCAACTAATAACGAAGAGGCGACACCTGCGCCAACAGGTGTCGCCGAGGTCGGATCGCTGGGATCCAGTAGCAAGCATCATTTTACCCCAAAGGCACCGCCGCAAGGGACAGAACCCAGCGCTTCCAGCCAAACTGTTGAGCCATAGCGTCAAAACAAGCCGTTTGGCGCGACACAGAAAGGTAAGCGCATGTCTGATTACAAGAGCGCCTATTCAGAGGCGTCCCAGTACTACGTCGAAATCACGACTTCGACATCGGATCGAGACAAAGCGAGATTCGATCGCAGCAAAAGACGAGAAGCTCAGTGGAACGACGAGTGGAAGAAGAACCCTGTCAACCTCAATGAGATCTGCGACCGATTCGCACCAGGTGACTCAGGAAGAAAAGAGGGCGTTAAATTCGTATTCGAAGGAATCCAGTATACCGTGAAAGTAGATATGGCGTCGGGTTACTTAAGAATATGGGATAAGCGGGCCAAGCGTTACGTGAAGGTCGACGGATCACCGGGAGACAACCGAAGCACTCACTTCAAGGTCTTAAGAAGGGAGGGAATGTAGATGGTCTTCATTTTGGCACTCGATCTGAGCGACGTCGACTACTACGGACATATCCCCGAGCTTCCTCATGAAACATGTCGAAAGGCGGAGGCGTTCGAGCTCGACCCCAGCGACTGGCTTTTGCTCGACGAAGATTTCATCGATCCCATAAACGCATTATGCGGAACATTGCTCGACAACGGCGACGTCGACTACTTCAACGAAGCACAGTGTGCGCTTTTGAGCAACTGGCTCGGAATCCGCCTGGGGCAAACGCTGGATACTCGGCTCGCTGTTTTGTACACGAAACTCAAGGAGTTCTCAGATCGCGCCATTCTGCTCGGCACGGGCGTTGTGGTGGAGCTTTAGATGAAGAGCACTTACAAACTTATCGGGGCCTTCTGGGACAGAAGGGAGACTTCGGAAATCGCCACTCTGCCCATCACCCCCTACGACCCCTGCTACCCGGACGTATCCACGGAAAAGTGCCTATTTGATCTGCTGGAGTACAAAAGGTCGATAAAGTTAACGATGCTGCTGGCCCTAGAAAGAGAAGAGGACCTCGCAGAAATCGCCTTGCGGCTGAAAGATTGCAACAAGGTCGCAATATGCCTCGACTACATACCACTCTCGCACGGAACAGTGCATGTTTCGTTTTATCGCTTACGCGTTGCGCAGGCGATAAAAGCGTTGATGAAGGCCCTTCCCGCGGAGACGCACATTTGCATTATGCTTCCGGAGGAAGGAATGCATGCCGCATGATTCAAACACTTGAAGATATCATGAGACTCGTGGACACACTTGACTCGTATCTGCGTAAATCAGGCTGCGAGTTTGACGAAAGAGGGTTTCCCATCATCCCTAGAAGTTGTTATCTCAGCGAGATTCCTGATGACGTGGTGACATACAAGGACAGGAAGTCTACCCTCGTGAAAGACATCTCAAGAGCGGCGCTCTGCTTCTTCTGTGGGGACGAGCGGATTTACCCTCGGTTTGAGAGAGTGTTCAACGAGATCGACGAATATCGGAAGTACATGGGCGTGGTGGGACCCGACCTCACAGTTACCGAGGACATGGATGTCGAATGGCAGCGAGAGATAATGCTTCTCAACCAGCTGTTTTTGGCAGTGTTAGCCACGAACGGCATCAAGGTGATTCAAAACATAAGATGCGGCTCCAACGAAACGCTCGACTGCTTCAAATCGATTCCCCCTGGCATCATGTGCGCATCGGGAACTTTGGGCTGCAATCCGATACAAAACCCGTACGATCTTCGCTACCTGGAAAAAGTATTCTCCGTTCGACCGAGCTATATACTGATTTACGGCAAAAGAGATCCCATAATGGAAAACCAATTAGAAACAGCAGGTCTTCCGTTCAAGGTTTATCGAGACAGTCACACAAGGCACAAAACAAGAACGAGGCTGAAAGCGCAGAAATGGCGCACGCCTTCGTAGCCGCCAAAGGACCAGACCGACAAAAAGACGACGGCGTCACTCCTCGCTCAAAAGTCGCCTTCTGTAAAATATAGGGCAGAGAGTCGGACAATCGGAATCGAGGCAGCAGTGAATCCTATCGAGCAGAAGCGCAATGCCCGCGCGTTCGTCGAGCGCTGGAAGGCGGCGGAGGGAAACGAGGACCGCGAGGCGCGCTCGTTCTGGATTCAGTTCGCCGAGGAGCTGCTGGGCATCCCCAACGCCACCTACGTGCTCGACTTCGAACGGCGCGTGAAGGGCCGCAAGATCGACGTGTTCTACGAGGACATGCATATCCTCATCGAGAACAAGAGCCGCGGCTGCTCGCTTGACGAGCGCTACGAGCGCAGCAAGAAGGCCGGCCCCGAGACCCCCTACCAGCAGGCGCGCTGGTACGCCGACAACCTGCCCTACTCCATCCGCCCGCGTTGGATAATCACCTGTAACTTCGATGAGATCCGCATCCACGACCTCGACAAGGAAAACCCCGGCACCGACTACACCAGCGTCGCGCTCGAGGAGCTGCCCGACGCGCTCTACCTGTTCGGCTTCTTCACCGACGTGAGCAACTCGCGCATCGAGAAGGAGAAGCGCCTGTCCGTCAAGGCCGGCGAGCTGGTGGGCCGCCTCTACGACGAGCTTTCCGGGCAGTACCAGAACATCGACACCGACCCGCGCGAGCAGCGCTCCCTGAACGTGCTGTGCGTGCGCCTGGTGTTCCTGCTGTACGCCGAGGACGCGGGGCTGCTCGCCAAGCGCGGGCAGTTCTACGACTACCTGCGCAACGTGCCGCCCTCGCGCATGCGCGGCGCGCTCATCGACCTGTTCGACGTGCTCGACACGCCGGAAGGCCAGCGCGACCCCTACCTCGACCCCGAGCTCGCGGCCTTCCCCTACGTCAACGGTGGCCTGTTCACGCACGAGGACATCGTGATCCCGCAGCTCACCGACCAGATCAAGGTGGACCTTCTGGCCGAGGCGTCCGCCGGCTTCGACTGGCGCGACATCTCGCCCACCATCTTCGGCGCGGCGTTCGAGAGCACGCTGAACCCCGACACGCGCCGCTCGGGCGGCATGCACTACACGTCCATCGAGAACATCCACAAGGTCATCGACCCGCTGTTCCTGGACGACCTCAAGGCGGAACTGGCCACCATCGAGGGAATCAAGACCGAGCGCGACCGCGTACGCGAGCTGCGCATCTTCCAACGAAAGCTCGCAAGCCTCACGTTCCTGGACCCGGCGGCGGGCTCCCACAACTTCCTGACCGAGACCTACATCAGCCTGCGCAAGCTGGAGCTGCGCGTCATCGAGAACCTGCAGGGCGACCAGACGAGCTTCGACCTGGTGGACAGCCCCATCATGGTGAACATCGGGCAGTTCTACGCCATCGAGATCAACGACTTCGCCGTGAGCGTCGGCAAGACGGCGCTGTGGATTGCCGAGCAGCAGATGATGGAGAAGACCCAGGAGATCCTGCCTTACCAGCGCTTCGACTTCCTGCCCCTGAAGAGCATCACCAACAGCGTGTGCGCGAACGCCCTGCGGATTGATTGGAACGACGTCCTGCCCGCTGAAAGGTGCAGCTACATCATCGGCAACCCGCCTTTCTACGGCGCGCGCATGCAGTCGAAGGAGCAGAAGGAAGACATCATGGAGGTGTTCCACGGCTCCAAGAACTGCGGAAACGTCGACTACGTGGCCGGATGGTACATGAAAGCCGCCGAGTACATCGAGGAGCACCCCATCCGATGCGCGTTCGTTTCCACGAACTCCATTTGCCAGGGCGAGCAGGTTGCCAACATATGGTCGCCCATCTACGACCTCGGCGTGCGCATCGACTTCGCCCACGACACCTTCCGCTGGCGAAACGAGGCCACTGGCCAGGCGCATGTCTTTGTGGTCATCGTCGGATTCTCGAAGCTGGGGCCGCTGAACGGGACGCATCGCCTCTTCCACTACGAAGGCCCCGACGCACAGCCCGTCGAGCTGCATCCCGATAACATCAACGCCTACCTTTCGGCCGCACCCGATGTGTTCGTGTGGAACCGGAATGCGCCGATCTGCAGCGTCCCCAAAACCGGAATCGGGAACAAGCCCATCGACGGAGGATACTACCTATTCAAAGGCGACGAAAAAGACGCGTTCATCAAGGCCGAGCCAGCGTCTGAAAAGCATTTTAAAACCTGGCTGGGATCCGACGAGTTCCTCAACAACCGACCGCGTTCGGTGCTGTGGCTCGGCGACCTAACCGAAGCGGAGCTTGCCGATTTGCCAAAGTGCAGGGAACGCATCGAGGCAGTCCGCCAGTTCAGACTCTCCAGCAAAAGCGCCCCTACTCGGAAATTAGCCGAGAAGCCCGCGCGTTTTCACGTGGAGAACATGCCGTCGGGCAGCTCCATCCTCATCCCGAAAGTCTCCTCCGAACGCCGTCGCTACATCCCGCTGGGATTCATCGGCTCTGACACCTTCTGTTCTGACCTCGTGTTCCTCATTCCCGATGCGGGCCTCTACCACTACGGCATCCTGCATTCGCAAGTGCATAATGCCTGGATGCGCACCGTGGCGGGGCGTCTTAAAAGCGACTATCGCTACTCAGGTGGCATGGTTTACAACACATTCCCTTGGCCTAACCCCACGCCCGAGCAAAAGGAACGCATCGAACAATGCGCCCAGGCGGTGCTCGATGCGCGCGAGAACCACCCCGGCAAGAGTCTGGCCGACCTCTACGACCCGGACAAGATGCCCGCCGATCTGCTCTCCGCGCACAAGGCGCTCGACGCAGCCGTTGAAGCCGCCTACGGCGTGAACTTCAACGGCGACGAGGAGAAAATCGTCGCCCACCTGTTCAAGCTCTACGCAGAACTAACCCAATCCGACCTTTAGTCCCAACACGAAGGGGGCAGCATGTTTGACCTCGACAAACTCAAGACATACAAGGAGGGCAACCGCCTAGAGGTTAAAAGGGCGCTTGGGCGCGACGGCCAGGGCGAGCTGCCTCGCAGCGTGTGGGAGACGGTGTCGGCCTTCGCCAACACCGCGGGCGGCGTCATCGTTCTCGGCGTGACGGAGGACAAGGATGACGGCAGCTTCATTGTGCACGGCATTCCGAAGGCCGACAAAGTGCTCGACGACTTCTGGAACGCGGCGCTCTCCGAAGACAAGCT
>JAFSHA010000093.1 GCA_017440565.1 Eggerthellaceae bacterium | reverse complement strand
CCGTTTCGCCGGCGCTTTCGCTTGTGCTCACCATGACGCTTCGGCTGATTCCGCTATACCAGAGGAAGGCCTCCGACATTGCCCAGGCGCGCGCCTGCATTGGCAGAATGCCCGATGAAAACCCGCGTGCACGTGCGGAAGGCGGCGCGGCGGTTCTCGGGGCGCTGACTTCGTGGGCGTTCGAAAGCGCCGTGACCACAGCCGACTCCATGCACAGCCGTGGGTTCGCCACGGGTATGCGCACGACCTACGCACGGTACCGCTTCGATGGGCGCGATGCGCTCATGCTTGCCGGCATGCTGGTGCTTGCGGCCGCTTCAGGCGCGTGCATGGCGGGCGGAGCGGCTGCCTGTGAGTTCATTCCGGCCATCGTCGTCCCTAGCCCCACGCCGTTATTCTGGGCGGGATTGACGTCGTTTGGCCTTTTGCTTTCGATTCCTTCGATAACGCATGTGGGGGAGCGTGCGCTATGGCGTTATTCTCTGTCGAAAATCTAACGTTCACTTACCCGGGTGCTTCGCGTCCGGCGCTTGATGGGGTAACCCTCGCCTTCGAGCGGGGCAGCTTCACGGTGGTGTGCGGAAAAAGCGGAAGCGGGAAGAGCACGCTCCTTCGTCATCTCAAGACGGTGCTTACCCCGCACGGGCAGCGCACTGGGCAGGTTCTGCTTGACGAAAAGCCGCTAGGCAGCGTGCTCGAGCGCGAGCAGGCGGCGCGCATCGGATTTGTCATGCAAGACCCCGATGCCCAGCTTACGTGCGATAAGGTGTGGCATGAACTGGCTTTCGGTTTGGAGAATCTGGGCGTGCCTCCCGACGTCATGCGCGTGCGCGTAGCCGAGATGGCCAGCTACTTCGGCATTCAAAATTGGCTGCATGCCAGCGTGAGCGAGCTTTCCGGTGGGCAGAAGCAGCTTTTGAATTTGGCGGCGGTTATGGCCATGCAACCCGATGTGCTGGTGCTTGATGAGCCAACGGGCCAGCTTGACCCGTTGGCGGCTTTTGACTTTCTGACGACGGTGCGACGTCTTAACGATGAACTCGGGATGACGGTGATCATGAGCGAGCACCGGCTGGAGGATGCGCTTTCGATGGCCGATCGGCTGGTTGTCATGGATGCCGGTCGGGTTTCGGCGTGCGGAACCCCGCGTGAGGTGGGTTGCGCCCTGCACGATTGCGGAAGCGACATGGCTCGCGCCATGCCTGCTCCGCTGCGTGTGTTTTGCGAGGTGGAAGGCGCGCTTGAAGAGAGGGCCGAGGCGTGCCCGCTGACCGTGCGCGAGGGTCGGGCATGGCTTTCGGGACGTCTTTCCGCGGGGAGGCGCCTGGCTATTATGCCTACCGAGGAAGCGCCTGGGCGCAGTGAGCGCCAAGCGGTGCTTCAGGTCGAGAACGCATGGTTTCGCTACGGACGCGAATGCCCTGACGTTTTGCGGGGCTTGAGCCTTGCCGTGCGCGAGGGAGAGATTCTGGGTATTGTGGGCGGCAACGGCTCGGGTAAGTCAACGTTGCTGCGCTTGATGTGCGGTGCCGTGCGACCGTATCGCGGGAAGGTCGGGGTGCTTGGAAAGCGGCTTTCGGGGCGTTGCGGGGCGAGCCCTGTCGATGGGCGCGTTGCCATGCTGCCGCAGGATCCTCTGAACGTGTTCGTCAAGCAGAGGGTGCGCGACGATTTACTCGAGATGCTGCAAGACATCCGCAATGCGGCCGAACGCGATGAGCGCATGCGCGAGATTGCCGGCTTGTGCGGTATCGAGGACGTGCTCGATGCGCATCCGCTCGACCTTTCAGGTGGCGAGGTGCAGCGTGCCGCGTTGGCCAAGGCGCTGCTCGCAAACCCGCGCATCCTGCTGCTCGATGAGCCCACCAAGGGCATCGACGCGTTTTTCAAGGAGCGCTTGGCGGATGTGCTGGCAAACCTTGCCCGTGCGGGCGTTGCGGTGGTGCTGGTCACGCACGACATAGAGTTTTGCGCGCGTTGCGCCCATCGCGTCGCGCTTTTGTTCGACGGCTCCATTGCCTCCGAAGGCACGCCCCGTGCGGTCTTCGGCGGCAACGGCTTCTACACGACGGCGGCAAGCCGTATGAGCAGGCACGTTGCCGAAGGTGCCGTGACCGTTGAGGATGTGGTTGGCCTATGTCGAACGTAGCGAAGCCGCGCAAAGGCGCAAGAGCGCGCGCCGCCATTGCGGTGGTGGCGGTGCTTGCGCCACTCACGCTCATCGCGGGAAGCCTGATCGAGGGCATGCGCTATTACGTTACGGGCACGCTCATGGTCGTGTACGCGCTCGCACCGTTCTTCGCCGCTTTCGAAGATCGCGCGCCCCAGGCGCGTGAGATCGTAGTCGTGGCGGTGCTGTGCGCATTGGCCGTTGCCTCGCGCGCCGCCTTCATCTGGGCGCCGGGCATCAAGCCGATGGTGGGCATCATCATGCTGGCGGGCATTGCGCTCGGGCCGCAGACGGGCTTTCTGGTGGGCGCGGTTTCGGCCTTCGTGTCTAACTTCATCTTCGGGCAGGGGCCGTGGACGCCTTGGCAGATGTTCGCGTTCGGCCTGGCGGGACTCGTTGCCGGCATGTTGGCCCAGCGGGGGGTGATTGCGCGCCACAGCTTGAGTGCGCGCGCAAAGCTGGCGCTTGCGATTGGCGGGGCTTTGGGGGTCGTATTCGCGGTGGGCCCCATCCTTGACACCAGCTCGGTGTTCACCATGCTTTCCATCATGACGCCCGAAGGCGCGCTGGCTGTTTACGCGGCGGGCTTTCCGCTGAACTGCGTCCATGCCGCCGCCACGTTTGCCACGTTGTACCTGCTGGCGAACCCCTTGCTCGGACGCCTGCACAGGCTCAAGGTGAAGTTCGGCTTGCTCGAGTGATGCCTCACGCGCGCCAGATGGCGCAGTTGTTGGGGGTTTCGTACATGTCGACCTGCGAAACAGGCAGGCCCTCGGCCCTGAGACGTTCGGCGAAGTAGCGAGCAAGATTCTCGGCGGTGGTGCGGAAGGGCAGCACCGTAAGCGAGAAGCCTTCCCCTTCGAGGGCGGCGATAGTGGCGGGCTTGAGCGTGCCCTCTTCCACGAGGAAGGTGTGGTCAAGCTCTTCCGCAAGGCTGCGCACGGCTTTTTTGAACACGCCGAAATCGAGTACCATGTCGCGCATGGTGCCTTCTTCCTGCAGGTTTTCCTGCTCGAGGTACACCACCACGCGCCAGCGATGCCCGTGCAGGTTCTCGCATTTGCCATAGTAGTCGGCAAGGAAATGCGCCGAGTCGAAGGCGCTTTCGGTTTTCAGTCCGTACATGGCGGCTCCTTTTGCGGTTGCAGCTTGATGACGCGTCGCGCGGGCTAACGCACGAGTGAATCGCCTCGATCCACCTTCAGGCGGTACCCCCACGACTCAAGTTGCGCTTTGAGGCCGGCAATGCCCTCGGCGCCTTCGAGGCCTGTGGAGGCCTTTCCATCATACAGGTTGTAGGCACCTCGGCACTCGATGGGGGAGAGGTTCGGCATCAAAACGTTCGCGCCGGCATCAAGGCCAAGGTGACGCCCTTCGGGGGTCAGGGTTCCCAAGGCGGTGGTGGCGGGAAGCAGCGCGTGCGGAAGCATGAGGCGAAGGCATCCCAGCATGAACAGGGAAAGCTCCAGGGTGCCGGCGGGGCTTTCGGCGCAGGGCGTGTGACGGTGCGGGATGAACGGGCCGATGCCCACCATGTGGGGGTTAAGCCCTTTGAGGATGGTCATGTCGGCAGCCAGATGGCGGGCGGTTTGCCCGGGCGAGCCCACCATGAAGCCGCTGCCCACCTGGTAGCCCAGATCGCGCAAGTCGTGCAGGCAGCTCAGGCGCGCCTCGTGCGAAAGCGGCGCGGGGTGAAGCGAGGCGTAGTGGGCCGCATCGGCGGTTTCGTGGCGAAGCAGGTAGCGGTCGGCGCCTGCTTCGCGCAGGCGCTTATAGCTTGCGCGCGAACGCTCGCCTAACGAAAGCGTGATGGCGCAATCGGGATGCGCCTCGCGGATGCGCGACACAAGGGGCGCGAGGCGTTCGTCGCCGAAGGCGCCGTCCTCGCCGCCCTGCAGGACAAAGGTGCGAAAGCCCAGGTTGTAGCCGGTTTCGCAGCACGCCAAAATCTCCTCATCTGTAAGGCGGTAGCGCGAAGCCTCTCGGTTCGACCTGCGGATACCGCAGTAGAGGCAGTCGTTTTTGCAGTAGCTGCTGATTTCGATAAGGCCGCGCACGAACACATCGCGCCCGTAGGCGGCGTCTCGTACGCGGCGCGCGCGGGCGAAAAGCTCGTTGGCGAGGGCGGGGGTGCGTGCGCTTATGAGGCGCTCCCATTCGTCGGGCGAAAGTTCATGCTGCCGCTCGAGCTTGTCGATGAGGGCTCGCGTCTGGCTGCTCACGATGAACTCCTAGAAGCGCAGGTCACGGGTGCCTTGGCGGATGGCGCTAAGGTTCTCAAGCAGGGCAGCTTGCGTTTTCGCTCCTTTGACCAGCGGGCTTTCGAGCTCGCGGGCAATGAGCGCCTCGCCCGCTTGGCGCACGGGCTCGCTTGCGTAGTCAAGCAGGTACTCTTCAAGCGTCATGAGGGCGTTGGGATGGCAGAAGGCGGAAATCTGCTCGCTCTTGCACACCTCCATGAAGCGGTCGCCCTGGCGGCCTGCGCGGTAGCATGCGGTGCAGAAGCTGGGCAGATATCCCAGGTCGATGAGCCAGCCCATAACCTCGTCGAGCGTGCGGCCGTCGCTCACCTCGAACTGCGAGCTGTCCTCGTCGGCGGGCTCGGGCTCGGCGTAGCCGCCCACGCTCGTGCGTGACCCTCCCGAGATCTGCGAGACACCCAGCTCGAGCAGGCGCTCGCGGCAGGCCTTGCTCTCGCGCGTCGAGACGATCATGCCCGTGTAGGGAACGGCGATGCGGATGCAGGCGACGATGCGCTCGAAGGTGGCGTCGTCGACGGCATCGGCGAAATCGGCCGGATCGACGCCTTCAGCCGGGCGGATGCGCGGCACGCTGATGGTATGCGGCCCCACGCCGAAGGCAGCTTCGAGGTGCTCGGCGTGCATGAGCAAGCCGGCGAACTCGTAGCGGTAGCGCTCCAGCCCGAACAGCACGCCCAGCCCCACATCGTCAATGCCGGCACGCATGGCGCGGTCGTGCGCCTCGGTGTGCCATGCGTAGTCGTGCTTGGGGCCGGTGGGATGCAGCTGCTCGTAGCTTTCGCGGTGGTAGGTTTCCTGGAACAGGATGTAGGTGCCTATCTCGGCTTCTTTGAGCTTTCGGTAGTTCTCCTCGGTGGTCGCGGCGATGTTGACGTTGGCGCGGCGGATCTGGCCGTTGGCGTGCTTGACCGAGTAGATGGTCTCAAGGCTTTCGAGCACGTACTCGATGGGATTCTCGACGGGGTGCTCGCCCAGCTCGATGGCAAGGCGCTTGTGGCCCATGTCCTGAAGCGCGCGCACCTCTTCGGCAATTTCTGCCTGCGAAAGCTTCTTGCGGGGAATGGTTTTGTTGGTGGCGTGGTACGGGCAGTACACGCAGCCGTTGACGCAGTAGTTCGACAGGTACAGCGGTGCGAACAGCACAATGCGGTTGCCGTAGTAGCGGTCTTTGATGTCGCGGGCGAGGGCGAATATGCGCTCGACGACGAGGGGGCTATCGCAGGCAAGAAGCGCGCTGGCCTCGCGGTGGGAAAGGCCCTTGCCGCGCGCGGCCTTCTCGAGGATGGCCTCGATGGCTTCAGGATTCTTCGCCGCTTCATCGGCAAAGGCAAGGGTGGCGAGTATCTCCTCGTGGCAGATGAACTCATCGGCACGTGGCGATGCGACGTCGTACATGGTTGTTCGCTCCTTCTCCGTCAGGCGCGCGGAGGCCGGGCAGCGGGCTTCGCGCATCTTTCGGGTCAGTGGTCGGTGGGCGTGCGCCCGCTATTCTGTTTTGGGGTAGACCGTCTTCGTGGAAACGCCGTCAAGCGCGCCTATTTTGCCTGCGAGGGCGTTGATGCGCTCGCTCGTCGTTCGCATGGCGATGCTGATGACGGAAAGCCCCGCATCGGGGCAGGGGATGCCCATGCGCCCGATGATGCCCTCACGGTAATCGTGGAGAATGGCGTTGAGCCTCTCGACCGACTCCGGATTCTGCACGATGATGCCGACAAGCGCGATGCGCGCGTTCTCGGCGTCGATGCTGGCGGTATGGGCGGTCATAAGGCTCCTCTCCTCGACGGGCACGGCGATACCATACCACGATTTCCTCCCAAGCGCGCCGAGGCGCATAAGATCGAGCTGTCTATTTTACTTATAGGTAAACTAGACAGGAATATTACTTATAAGTATAATTATGAAACGTATTACCTATAAGTAAAATTAAGGAATGCTCGCATGAAGAAGGAAACCCTCGTTTGGGAAGGTGCCGACCTCGGTCGGGCGTTGCGTGATCGCAGGCGGGAACTCGGCATTCGTCAGGCTGACGCGGCGGCTTCCCTGGGGTATTCGCCGCGGCTTCTGTCGGAGATCGAAAACGGGCGAGACACGGTGGCTTACGGAAAGATTCTGCGCTACGCGGGTTATCTCGCCATGGACCTCGTGATAAGGGAGAGAGGGTAGCGAATGGCCGCTGCGCGACGTTACGAAGTCAGGTTGTTTGATCGAACGCTGGTCGAGTTCTCTATCGAGGACGGGGCTTTCTCGCCCGAGGTAGTGTTGGAGGACTTCGATGAAGGCGCCCGTTGCCTCATGCCCTGCGGCCTCTCGCTTACCCCTGATGGGATTTGGAATTGGTTGGAAGTCCGATCGATTCCTGCCAATCGACGCAACGCCGCGCGGATATGCCGTGAGCTCGGGTTTCCCCTGGGTGATCTGGAATCCCTGTATCGGACGAGCATGGGCCTGTCTCTCAATGATTCGTACTGGGTTGTGCCTAGGGGTTTTACCGGTCGCTTCGATGATTGCAATCTCTTCGATAATTCCTTTAGCGAGGCCGTCGGCGCGCTTGCCGTTTCGGGCGAGGTTCGGGGTGATCGGCTTTCGGGCAACACCCCGGAGTTGACCACCGATGGTACGCTACGCAAGGGGTGGCGCATAGTCGGGGAAAAGCGCATGCTCTACAAGGGGGCGACGGAAGGATTCGCGCCCGGTGAGCCCCTTTCGGAATATGTTGCGTCGCTTGTAGCGCTCGATCTGAAACTTGATGCGGTTTCGTACGGCCTGGACTCGTGGCAGGGGGAGGTTTGCTCAACGTGCGAGAACTTTGCGACGAAGCAGCTCTCCTACGTTCCCTTTGCCCTCGCAACCGGCGTAAGCGATCTGGCGGGAGCTTTATGGTGGTGCGCCCGATTGGGCGGGGAGTGCTTTGACGCGCTTTGCAATATGCTCGCCTTTGACGCTCTGGTCTGCAACGTTGATCGCCATCTGACCAATTTCGGGTTGATGAGGGACAACGCCACCGGCTTACCCGTAGGTTTCGCCCCCATTTTCGACAACGGGCGATCCTTGTTTCCGAACGTGGCGGAGGACGATTCAGCTCAGTTTGCCTTGGAATCAAGACTCAAGGGACCGGCCTTCGGGGGGAGGACTTTCGAAGAGCTTTTGTCGCGTTTCGTCGGACGCAGCCAGATGGCCATCCTTGAGCGAGCCGGCGAGCGAGGCATTGTTGGCAACGTGCTGGCCCCAGGGCGCAGGGTTGCCGCGCTCGACGCCTTTGTGAGGGCGCGGGCTGAAGAGCTCTCCGCCATCCCCCCTGTCGATCAGGAGGAATTGAGAGCTGCCTTGGATGCCGCTATGGAGAAGCGTGCGAAGCCCGATGATGGCGTGGTGCGTTTGGCTCTTTCCTCGTCTGGGGGTACGGCGGCTTGATTGGGGTATACTTTTCGGTTGAGGAAAAGGCGATGTGGGCTTCGGCGGCTTGCGGGCGTTGAAGCTTTGGCGGCGTAAGGGCGGGTCATGGCGTACGACGGTATTCTCAACGGCTTCACGGGCTTCAGCAAGAGCGATTCGAACTTCGTCTCGGCGGCCGATGCCATCAGACAGGCTGAGCGCGAGGCGCGCGTTGCCCATGAATTCGAGAACCCCTACGAGCGCTCGGCCGAGCGTGCGCAGCCTGCGCGGCAGACACGCACCCAGGCCGACGTCGTCTCGCCTTGGTCGCAGCGCGAGGCCTCTTTCCGCACCGAGGCGGCAAGCTGGCAGCGCGATGCCTACGCCCAGCCGGCTTACGGCGCCCACCAGGCAAGCGCCTGGGCCTCGCCTGCAGCTTCGAAGGCCCCGAACGTGCTGCGCTTTGCCACCGATGAGTCGCTTGCCGCTGGGGCGGCGCCTGCGTTTGACCCTGACAAGCTGCGCAACATTTCCGAGCAGGACCGCCGCTGGTCGTGGATCGAGATCGACCTCAACGCCATTCGCAGCAACGCAGCCGCGGTGAAAAGCCGCATCGCCCGCGGAACGCGTCTTCTGGCGGTGGTGAAGGCCGATGGCTACGGCCACGGCGCGGTGAAGGTTGCCAAGACGGCGCTTAACTCCGGCGCCGACTACCTGGGCGTTGCCTCGCTTGACGAGGCTATTCAGCTGCGTGAGGCCTACGTGAACGCGCCCATCCTCATTCTGTGCGAGCCTCCCGAGGCCTCCATCCCGCTGCTTTTGGGCTACAAGATCATGCCTTCCATCTACACGGCGGAGTTCGCCATCAAGTATGCCGAGGCAGCCGATGCCTTCGGGCTGCGCGCCCCGTTCCACCTCAAGGTGAACACGGGCATGAACCGCATCGGCGTGCACTATTCCGAGGTGGTCACCTTCATGCACCAGGTGGGCTTCCACCGCGCGCTCGAGCTCATGGGCACCTACACGCATTTCGCCACGGCCGACTGCCCTGAGTCGCTTGACTTCCACATCCAGCTCAAGCGCTTCGCGGAGGCCGTGAACGCGCTGGCTGCCGCTGGCATCAACCCTGGCATCGTGCATGCGGCCAATTCCGCCGCCGCGCTGCGCTACCCCGAGGCGCAGTTCGACATGGTGCGCTCGGGGCTTACGCTTTACGGCTATCATTCCTGCCCCGAGACGCGTGGGATCGTGAACCTGCGTCCCGCCATGAGCGTACATGCCCGCGTGACCGACACCCGCCAGGTTCCTATGAGCGAGGGCGTAAGCTACGGCCTGCAGTACCGTAGCCCCGGCAGCGTGAAGATTTGCACCGTGCCCATCGGGTACGCCGACGGACTTCGCCGCGGCCTTTCGGGCAAGGTCGACTTCGTGTGCAACGGGAAGCGCTTCCATCAGGTGGGTGCCATCTGCATGGACCAGTGCATGTTCGAGGTTGACCTGCGCACGTACGGGACGAAGCGCCGCATCGAGCCGCAGATCGGTGACGAGGTGGTAATCGTGGGGCGGCAGGGCGACGCCGAGGTGAGCATCGAGGAGATGTGCCATGTGCTTGACACCATCCCCTACGAGCTTGTCATCGGCTTCAGTCACCGCATGCCGAAGATCTACCGATAGGCTGTCTGGGTTTTGGCAGTGGAAGGGATCGAAATGAACGCGAATGATCAGACGGCGCAGGGCGAGCCGGCCACCAAAGCCGCGAGGCCGCGCATTCCGCTTGACGAGATAAGGGCGCAGGTTGAGCAGTGCCGACGCTGCCCGTTGTGCGACGGACGCACGAACACGGTGTTTGGCGTGGGCAACCCCAACGCGCGCGTGCTCATCGTGGGAGAGGCGCCGGGTAAGAACGAGGATTTGCAGGGCGAGCCCTTCGTGGGAGCTGCGGGCAAGTACCTCAACGAGCTTTTGGCCATCGCCGGGTTGGTACGTGAAGACGTGTTCATCGCCAACGTGTTGAAGTGCCGCCCTCCCAGCAACCGCGATCCGCGACCCGAGGAGATAGAGCTCTGCGCGCCCTACCTGCGCGAGCAGACACGCACCATCAACCCCGAGTACATCGTGACCTTGGGCAACTTCGCAACGAAGTTCATCCTGAAAACCGACGTGGGCATCACGCGCCTGCGCGGTACGCTGCAGCAGGCCGGACGCTTCAGGGTGTTTCCCATCTTTCACCCCGCCGCCGCGCTCTACGATGGCAAGAAGCGCGAGGCGCTTGAGAACGATTTCGTCACGCTGGGCGAGCTTTTGGGTACGCGCAAGGCGTAAGGCCGGCAACGTCTAACGGCGCAATACATGAAAAAAGGAGCCGCGCGGTGCGGCTCCTTTTTTCATGCGGGTTTTGCGAACGCTTACAGGGTGTCCAGGTAGGCCACCAGGTCGGCGACGGTGGTGATTCCATCGGGCTCGCCGAAGTCGATGCCCATCTGATCCTCGAGCTCGCAGATAAGCTCCACCATGTCAAGCGAGTCGATTCCCAGGGAATCGAAGGTGGACTCGTCGTTTACGTCAGCCGGATTGATGTCGAGCTTGTCCTCGAGAATCGCCTTGATGGTATCGATGCTGGCCATGCCTTAGTCCTCTTTCTGCCTGAGCATGCCGTAGCCGCCGTCGTCGCGACGATACAGCACGCATACGAGATTGGTGTCTCGGTCAGTATAAACGAAGAAATCATGCCCGATGAGGTCGATCTGGGCGAGCGCCTCCTCCTCTGTGAGGGGGGTGAACTCGATTTCCTTCACGCGTACGATCTCGTCGTCGGCCAGTTCGTCCATGAGGGCGTCCAGGTCAAGCTCGGCGCCGGTTGTCTTGACCTCGGCGGTTTGCGCCTGGCGGGCCTTCTTGTCGTATACGCGCGTCTTGTACTTGCGCAGCTGGCGCATGACCTTGGCGGCTGCCACGTCGATGGCCGCGTACATTTCCTCTTCGGATTCTTCGACGCGAATGATGCTGCCCTTCACATACACCGTGACTTCGCATACGGCGCGCAGCGGGTTGGAGGGGTTCTTCTCCTTGTAGAGGATGACCTCGGTTGCCGTGGGTTCGAAGTCGAGGATCTTGAGCGAATTGCCTACCTTTTCCTCAGCGTAGAGACGCAGCGACTCGGTGATGTTCATTTTGCGTCCGGATACCGTGATAGCCATAGTTCACCTCTTACCTCGTGGCGAATAAAAAAAGCCCGGAAGCGCAGGCCGCGCTGCGCGTACGATTCGGTCGTGTGATCGATCAATTCGTTGGCGGCGGCCCCCTTCTCGAGCTGTCGGCAATAGCATACCTGAAAACTCGCCAACTTGAGGCGGCAATTGCCCAACTTAGGAAAACCGATTGCCAACAAATGATCCATAGCACGTCTGATCAGGCAAAACGCGCAAATCTTGTTTGCAGGCGAAGAGGGGATCGCAAACGAAGCGCCCCTGTTTGCGATACGCACGGCACCGTGGTGAAACGACTCGCCAAGACTGGCGGCCCTCCACGGTTCCTTCACGAATGAGCGTGGTTTTCCGTGCGTTTCGCCACGCGTGGGAAACGCGGTGTGGAGCAACGGGAAACGGGTTGCATACGCTTGAATTAATGTTGGGCAAAGCGCCGAAAATGGGGGATAATAGCAAGTCGCATCAAAAGACAGCGGAAGGCACCCATGGCGAGACACAAGTGGAAACATTCGAGGCGTGAAGAGCCCGTCAACACGATGGAAGAGCAGCTCTCCTCTGAGCAGATCGTCGAGATGCTCAAGGGCGTGGGCGAGTTCGCGCATCCCACGAAGCCTTCGCCGTCAAACCCCGATCCGCATCGCATCTTCATCAAGGAAGTGCAGGGGCATCAGCGCCGCCTGCATAAGATCGTTCACTTCACGCATTCTTCCACCAAGGCGGCCGGCATCATGCTTCTGGCTGCCATCATCGCGCTCGTGGTGGCCAACACGTCGGCGCATGAGGCGTTTTTGGAGTTCTGGCACACCTACGTGACCGTGGGCTTCGGCGAGCACATGGCCCACATGTCGCTCGCGCATATCATCAACGACATCCTCATGGCCATCTTCTTCCTGCTGGTCGGCCTTGAGATCAAGTACGAGATGACGGTGGGCGAGCTGACGAATATTCGTCAAGCGGCGCTTCCCATCATCGCGGCGTTTGGCGGCGTGCTGGCGCCTATCGTGATCTACTTGGCGTTTAACGGCGGAAACCCCGAAACCATACACGGTTGGGGCGTTCCCACGGCAACTGACATTGCGTTTGCGCTGGGCATTCTGGCGCTTCTGGGCAACCGTGTTCCCAGCGGCGTGCGCGTGTTCCTCTCGACGCTTGCAGTGGCCGATGACATCATCGCCATCCTGGTCATCGCCATCTTCTACGGGCAGAGCCCTTCGTTTATGTGGCTGGGCGCGGCGGCGCTGGTGTTTGCGGTGCTTGTGGTCATGAATCGAAGCCACGTGTACTCGCTGACCTATTACATCCTCGTGGGCGGCGTGCTGTGGCTGTGCGTGTACATGTCGGGCGTACACTCCACCATTGCAGGCGTGCTTTTGGCGTTCACCATTCCGTCGGGATCGCGCGTGAACGTGCGCGGCTTCTTGAGCTGGTCGCGCGACCGCGTACGCGAGGCGAGCGCGGTGTTCGACGCGAACACGCCCATCAGCAAGCAGGGCGAGTACATGACCACGGTGGGGCGCATTTCCAGCGTGGCGCGTCAGGTCATTCCGCCGGCGACGCGCCTTGAGAAGAAGCTCTACCCCTGGGTGTACTTCATCATCCTGCCGCTGTTCGCGCTTACCAATGCTGACGTGGCGTTTTTGCAGGGCGACTTGGGCGCGCGCCTGACCAGCTCGGTGACGCTGGGCGTGTTCTTTGGCCTGGTGCTGGGAAAGCCGCTCGGCATCATGCTGTTCAGCTGGCTGACCGTCAAGTTCAAGATCGCGAGCCTGCCTGAGAACGTGAACTGGTTCCACATGTTGGGTGCGGCCATTCTGGGCGGCGTGGGCTTCACTATGGCCATCTTCGTGGCCAATCTGGCGTTTACCACCGAGGCGCACGTGGCCGAAGCGAAGCTGGGCATTCTGCTGGCGTCGCTTGTGGCGGGTGTCGTGGGCTTCGTGTTCCTGTTCGTCCAGGCGCGTGCGGCCGAGAAGCGCGGTGTGGCCTACCTTTCCATGAAGGATGGCGACGACGAATCGCTGCAGACGGCTGAGGCCGAGGTGGCGCGCGCGTCCGAGGAGCTCATCGCGTTCATGGGCGACGTCGAGCTGGTGGAGAAGGTGGAGTCGCTGCAGGTCGAGCGTTCGGGCATGCGCGACATCATCCTGCAGTTCACCACGGGTTTTGCCGAGGGCGCTAAGCAGGCCCACGAAACCGGTGGCAACCGAGCTGCTTGGGAGCGCGACTCGCGCTGGGGCGACTGGGACCCGCATCGCGAGGACTAGGCGCCACTGCGGGCTGCTCGAAATCCCATAGCACCCGAAATCCCCCGACCCCTTTCGGGGCGTTCCCAGCCGTTCATCTCGGACGGGAGGCTTTCGAAAGCGTTCCTCGTTCATCTGGGACAGGGGTGTTGTAACTGCCCATAAGTCGGAGGGGCTTCGAGCGTTTCTTTCGCTTGACACCGAGTGCTATAGTTAGTTAGAACTAACTTTTGATTTCAGTCAGGATGCGTGCGGTATGAGGCGTGAGCTATTCCTTGCCATAGACAACATGGGATGCATGAACTGCGTTCGCAAGATTGAGGGTGCGTATGGGCAGGTACCCGGCGTGCTCGAGGCGAAGGTTGATCTTGCCGGTAAGGCGGGGTTTGTGGCCTATGATGATGAGCTGGTGGGCGAGGAAGCCCTGTTGCACGTCATGGACGGCGATAAGTTCGACATCGTGAAGATTCCCGAAGGCGGCGTGAACCCGTTTCTGGTTGCCGAAGAGCCTGAAGGAGCGGAAGAGGACGCGCAGGAGGCTCTTGACGAGCTTTCGGAAGATGCGCCCTCGGTGCCTCTTGAGGCTACCATTCGCCTTGCCATCGAGGGTATGACCTGCGCGAACTGCGCCGCCTCCATCGAAAGCCGTTTCCGCAAGACGCCCGGCGTCATTCGCGTGGCGGTGAACCTGGCCAACAACACCGGTCAGGTGACGTTCGACCCTTCGGTCGCAAGCGTTGACGACATGCTGGCCGTGTTCGACGGGCTTTCGTTTACCGCCGAGCTCATAGCCGACGATGCGCCGCTGGTTGACGAGGGCAGGCGTGCGCGTGAGGAAGCGCGGGCCAAGCGCAATCTCGTGGTGTTCGGCGTGTCCGCGGTGCTCATGGTGCTTATCGTGGGCATCTGCATGCTGCCGAGCGCCCACATGGGGGTTGGTCATGCGCTGGCGGGGCTGTTCGTTTCCGCTCCCACGCACGTCCAGGCTATGTTCGCGGCTAACGTGCTCGTGATGCTGCTTACCATTCCCGTGCAGTTCGGATGCGGGGCGCGGTTCTACAAGGGCGCGGCGGGTTCGCTTAAGGCCGGTTCGGCCAACATGGATGTGCTGGTTGTGCTGGGCACCACCATCGCGTTTCTGTTCTCGCTTTACATCACCTTCCTGCCGGTTTTGCTGGGCGATTGGCACACGCAAGCGGCCCTTGCCGTAAACGGGGGCATGCCCTATTTCGAAACGTGCGCCATGCTCATTACGTTCGTGCTTTTGGGCAAGATTTTAGAATCGCGCGCGAAGGGCGCCACCAACCAGGCCATCGAGTCGCTCATGAACCTGACGCCGCCTACCGCGCTTGTGGTGCGCGGCGGCACGCAGGTGGAGCTGCCGCTTGTCCAGGTGATGGCGGGCGACACGGTGCTCGTGCGCCCCGGCGAGAAGGTGCCCGTCGACGGCGTGGTGATTGCGGGCGCTTCGGAAGTCGACGAGAGCATGCTTACGGGTGAGGCTCTGCCCCAGGTTAGGAAGGCAGGCGATGAGGTGACGGGCGGCACGCTGAACGCTACGGGCTCTCTGACCGTGCGTGCCCTTCGCGTGGGAGCCGATTCCACGTTGGCGCGCATCGTGCGCGCGGTGGAGGATGCGCAGGGGTCGAAGGCGCCGGTGCAGCGTATGGCCGACCGCATTGCGGCGGTGTTCGTGCCAGTTATCCTGGGCATCGCCCTGCTTACGTTTGCGGCTTGGTTCGCGTTGGGCGATTTCGCAACTGCGGCTGACCGCCTTCAGGGAGCGCTTCTGCCGGCCATCGCGGTTATCGTGGTGGCATGCCCGTGCGCGCTGGGCCTGGCTACGCCCACGGCGCTCATGGTGGGTATGGGAAAGGGCGCCGAGCTGGGCATTCTCATCAAGGACGGCGAGGTGCTCGAGCGCGTGTGCAAGCTCTCTGCGGCGGTTTTTGACAAGACGGGAACTATCACGGTGGGCGCTCCCGTGGTGGTGGAATGCACGGTGGCTGACGAGGATCTGCGCTTGGCGGCGGCGCTTGAAGCACGAAGCGAGCATCCGCTGGCGGCGGCCGTGGTGGCCTATGCTGCCGGGCGCGGAATATGCGAGCTGCCCCCGGTTTCTGGTTTTACGGCCGTGGTTGGCGAGGGCGTGCGCGGTGTGGTCGAGGGTCATGAGGTGTTCGTCGGCGCGTGCATGACGGTTGACGGGCGCGATGCGGGTGGTTTCCGATTCGAGGATAAGCCGAAACCCGAGGCTCGCGAGGCGCTTGAGCAGCTGGCAGCTGATTTCGGCGTCGACGCGTACATGGTTACGGGCGATTCGCGCGAGAACGCGCTTGCTGTGGCCGAGACGGTGGGCATTGCGCCTGAGCGCGTGTTCGCCGGCGTGAAGCCGCTCGAGAAGGCAGAGCGCGTGCGCGAGGTGCGTGAGGGCTTGCCCGCAGGTGGCGTGTGCGCGTTTGTGGGCGATGGCATCAACGATGCGCCGGCGCTTGCCGCGGCCGACGTGGGCGTGGCTATGGCGTCGGGAACCGACGTGGCCCTTGACGCGGGTTCGGTCGTGCTCATGCGCAACAGGGTGAGCGACCTAGCGCTTGCGGTGCGCCTGTCGAAGGCGACCATGCGTAAGATCAGGCAGAACCTGTTCTGGGCGCTCGTCTACAACTGCGTGATGATCCCGCTGGCGGCGTTCGGCATTCTGGCGCCGGCTCTGGCGGGCGCGGCCATGGCGCTTTCAAGCGTATCGGTGGTGTCGAACTCGCTTCTGCTCAAGCGCTTTAGCGCCTAGCGGCGGGCGGGACAACGGGGACGGAGGTTTCTGTCCCCGTTGTCCCGCTTACAGCAGCTCGAAGAGGGTCTTTACGAAGAAGATGGCAAGCACCGCCAGCATGACGGGCTTGACGGCGGCAAGGCCCTTTCCGTTGAACAGGTTCACGCCCAGCCAAGCGCCCAGCATGTTGAACAGCCCACCAACGATTCCAAGCAGAAGCCAGACCTGCCCGTTGACCAGGAACACTACGAGCGCGCTTACGTTGGTGGTGAGGTTGACCACTTTCGTAGCGCCGTTGGCCTCGTTGACGGCAAGCCCGGCGATGGACGTAAACGCCAGCATGAGGAAGGTGCCCGTGCCCGGCCCGTAAAAGCCGTCGTAGATGCCAATGGCGAAGGAAGCGGCGGCCGAGATGGCAATAGCGCGACGCAGGGGCAGGGCGCTTTCGCGTGGCTGCATGCTTTTCGGGCGCATGATGTAGGCGGCGGTGGCGGGCACGATGATCAGCATGATGAGGCGCAGCGCCTCGTCGCTAAAGGACAGCGCCAGGTGCGCGCCGGCGGCCGATCCCAAAAGCGCAAGCGCCGCGCAGGGAAGGGCGATCTTCCATATCACGAAGCCCTGTTTGATGAAGCGCGCCGTGGCAAGCGCCGTTCCCATGCAGGCGCTCATCTTGTTAGTGGCCACGGCGGCATGCGCGGGCAGGCCCGCCATGAAGAACGCAGGCAACGAAATAAGCCCGCCTCCACCTGCGATGGCGTCGACGAAGCCCGCAAGCAGCGTAAGCGGGCACACTATGAGAAACGGGATAAGAGACTCCACGGAAAACGCGATTCCTTTTGCGAAGGGGCGGAAGGCAACTTGCCCATGCTAGCACATCGTGCGTTTTCCGTTGGGAATAGAGCGCGAAACGGGCGCGTTACGTGCCTGCGGTATACTTTTCTCATCGGAATTCGAACGGAAGAGGACCCCATGGGAACTGCCGCAATTGTCTTGGCCGCTGGAGCAGGTACGCGCATGAAGTCGAAGAAGCCGAAGGTGGCTCACGAGGTTTTGGGCAAGCCGCTGGTTTCGTGGGTGCTCGATGCAGCCAAGCAAGCGGGCGTCGAGCAGATGGTTGCCGTGGTCGGGCATATGCGCGAGCAGGTAATTCCGCTCGTTGAAGCCGATGCCCAAGTGGTCGTGCAGGCCGAGCAGCGCGGGACGGCTCATGCGGTGCTGGTGTGCGCCGAATCTTTTTCGGGCTTTGACGGGTCGCTTGTGGTTCTTTCCGGTGACTGCCCGCTTATCACGGCCGAGACCATTTCGGCGCTCGTGCGTACGCGTGAGGAAAACGATGCCGCCGTGGTGGTGCTTACCATGCAGCCCGAAAACCCCTTCGGATACGGGCGCATCATCCGTGACGAGACGGGCCAGGTGGCTCGCATCGTTGAGCAGAAGGATGCGAAGCCTGAAGAGGCGGCGGTGACCGAGTGCAATTCCGGTTTCTACTGCTTTGACGCCAAGGCCCTGTTCGAGGCTTTGGGCCGGGTTGGCTCCGATAACGCGCAGGGCGAGTTCTACCTTACCGACGTGTTGGCCATCTGCCGCGAGGCCGGGCGTGCCGTGCTGGCGCTTCCCGCGGCCGATGCGGGCGAGTGCCTGGGCGTGAACTCGCGTGCGCAGCTGGCCGAGGCCACGAAGGTCATGCAGCGGCGCATTAACGCGCGGCATATGGCGGCGGGCGTGACCATGATCGATCCCGACCTCGTGTGGATCGGCCCCGACGTGGCTATCGAGCAGGATGTCGAGCTTCTGCCGAATGTCATGCTCATGGGCGCCACCAGCATCGGCGAGGACAGCGTGGTGGGCCCGAACACGCGCCTGACCGACACGCGCGTGGGATGCGGCTGCGTGATTGACGAGACGGTGGCCGTCGAGGCCGTTATCGAGGATGGCGCCACATGCGGCCCGCGTGCCTACCTGCGTCCGGGCGCGCATCTGTGCGAGCGTGCGAAGGCGGGTACCCACGTCGAAATCAAGAAGTCGGTGGTGGGGAAGGGCTCGAAGGTTCCGCACCTCAGCTACATTGGCGACACCACTATCGGCGAGGGCGTCAACATTGGCGCAGGGTCCATCACCTGCAACTACGACGGCAAGAACAAGCACAAGACCGTCATCGGCGACGGCGCGTTCGTGGGCAGCGACACCATGATGGTGGCGCCTGTGACCATTGGGGCGCGTTCGGTCATTGGCGCGGGCTCCGTTATCACGCGCGACGTTTCCGAGGGTGCGCTTGGCCTGGGCCGTGCTCGCCAAACCGAGATCGAAGGCTGGGCAGACAGCCGCGACTAGCGTTTTCGGCCGTGCGGGCGCTGCGTGCGCTTGGCGGCGAGCCCCTCGGATTTGACGCTTTCCTAGAACGGGGCGTCGAAGGGGTCGCTCACCAGGGGTTCGGCTTGGCCGCGTGTGAGCTCGGTGAGCTTATCGAGGAAGGGCGCCTGCGTGCCGTCGAGCATGCGCACGCCAATCATGACCTCGGCGCCGAAGTCGGTTTCGCGCACTTTCGCCTCGCATCCTTCTGCTATGCGAATGACCTGCTCGTACAAGTTGTAGGGCACCTCGAGCATGATGTCGACGCAGCGGGAAACCACCACAACCTGCGCGGCCTCGATGGCGGCCTGCGTAGCCTGCGTGTAGGCCCGCACGAGCCCGCCCGTTCCCAGCAGGATGCCGCCGAAGTAGCGCGTGACCACCACGGCTACGTCAACGAGCCCTGCGTGCTGGATGGCTTCGAGCGTGGGCATGCCAGCGGTTTTTGCGGGCTCACCGTCGTCGGAGTAACGCACGCGTCCGCCGCGCAGCACGTAGGCATACACGTTGTGACGCGCCATGCGGTGCGTGGTGCGAATCTCATTGAGGAAGGCAAGCGCCTCCTCCTCGGTGTCCACATGCGTGATGTGCCCGATGAAACGGCTCTTCTTCTCCTCGATCTCGGCGATGGCGCGCCCCTCGATGGTCTTGTAATACGATGTGCTCTCGGTCACGAAATGCTCCTATTCGCCCAGCTTTTCGGCGGCTTCGAGCCATTCGAGCTCGAGCTCCTCGATTTGGCCTTCGAGGGCGGCTATCTCGTCCTGGTGTTTGGTGAGGGCCACGTAGTCGCTTTGGTCGGCCTTGGCCATGCGGGCGCGCACGTCCTCTATCTTGCCGCGTAGCGTCTCGACCTTGCGTTCGTTCGACGTCATGAGCTTGCGCAGGGCGCGCTGCTCTCCGCCTGAAAGCTTCGGTGCGCCCGAGGCAGTGGGTGCGGCCCCTGCGGGCAAGGGGGCTTCTGCTACCTTCGCCTCGACGGGCGCGAATGCCTCGCGGAAGCTTTCCGGCGCGTCGGCGAAGCGGTCGCGTTCGGACATGATGGCCAGGTACTCGTCTACGCCGCCGGGCAGATGGCGCAGTTTGCCGTCGATGATGGCGAACTGATGGTCGGTCACGCGCTCCATGAGGTAGCGGTCGTGCGTGACCAGAAGCAGCGTGCCAGGCCAGCCGTCGAGCAGGCTTTCCACGGCGGCCAGCATGTCGGTGTCAAGGTCGTTGCCGGGCTCGTCGAGCACGAGCACGTTGGGTTCGTCAAGCAGGATGAGCATGAGCGCAAGGCGTCTTTTCTGCCCGCCCGAAAGGTCGCACACCGGCTCGTTCAAGTCGGCTTTCGAGAAGCCCAGGCGCTCGAGCAGCTGGGCGGGTGTCATTTCCTTGCCGTCAAGCATGGTGCGCCGCGAATAGCGCGCCACCACCTCGCGTACGCGGTCGGACCCCAGCTCGACCAGGCTTTCCAGATGCTGGGAAAGCACGGCGAAGCGAACGGTCTGGCCGATTTTCACCACGCCGCGCGAGGGCTTCTGTTCGCCGCAGATGGTGCGCAGAAGCGTGGTTTTGCCGGCGCCGTTTCCGCCGACGATACCGTAGCGGTCGCCTGGCCCGATGATCCAGGTGATGTCATCGAGCACGGCTTTCCCGTCGAAACGCACCGTCACGTTCTCCAGGTCCACTATCTGCTTGCCAAGGCGCGCCATGGCCATGCGTTTGAGCTCGAGTTCGTTGCGAAGCGGGGGAACGTCGGCGATAAGCTCGCGGGCGATGGCCACGTGGAACTTCGGCTTCGTGGCGCGGGCGCGCGCCCCGCGCGAGAGCCACGCTAGCTCGCGGCGCATGAGGTTCTGCCTTTTCTGTTCGGCTACTTCGGCTATACGATCGCGTTCGACGCGTTGCAGGATGTAAGCCGAGAAGCCGCCTTCAAATGGCTCGATGATGCGGTCGTGCACCTCCCACATGCCGGTGCACACCTCATCGAGGAACCAGCGGTCGTGCGTGACCACGAGCAGGGCTCCCTGTCCGGGGCGCCAGCGGTTCTTGAGGTGGGCGGCCAGCCAGGTGATGGCGGCGACGTCGAGATGGTTGGTGGGCTCGTCGAGCATGAGCACGTCCCAGCTGCCGATGAGCAGGCGCGCCAAGTCAACGCGGCGGCGCTGCCCGCCGGAAAGCTCGCCCACACGGGCATGCCAGTCGACGTCGGAAAGCAGGCCCACGATGATGTCGCGAATGCGCGCGTCGGCAGCCCATTCGTATTCGGGAAGATCGCCTACGACGGCGTGCTGCACAAGATCGGCGGGATCGAGGCCGTCCACCTGCCCCAGCATGCCCACGCTTACGCCTCTTGTGCGAATGACGCGCCCGTCGTCGGGCTCTACCTGCCCGGCCAAAAGGCGCAGAAGCGTCGACTTTCCGTCGCCGTTGCGGCCGACGATGCCGATGCGCACGCCTTCGTCAACGCCGAGCGAGATGCTCTCGAACACGGTTTTGGTGGGGAAGTCCACCCGCGCCTTCTCGCAGCCAAGCAAAAACGCCATGAGCCTACCTTTGCACTATCCGTCTAAAATGCCTAACGAACCATTATACCCTCGGCGCAAGGGGCTGAGCTATGATGGAGGTCGACACATTCGGAAGGAAGCGATTGCGCGTGAGTTTGGACGAGTTGCGACATAGGGGCGGTGCGTACACGCTGTTTGCCATCGTGGTTCTGGCCACCTCCATTGGCGGCTTGACGCAGACCGTCATGAACTCGATGCTCATTGGCGTGCAGGCTGATTTCGGCGTCGATGCGAGCATCGGGCAATGGCTCACGACTATCTACATGCTTACCATGGGCATCACCGTTCCCGTGATGACGTATCTTTCGCAGAAGATCTCGGTGCGCAACATCGTCTACCTGGCGCTTGGCTTTTTCGCTGCAGGCGCAATGGTTGACCTTGTGGCGCCCACCTTCGGCGTGCTTGTCTGCGGGCGCGTGCTGCAAGGCGTGGCTGCGGGCATTACCATTCCGCTTGTCCAGGCCGTTGCCATGACGCGTTTTCCGCGCGAGCGCGTGGGCACCATGATGGGCATTTCGGGCATTGCCATGGGGTTCGCTCCCAACATCGGCCCGCTTATCGGCGGCGCGCTCATGGATACGTGGGGCTGGCGCAGCTTCTTCGTCATCTTCTTGTGCATTGTCGCCGTGCTTGCGCTGGCGAATTTCCTGCTGGTCGAACGCGAGGAGAATCCTGCGCGTCCTGCGAGCCTTGACGTGGTTTCGTTCGCCCTTTCCACCGTGGGCTTCGGCGGGTTGCTTCTCGGCTTTTCGAACGCGGCCAGCATGGACGTGCGCAGTCCGTTTGTGTGGGCGCCGCTTGTGGTGGGCGCGTTAGTTATCGCGGCTTTCGTCCTTCGCCAACGCAAGGTGGAGCAGCCGCTTATCAGCATGCGCATTTTCGAGTCAGCTAACTATCGCGCGAGCTTCGTGGCGCAAAACCTGCTCAACGCGAGCTTCATGGGCATCACGCTTGTTATTCCGCTGTACGTGCAGGATGTCCTGGGGTCGACGGCGGTGGCGGCTGGCTTGGTTTTCATTCCCGCCACCATTAACGCGATGTTTTTGAACCCGCTGGCCGGCATTCTGCTTGATCGGGTGGGTACGCGCCCGGTGGTGCTGGTGGCGGGCGTCTTTCTGGTGGCGGGATCGGTGTCGATGGCGTTTGTCGACGAAAGCACGTCGCTCATGCTGCTCACGCTTATGCAAACCGTGCGCGGCGCGGGGGTGAGCATGCTCATCGGCCCGCTTATCACCTATGGCATGATGGGTCTTCCGCATGAGATAACCATGGATGGCAGCGCGTTTTTCGCCACGGTGCGTCAGGCGTGCGCATCGTTGGGGACGGCGGGCATGGTGCTTGTGATCACGCTGGCAAGTGCGGCGGGTGCGCCCGCGTTGGCCTATCAGCTGGCCTTCGGCCTGTCGGCGGCTTTCGCCGTGGCCATGTTCGTCTGCGTGATCTGGAAGGTCCGCTGACGTTCGCAGGATAACCCGTTTCCTGTGGTTTGATGTTGACAGGTGTGCATAGTGTGTATATAGTGTGCTTATCGCGATATACACAGCTGTGCGCGTCGAGCGGCCGATCACCGCTGGCGCAGCCCTTCGATAACACGAGGAGCGACTGTTGGAAATCATCATATCGAACGCAAGTGACAAGCCCATCTATGAGCAAATCACCTCGCAGATGAAGGCCCTCATCCTTTCCGGAGAACTGGCGGAGGGGGAGAGGCTTCCCTCCATTCGAGCGTTGGCGAATGATCTGCGCATTAGCGTCATCACCACCAAGCGCGCCTACGCCGACCTTGAGGAGCTTGGCTTCATCGAGACGGTGCAGGGCAAGGGCAGCTTCGTTGCCGGCGGTAATCGCGAGTTTTTGCGCGAGGAGCGCCTTCGCCGCGTGGAAAGCCTGCTTGACCAGGCTATTCGCGAGGCGCGTGAACTGGGCCTTAACGCGGGTGATCTGCATGTTCTGCTTGACGAACTTGCGCATTAAGGAGTGATCGTGGAGAACCTTATCAGCGTCTCGCACGCACGGAAGTCCTACGGCGGCTTCATGCTCGACATCGACGAGCTCGTCGTACCGCGCGGCTGCGTCGTGGGTCTTGTCGGAGGCAACGGGGCGGGCAAAACGACTACCATCAAAGCAATCATGGGCTTGATCGGCCTCGATGCTGGCGAGATCACGCTCTTCGGACGCAGGGTCATCAAGGGTTCGCCTCTTATCGACGAGAAAAGGCGTGTGGGTGTGATTTTCGATACCTGCCCGTTTCCCGCCGATCTTGAAGTGGGCGAAGTCGCTCGCATGGGTAGGGCCGCCTACCCGAACTGGGATGCGAAGGTGTTTGAGGATCTTGCCGGTAAGTTCGGCCTCGGCTTGGATAAGGTCGTCAAGGAGCTTTCCCGCGGCATGGGAATGAAGCTTCAGCTCGCCTTCGCCCTAGCGCACGATCCTGATCTGCTGATCCTCGACGAGCCGACCGCCGGGCTTGACCCGCTTGCCCGCGCGGAACTGCTCGATCTGGTGCGCGAGCGCATGAGCGACGACCGCGGCGTGCTCATCTCGACGCACATCACGTCCGACCTCGAGCGCATTGCCGACTACGTGACGTGCATCAACGAAGGCCGCGTGGTGTTCACGGAAGACATCGAGACCGTCTGCGATCGTGCCGGCGTCTTGCGCTGCCGCGCATCTGAGTTGGAATCCGTGCTAGCTGCGGGCCTGTTTGAGCCGCGTGGCGTTTGCGTGGTGGTGGGCCCATACGGTGTGGAGGCGCTGGTGCCCGATCGTTTCGCGCTGAAGGAGTCGTTCCCCGAACTTGCCTGCGAGCGGGCGACGGTCGAGTCGTACATGGCCTTGACGTTGAAAGGAGATCTTCGATGAAGCTGATGGCTCATGTTGATTTGATCGTCATGCGCAAAACGCTCGTTCAGCTGGTGCGCATAGGCCTCGTGGTGCTTCTGTTCATCGTCTTGGTGACGGGAAACGCCCTGTCGGGTGCTGCTGCCCTGTGCGTTATGGTTCCGGCAATTTACTCGATGTCGATTATGGCGTATGACGAGATCAACCGTTGGGAGTCGTTCAGGCTGTGCCTTCCGGTTGAACGGGAAGACGTGATAAGGGGACATTACGCATCGACGCTTATCGTCATGCTGGTGAGTTTTGCATTTGCGGTGGTGATCGCCCCGCTTCTCACCTGGCTTGCCTCGCTGCTGTCGGGGTCTTCCTTCGGTTTCGATGCGGTTGGCGAGATGGTCTTAGTATGCGCGATTGGCTTTGCTATCTCGTTCTGGATACCCGCCGTGAATCTGCCGATTGTGGCGAAGTTCGGGGTGACGCAGGCGTCACGGTACGTGCCCTTGCTGCTGGCATGCGTCATGGCCTTCTCGTTCGCTGCGTTAGGGCAGGTTCTCTCCGGCGATGGATTGCCGACGGTGCTCAGCTTCCTCTCGACGCAAACGGGTGTCGTCGTCGCGATAGTTGCGGCTGTCGTGCTGAGTGCCGCAGTGTATTTCGCCAGCATGCTGCTTGCCCTGAAATTCTACCAGGCTCGCGAGTTCTAGCGGCTATTTCGCGGGTTGCGTACGGGTTGTAGGGTTAGCGGCTCGATAACGTAAGAAGGCGGGGGATCCCGCCTTCTCGCTACTTGCCGTTGTATTGCTGCTGTGCTTTCTCCAAGCCGTTTTGGATGAGGTAGAGCGTGGCCTCGGCGCCGCGCGCCACCGCGTGCTCGAAGTCTTCCGCGGCTTCCTTCTTCGGAAGCGAGAGCACGTAGTCGGCCACGTCCATGCGTCCGGGCGGACGGCCGATGCCGATGCGCACGCGGAACCAGTCGCGCGTAAGCGTCTTGTCGCAGATGGAGCGCAGGCCGTTGTGCCCGGCGTGCCCGCCGCCGAACTTCACGCGCACGGTGCCCGGGTCGATGTCAAGCTCGTCGTGAATGACCACCAAGTGCTCGGCGTCGACCTTGTAGGCGCTCATGAGCTGCTTGACGGGTCCGCCCGAGGTGTTCATGAAGCTTTGCGGTTTGGCCAGCACCACGTCGATGCCGCGGAAGCTGCCCTTGCCGGTCAGCGCGCCGCATTCGCTCTTCCAGTAGCGCACGCCGATCTCGGCGGCGATGGCGTCCACCGTGTCAAAGCCGGCGTTATGCCGCGTATGCGCGTACTTTTCGCCCGGGTTTCCCAGGCCTACGATCAAGTACATTACTCGAACAGCGAAGAGACGGAGCCGTTGGCGAAGACGTTCTCGATGGTCTTAGCGAACAGGGGTGCCACGGAGAGCACCTTGATCTTGCCGGTCTGGTGCTCGACGGGCACGGGCACGGCGTTGGTGACCACGACCTCCTCGATGCAAGATCCCTCGATGCGCTCGTAAGCCGGGCCGCTGAACAGGCCGTGCGTGGCGCAGGCGTAGATCTTCGCGGCACCGCGCTTGCGCAGCGTTTCGGCGGCGGCAACAAGCGAGCCGGCCGTGTCGATCATGTCGTCGTTGAGCAGGCACACCTTGCCCTCGACGTCGCCGATGAGCGCCGTGATCTCGGCCTGGTTGTGCTTCGGGCGGTCCTTATGCATGATGGCGATGTCGCAGTCGAGCATGGTAGAGAACTTCTTGGCAGCCTTAGCGCGACCCACGTCGGGGGAGACCACGCACAGGTTCTCGGGGTCGAAGCCCTTCGCCCTGAAATACTCGGCGAACAGCGGCATGGCGGTCATGTGGTTGACGGGGATGTCGAAGAAGCCCTGGATGGCGTCCTGATGCAGGTCCATGGTGATGACGTTGTCGATGCCGGCAACTTCCATGAGGTCGGTCACCAGCTTGGCGGTGATGGGCTCGCGCGAAGCGGCCTTGCGGTCCTGACGTGCGTAGCCGTAGTGCGACACGACGGCGGAGATGTTGTGGGCGCTTGCGCGCTTGGCGGCGTCGGACATGATGAGCAGCTCCATGAGCGCGTCGTTGACGTCCATTCCGTTGCCCGAGCACACAGACTGGATAAGGAAGACCTCCTTGCCGCGCACGCTTTCCTGGAAGCGCGCGTAGATCTCGCCGTTGGCGAACTTGGTAAGCTTAACGTCGCCGAGCGACACTCCCAGCTCGTCCGCGATCTGCTCCGCGAGCTCCGGGTTCACCGAACCCGCGAACAGAACCTTTTCCCTCTGCACTCCCACTTTTGACAACTCCTTTTTGTCGATCTTTTGGCGACGCCCCGTGCGTCGTGCATACCTACCAGACATTGTAGAGGGAATCACGCCGTGTCGTTTGACGAATCGGGGTGCGTACGAATGAACTCGAACAATGGGCGCATGCGTAAAGAGAGCGCGCCCGTTTTGGACGCGCTCCCTTGCTCCTATGAGATAAGGAACTTCGTTCGATTGAGACTAGAAGGCGTTCTTAGCGCTCTCGACCGGAACGGGGTACTCCTTGCCGCACATGGCGTCAGCTGCCAGCCAAGCCAACGTCACGCAGCGGCCCATGCACAGGCCACCGTAGAGCTGCGGGTAGTTGCCGTTGAAGAAGCCGCCCACGTCGAGACCAGCCATGTAGAGGCCCTCGATGGCCTTACCTTCGTAGTCAATAGCCTGCATCTGGTCGTTCACGCGGATGCCGGAAAGGGTCGCAAGGGCCCAGCCAGCCAGCTTGGAGGCATAATAAGGCGGCTGATCGATTGCGGTGAGGCGGAACGGAGCCTTGTGGAAGTCGGTGTCCTCGCCAGCGGCAGCCAAGCCGTTGTAGCGCTCGACGGTTGCCAGGAAGTTGGCCTTCGCCTCGGCGTCGAAGCCCATGGCGTCAGCGAGCTCTTCGAGGGTGTCGCACTTGATGACGTTGCCGTTCTCAACGTTGGGGTTCACGTAGACCTCATGCCACTCCTCATCGTTGCGGCAGGGGAAGAACTGGCCGAGGAGCAGGCAGTTCTTCGCGCCCTCGACGGCCACGAGGCGCGAGCAGATGGTGGTGCCGAAGCTGACGACGTCCTCCCAGCTGCTGTCATCGAAGACCTGCCACCAGAAGTGGCCAGGCTGCTCGACGCCCTGGTTGAAGCAGAAGTCGTAGGTGTTGTCCTCGTTGCAGAAGCGCTGGCCGAGGGCGTTCACGCGCAGGAAGGGCTGGGAGCCCGGCCACCAGAAGTTCGGGCTGGTGCCACCCTGCTGCTCGGGGAGATGGCCGATGCCGCCGTTATCGGGGGCGGAGGTGATGCAGCCACGGTCGAAGATGAGCATGCTGCCGGCGGAGGAGTTGTCCTTGGCGCCGCCCGCCCAGGTGGCCAGCTTGATGCCGTCGCCGTTGCGTCCTTCGCCGCCGATGTGGTTGGAACAGTACTTGTGAGCGACAACGCCCCACTCGTCCATCATGTCCTTGTTGCCAAGGAAGCCGCCGGTTGCGAGCAGCACGCCGTTAGCAGCATTGAACTGGGTGTAGCCGTCGGCGCTCTCGGCGATGATGCCGGTCACGCGGCCGGTCTCGTCCTGGACGAGCTCGACAGCCTTGTGCTCGAAGAAGATCTGGCCGCCGGCCTCACCGAAGAGCTCGACGAGGATGGGCATGGCGACCTCGGAGCCCATGGGGTTGGCGGTCTCCTGCAGCGGCGGCTGGTAGGCGGTGTGGTAGACGTTGGTGAAGTAGAAGTTGTCGGGGTAGAATTTCTTCTTGTGAATGTCGATCATGACGTCGGCGCCCTTCTTCTGAAGGTTTGCCTGATACCAGTCGACGAACGCGCCGGAGTTGTAGGCCCACAGGCGGATGAGGCTCTCGTTGCACTTGCCGGAAGCATAGCGCACGAGATCGTGGATGATGAACTCCTTGTCGGCTTCGAAGCCGGCGTCCTTCATCAGCTGGCTGTCGCATGCGTCGATGTCGCCGGCCCACATGGTGGGGGCGTTGGTCTGCTCGAGCACAGCGACCTTGGCGCCATTCTCGGCGGCGCGCAGGGCGGCGATCATGCCGGAGTTGCCCGCGCCGACGATGACGATGTCGAAGTCCTCGGCGGAAGCAACCTGATCAGCGACGGAAGCGGGCTGAACGCTCCATTTGGGCCCGCTAGCAGCTTCGGGAGCCTCGGCGGGAGCCTCGGGCTCAGCAGCCGGGGAGCAGCCGAACATTGCGCTGCCTGCAGCAAGTGCGCCAGTGGCGAGAGCGCCTGTCAGAAAGCTACGTCTATCGATAGCAGTCATCCTAATCCTCCTTAGTTAGCGCCTCGTGTAGAGGCATTTCTCCTAGACTTCGAGATCCCCTCAATGAGAAAAATCAAAGCTTCTAAAACTTATTGCTGTCGGGAGGCGATTTCATCATAGAAATTCGGGGGTTTTGGCTTTTGGAAGGGGGTTATCGACTCACGGAAAACCAGTGAAATTAAGTTCCCATCAGGGGAAACGTAATTCACCTATTTTGCTTGGTCGGCTTTCTGGTGTGGTTTGCTGGTAAAATTGCAGCGAAAGCGGGAGGCTTTCTTTTTTTGCGGAAAGCGTCTCTCGTGGGGGTGCTTTATCGGGAGGGGAATTCCCATGAATTTGACGAAAGGCATACCGCTTGCGAGTGGTTTTCGCCTGAGGTACGCGGGACTTGGCTTCCTTTGGGCGTGGATCTACTGTACGTGGTTTTCTCCTGCGGTTTTCGGAGATGCATCGGGGCTTACCATCAACAGCAGCGTCACCTGGATCATCTCGGCGCTCTTTGTGTCGGTTTCGTTGTTTGCTTCCCCGATTCTTTTCAAGCGGGATCTCATTAGCATCCGGTGGGTTCTCGTTGTCGCGCCTCTGGTTAACGCGACCGGCGCTTTGGCCATGGCCCATTACGCCATCTTCGGCATCGACGTCCCCCTTCTTTCGCATGTGGGCGCCGCTATGACCGGAGTTTCCTCGGGTTGGCTTTGGATTATGTGGGGGGAGTTTTTCGGATCTGTCGATCTCGAGGTTACCTATTTCGTCCTTCCGCTCACCGTGGCCGTTCCGCTTTGCTGCATACTTCTGACGCTGGTTTTTCAGGGCATTGCGGCAGGAGTTGCCGTGTGCTTGCTTCCCGCCTTGTCGGGTGTGTGCCTTTACCTGTCCGTGAACGACCAGCAGATCTTATCTCCCGCAAAAGAGGCTTCTCCTCTTTCGGCGGTGATTTTCCTGCGCGTTTTCAGGAAGGGCGTGGCCTCGTTTTTCATCTATGTGTGCATTAGCTTCTGCTGGACCCTCATTAGCTATGAGGCTGTGGGAGGATGGGGTGGGATGACGGTTGTTGCCTATCTCATCGGAGGGGTGACTGCCATTGCCACGGCCTACTTGTCGACGATCTTCTCGGCAAAGACGATATGAGCAGAGCATTAGTGAGCCCCTCTGCATGTCGTCTATGAGTTTCGCGGGTCGGGGCCGATAATGGTCT
>JAFSHA010000092.1 GCA_017440565.1 Eggerthellaceae bacterium | reverse complement strand
GAGGTGCTCACCAAGCGAGTTCCGCACGAGCCGGAGGCGCCAGTGGCGCCTCCGCGCGAGCTCAGGACTGTTTGAGCGACTGAGCTCCTCGGAAGGCTCCCCGCCCCGCCGGTCATTTCTTCACCATCAAACCCCAGGTCAAGGCGCTCTTGAATGGGCAAGCCACAGTCCACGAAGGCAAGCTTCATGTCTTGGCGCGCGCGATAGTTCGGCGCGCTGAATACCACGGTGTAGCCTCCGTCCACCAGCGTTCGCAGCTTTCCGAACAGCTTCTCGGGGTTTCCCGCCACATCCACGCGCTTGACGGGCAGCTCTGCGTCCATGATGCCGCCGACGCGCATGATGGAAACGTAGGTCGCGCGCTGATACGACCCGAAGTCCAGCTGCGCGGGCTCGGCGTACAGACCCTCGAGCGCCACGTTCGTTCCCTTGGCACGTGCCGCGATGTCCTCGTAGGCATGGGTGGCGTCATCGAAGAGCGACCGCGGCTCGACCAGCACCGAAAGAACGCCATCACGCGCGTAATCCCCCAGCGTAGCCGTACTTTTGTAAAGGTACGGAAGAATGACGTCGGCGCCCTCGAAGCGAAGGCCGCCGTCAAGCTTCTCGAGCACATCGCGCAAAGCAGGGTTCGTGCGCGCGGGATTCTCCAGCTTCTTGCGTGCCTGCGCGAGGGCCTTCTTCGAGCAGGAGTACTCGACCACCGGGTATATCTCCACATCATCAAGCGAGGAAATGGTTTGCCCCGTGGTGGGCACGATGCGACGGATCTCCTCAAGCTCCTCGCCGAAGAAGTCCAGGCGCACGGGGTACACCAAGTTTCCGGGGAAGACGTCAATGGTGCCGCCGCGTACGGCAAACGTACCAGGGCCGTCGAGCTCGCCCGTGTTCGCATAGCCTCGCGCCTCGAGCTCGCGCACAAGGTCGTCAAGCTCCTCGACGCCCGGAATGCCCATGTCCTCGAGCTCGCAGCCGACCGTAAGCGCCAGCGGAGCGCAGACGCGTTCGGAAGCGGGTGGCATCATGCGTACGAGCGCGCGGGCGCTGGCCACCACGATGCGCTTGCGACCAGCCAAAAGTGCGTGCGCGGCCTCCATGCGACGAGCCACCTCGCCAAGCTTGGCCTGCTTCGGCGCAAAGGGATAATCAGTGCGCTCGGGAAAGCGAAGCACGTTTTCCTCGCCCACGTAGGCCGCCACGTTGCGGGCGAAGGCGACGGCCGCTTCCTCACCTGCCACCACGACAAGCGTCGGCTGGGGGTTGCGCGCAAAACGGGCGGCCACCATGAACGGACGCGCTGACGAGGCGATGCCCAACGTCGCGTCCTCGCCCGCATCGAGCTTGCCCCAAAAGGCCTCGAGGCACCCCGATTTCTCCAATGCGAACACGAGCGAGTCTATGAGCATAGTCCATTCCACCTATCCAAAACGCATCGCCCCACGCAGCACGCGCGAAGCAGCACGCCAAACACGAACAGCCGCATTTCGCGGCAGATTCGTTATTATACCTAAACGCACCCTCCTAAACGAAAAGGGCGGACGACCCGCACGAACCGCAGGCCGTCCGCCCTCTCATCGGAAGCTGTTACGCGTAGAAAGCCTATTCGCGCACGGCGTAGGTCACATTAGCGCGCGTGCCCTCCCTGGCAGGCAGCTCGAAGATGTGGAAATGGCTGTCAAGGCAGCGCTTGAGCTCGACGCTGTAATCGGATTCAGGATCCTGCTCGTCACCCCAGGCGATAGCCTTCGTGGGGCAGTACGACACGCAGTACTGCGGATATCCCTTCGCGATCTCACGGGCGCACATGTCGCAGCTCTTCTGGTAAATGGGCTGCCAGTTCATGCGCAGGTTGGGATACACGCCCTGCGGACGGTCGATGCCCGCGCCGGAGCCGTTGGTGCGCACGGTGATGCGATAGTCCTCATCGGGCAGGTTATTTCCCACCTTGCAAGCCATAGAGCAGGTCCAGCAGCCGATGCAACGCTGAAGGTCAATCAGGGTCTTCATTGCCATGGTCCTCTCCTTCCTATGCGTTCTCGTACTTGCGGATGCTGCAGACGGAATCCCAGTAGCAGTCAGTGCTGCCCTGAAGCGTCGACATGGGCTCGACAGAGCCGTTGCCAATGTGGCCGCGCTCAAGCCAGTCGTTCCACCACTTGTCCTCAACAGGACCGGTGGAGTCGTTGTTCGGGCACTGGTGAACCATCTCGGCGTAGGTGCCCTCCTCGAAATGGCGGGCACGCCAGCCGAACCACACGTGCACGGTGCCGGCAGGCACGCACTCGTCGATCTCAAGACGCGTCACCACGTGGCCGCGGTCGTTGTACACCTCAACCATGTCGCCGAACTTCAAGCCAAGCGCAACGGCGTCCTTGGGGTTGATACGCGTAGACGGAGTGCCGCCGGAAAGCTCCACGGTGATGGGATCGTCGGTGAAGCTGGACTGCATGAAGAAGCGCTGACGACCGGTGAACAGCTGGAAGGTGTGCTGGTCATCCTTGCCCAAGTAGTTGGTCTCAAGCGGCTTGGGCAGAGCAAGGTCGAAGTCCTTCAAGCGCTCGGCGTAAATCTCGAAACGCCCAGTATCGTTCGGGAACACCTCGGCAGGGTTCATCCACGGGTTCCAAGGAATGGGCGGGATGGCGCCGCGAATGAGCTTCTCCTCCTTCAGTCGCGCATACGTGGCCTTCGGCTCAATGCCCGCGATGAACGGGAACTGGGTATCGAGCAAAACGTCGATCCACTCGCCCACGTTCTTCTGGAAGTACTCTCCCAAGCCGACGCGCTTGGCAAGCTCGGACCAGTAGAACACCGGGTCACGCGGGTCAACGCCCTCGGGCGGGGTGATGGCCGGCTCCTGCAGCACAATGTGGCCGTAGCAGGCACCGCTTATGATATCCTCGCGCTCGAAGGACATACAGTCAGGCAGCACGTAGTCGGCAATTTCGCCCGTGTCGGTCATCCAGACGTCATAATCGACGACCAATTCCATCTGATTCACGATGTCAAGCCAACGCTGACGGTCGGGCTGCTGATGCACGGGGTTGCCACCGGCCACCAGCAACGCCTTATAGGGGCTTCCCGGCGCCTCAGCCTCGGCAAACCACTGATGCATGCGAACAGGCTTCGACTTGACGGAGTCAAGGGTTCCATCGGGAAGCATGACGCCGCGCTCGTTGAACGACATCGGCCAACCCTGAAGCTGCAGACCCTCGATAACGCCCGCGCCCTGACGGCCGTACTTTCCCGTAAGAATGCCCAGCAGCATGAACATGCGGTACGTTTCGTTCGTATTGTGATAACGAAGGCCGTAGCCGCTCAGGATGAAGGCTTTCTCGACGGTTGCCCAATCGGAGGCGAGCTTCTCAATCACGTGCACGGGCAAGCCGGTTACCTCGGAAGTCTTCTCGAGGGAGTAAGCCGCAGCACGATCCTTGAGAATCTGGAGCACCGGGGTAAGGGCAACGCCCTCCCAGTCGAAGTGGCCTTCGAGCGCAAGGTTGACGCTTGGCAGCTGCCCGCCCTTAGGTGCCACCGCAGCAAGGGCGTTCGCATCGAGGTCGAACACGATGTAGTTGCCTTCCACGTCACGCGCAAGCGTACCATCGTCGTCACGCACCATGTAAGCCGCAACGGAGCGATTGATAAGATAAGGGGCGTCGTACAGGTCGTTCTGCAGGATGTAGTTGATCATGCCCATGGCAAGGTCGCCATCGGTGGAGGGCTTGATGCCGTAGAACTCGTCAGCGAAACCCGCGGTGCCGTCGAAAATGAGGCCGATGTTCACGATCTTGGCGCCGTTCTCACGTGCGCGAACGAGGTTCTGGGCGCAGCGCATCTGATTCTCGATGGGATTGCATCCCCACACGTAGATCAGGTCGGTGTCCATGATGACCTTCGGGTCAATAAGCACGTGATTGGCCGTGGTGCCCACGTGGTAGAACTCGGCGTAGAAGGGGCCGTTGTCAAGGCCGATGGACTCCATGGGATTGGTGACGCCGAACGCGTTGCCGAAACGCTCGGGCATAAGCGTCTCCATGCCGTAGGCAGGAGGAACGCCGGCGCGCAGGTTCCACATGCAAACCGATTCGGAGCCGTACTTGTCACGCAGCTCGCACAGCTTAGCCGCAATCTCGTCGAGGGCCTGGTCCCAGGAGATCTCCTCCCACCTGCCCTCGCCGCGCTCTCCGATGCGCTTAAGCGGCTTCTTCAGGCGCTTGGGATCGTAGGGCTGACGACCGACCAGGCAGCCCTTTTGGCAGATATGGCCGTCGATGGCTTCAGGACCTAGGTAGTCGACTTTTTCCATACGCACGATCTTGCCATCTTTGACAATGGTTTTCAGCGCGCAGTAGTCGTGGTCACCCCAACCAGGGCATGCCGTATAGACGAAAGATTCGCCTTCCCTTAGCATAGTCGCTCCTCCGTTTCGCTCCAGTTCGAACAATGCCTTTCTCGCGCGCCCGCCAACTCACCGTCAGCTCATTGACAATCCGCTGGCAGGCAGGCCGCTTATGCGATTATAGTTTTCGAGCACACCGCTATGAACTGACCGAATGCTCTGTAAATGCACAACAAAATGTTGTATACATGAGTCACTTGCGTTACAGGCCACGTACGCCGCAAACCGCAC
Source organism: Eggerthellaceae bacterium (assembly GCA_017440565.1). Taxonomy (GTDB): domain Bacteria; phylum Actinomycetota; class Coriobacteriia; order Coriobacteriales; family Eggerthellaceae; genus RGIG3135. The sequence goes on along the minus strand of JAFSHA010000092.1, from coordinate 31,609 downwards.
ACGCGCCCAAGGGAGGCCCGCATGCAATTCAAGACGCTGCAGTACTTTACCGAGCTTTCCAACAGCGGGTCCTTCTACGCGGCATCCAAGGCGCTCGGCATATCACAGCAAGGCCTGAGCAGGGCCATCAGCTCCCTCGAAACCGAGCTGGGCACGAAGCTCATCGATCGAGGCAAGCGCGGCATTCGCCTTACGGAAAGCGGAGAGGTGCTGCTCAAGTATTCAAAGCAGTTTCTCGACATCCATGACGCGATGATCGAAGAGCTATTCGCGGCAGGCCGTACGAAGGCGGAGCCAGATGACAGAATCCGGATATACGTGAGCTACTATTCCGCTCAGATAGCTTCCATGGACCCCGAATACGTTAGGGTGCTTTCCCAAGGGTCGCGCTACATCGAAGAGCCCTTCGAAAAGCTCATGAAGCGCGCCGCCTCCTCCGACGGCAGCGACTTGGTTTATCTTGACGTGTTCCCATATTCGATGGATAAGCTTCAAAACGACCCCGCTGTCATGTTCCAGCCCACCCTGAGAACCAGCTACGGCATCGTTTGGAAGAAGGGTTCGCGCTTCGAAGGAAGCAAGACGCTCAGCCGCCCGACCGTCGCGAACACGCCCATGGCAGTAAACACCTTCCGGGAAACGGCCCAGTACATCGAGTGGCTCTTCAGGGAAACACCTCTGCAGAAAATTCGCATGGGCGCCACCAGCCCCCAAATGCTCATCGAGTACGTGAAATCCTCCGACGACGCTATAGCCCTGTTCGACTCCTTCAGTTTCTTCCTCATTCAGAAGAACAACCCCGGATCCGTCGCCAATCTGGGGTTCACGCCCTTCTCGACACCCGAGGCTCGATGCGACGTCGGCTTCGCGTTCCCCAAGAAAGCCCGTCTCTCGGTAAGATCCCAGTATTCCACGCGCTTGTTGGCACACCTGCTGCAGAAGAACTGCTCAGAGTATTTTGAGGAATACCCCCTTGATGCAGAGAGCTAGCGAACCGTAAGCCCAGAACTACAAGCATCGCACAAACCCAAAGGACGCCCATGAACCCTTCGAATGCCCAAGACAGCCCCGCCGTTGCCAAGCGACGCGCCCGCGAAATGCGCACCATATCGCAGATGATCGCCCTGTACTGCGCGCGCAACCACGCCAAAGACAGCCGCACGCACACCGCCCACTGCGGCGAGCGCGTGTGCGAGGAGTGCGCCGCGCTTGACGCGTACGCCGTCCTTCGCACCCAACGATGCCGCAAGATGGACGTGAAAACCTCGTGCGAGGAGTGCGGCAACCACTGCTACAAGCAGGACATGCGCAATCTCATCTGCGAGGTCATGCGCTTCTCTGGCCCGCGCATGCTGACCTGCCACCCCGTAGCAGCCATTCGGCACTTACTGGGGAAGTGACATTACGCTATCCGTTGCCGCCAACACCAAGGCCATCCCCGAAAGCCGCTCCTATGCTTTTCGGAGACGATGATGGAAAATGAAACCGTGAATGCGAGTGAAGGAGGAGGGTACATGGCACGGGAATCGAAGAAGGCGAAGCTGGCGCGAGCGCTCGAGGTAGCGGCTCGCATGAACGAGCACTACCCCGCCGCCGAGTGCGCACTGCACTACTGGGGAGACCCGTTCAAGCTCACCATCGCGGTGCTCCTCTCCGCGCAGACCACGGACAAAGGCGTGAACAAGGTGACGCCAGCACTCTGGGAGCGCTATCCCACCGTCGCCGACCTCGCAGCGGCCGATCCCGCCGAAGTGGGGGAAATCATCCGCACCATCGGCTTTTTCCGCACCAAGGCCGCCAACTGCGTGAAATGCGCTCAACTGGTGCTCTCGGAGTACGGCGGCGAGATACCGCGCACCATTGATGAGCTGCAGAAGCTACCCGGCGTGGGGCGCAAAACCGCCAACGTCGTGCTCAATGAGGCGTTTGGCATCGTCGAAGGCATCGCGGTGGACACGCACGTTTTCCGCATCGCGCACCGCTTGAAGTTCTCGGCTTCCGACACGCCGGCTAAAACCGAAAACGACTTGCTGGCGCTCTATCCACGCGAATATTGGGGGCCCGTGAACCACCAATGGGTGCTCTTCGGCCGCGAGACGTGTATCGCCCGCAAACCCAAATGCGCCGAGTGCTTCCTTGCCGACCTCTGCCCCAGCTTCGGCAAGGCTCAGTAGGGCCCCACTACCGTCGAAACACCATTCCTCCAATCCATCGCAATTATTCTAAATCAGGTATTTGACATTGTAAGGTAGCTGACTTAATATAGCAGCATACTGAAGGATGCGAAAGGAGGGCCAGTCATGGGAGAGCTCAATGCGGTCACTTTCATAAGCTTGCTTGTCATGGGCTTCCTCTTCCTGTGCCTATCGCTCGGATAGAGATACCCCACCCCGCTTGGGGCTTTCGAGAGATTCGCAAGCAGGCAAGCGCAGAGCATGTTGTTGCTCAAAGCAAATTGCTAGATGAGGGGCGCAATCGCTTCGCCGCTAGGGCACTCGAGGCAAGCGGTCAGATACGAGGCATATTCGCCTCGCCACTTGAGAGAGGAGAACGGGCGCATGAATGCGCAGTTCAAAAAAGGCGTGCTCGAGCTGCTCGTGCTCGAGTCGGTTCGCGCGCGCGACATGTACGGCTATGAGTTGGTGGAGGAGATATCGCGCGCCATCGACGTCAAAGAAGGCACCATCTACCCCCTGCTCAAGCGCCTCACCAACGAGCATTACTTCGAAACGTATCTGCGTGAGTCAACCGAAGGGCCACCGCGCAAGTACTACCGCCTTACGGCCGCGGGCATTATGCGAGCCGATGATCTAAGGCGTGAATGGTTTGAGTTTCAGCAGGGTGTTTGCACGTTTCTAGAGGAGCACGGACATGAATAAGACGGAGTTTCTGCTCGCGCTGCAAAAGCAGATCAGCATGCTGGAGGACGACGAGCAGAAAGACATCATCGACGAGTATTCCCAGCATATCGACATGAAGGTCCAAAACGGCATGACCGAGGACGAAGCCATCGAGGAGTTCGGCCCGCTTGACCAGCTGGTCGGTGAGATCCTGGGGGCCTACCACGTGAAGGCCCCCTCCCCCAACGCCTCGGAAAAGACCGCCGATCAGGCGTTTTTCGGAAGCGGAAACGTGAAGGCGCCCAAGGCCGAGAAGATCATCGAAGGCGGGAAGCAGGCTGCCGCCAACGCCGCCCAGGCCACCAAGAAAGGCGCATCGAAGATCAAGGAAGCCACGGGGAACCTTCTCGGCAAAACCAAGGAAGGCGCCGCGAAGGCCGGCGAGAAGACCAAGGAAGCCGTCGGAAGCACGGCCGGCAGCGTGAAGAAGGGCGCTGGCCACGTGGTAAGCGGTGTGGCGAAGGGCACGGGCGCTCTTGGCTCGGGCATCATTCATGTGACGATGACCTGCATACGCTGGTGCTGGAATATTCTGGTGGCTTGCGCGTGCGCGACCTTTCTTCTTTTCGCTCTCGTTTGCCTGTTCACGCTCGGCTTTTGCATCGTCCTGCAAATCCAGGGGTATCCGCTACTTGGCATCTGCCTATGTGCTCTGGGTCTGCTCCTGGCGTGCCTGAGCCTCATGCTGTTGTGCGCCAAGTTGATCCGACGCAAGAGGGCAGACGAAACGCAGAGCCACACGCCCGCCGTCCAAGGTGCCGCACCCTACTACCCTGCACCTGCCGCGCACTCCCCTGCCGCGCCTCAGACGTCTGGACCCACCGCAGTACCCACGGCACCCGCAAGCGTGACGAGGCCGATCTCGCCCCTCACCTCATCCAATAGCACCGAGCCGCTTTCGCCCGTTCGCTAGATAGGAGCCCACATGTTCAGCAAAACAACTCTGGCCCTTCTGGGCACCCTGCTCGGAGGCATTCTGATCACCGGCGTCGGCGCGGGCGTGGCGGCTATCGAATACACCTCATTCGATATCGACACCACCACCCTTGCGCAGGAGGTCGAGCTTACGACCGAGGAACTTTCCTACGAAATGGGCGTTGACGAGCGCGTCATGATTGCCAACTCGAACTGCTCTGTCGTCTTCGATGAGACGGTGCCCGAAGGCGTCATCCTCATGGAAATCACCTATGCTCCCAAGCTGAGCTACCTCGACTTCTACGTCGACCATGTCTACGAAAACGACCAGCCCTACAGCAAGCTCCACCTCTACACGTATTACCGCGGTTACGAGAACATCCTCCTCGAGAACAAAGACCTGATCCTGAAGGGTCTCAAGGACGGCGTTATCTACACGTTCGACGACGCCAATTACTACATTGGCGATGACAGCGTGAAGGTGGTCAAGATCAACCCGGCTGACAAGTCTCACCTGGTGGACTTCGATCCGGATCGGTACAGCAGCGAATACAACTACGAGTTTGTCGGCTAACCTTCAAAAAAACGAATCTGACAGTCAACGAAACGGGTGATGAAAGGCGCAGCGCGGTGGCCAAGCAAGCGCTCGTGGCGGATGCCATCTTTTCCGCAGCGAGCGATGCAACTATGCGCTCTTTGCCGAAAATCCACCGTAGAGCTAATCTGGAGGTCTGCGCTCGAGCTTTGGTGTTAACGTTTCCGGCGCGATGGGGGCAAGCTTGCAAATCGATGAAAGAATGCTAGTGTCAGGGCGGTAAATCTTGGCAAGCGCCGATTCTCGCGACGCAGATCGGCGAACATGGCGGTGGGGGCGGCGGATATCGTCTGCGGAAGAAGGGCTGATGCATAGCAAGGAATTGGCGGATTTCACGGGCGTCACGATCCGCGCCCTCCGACATTACCATGCGCTCGGGATCCTTCCCGAGCCGGCTCGGTCGGATAACGGATACCGGTCGTACTCTGTCGAAGACGCCTTGACGGTCCTTCGCATCAAGCGTCTGAGCGCTCTTGGTTTCTCGTTGACGAAGATTAAGGAAATGCTCAGCTCGGAACGCGGATCCCTCGAGTTGAACGCGGAAGCTTTGGAGGACCTCGAAAGCTCCCTGACGCACGAGATGGAGCGCCTCGAACGACAGCGCGACATGGTTCGCGCGCTGTTGGAAAGCGAAGCTGATCCAGATGTGCCCATGACGTACGGCGCGCACTTCGCGAACCTTCGCAAGCACGGCGCCGGGGAGCGTCTCCTGAAGTTGGAGAAGGCGGAGGCCCTGCTGCTCGAGGAAGGACTTACGTTCTCGCCCGAGCAAAGCGAGATGGCGAAAGCGGTGTTCGGCGTCATGTCGGATAGCGGCGCCTACGACGGCTACATAGCGCTGAACGAGGACTTCCTCGCGTTGCCGGCCGAAGCTCCCGCCGCGCAGAGAATCGAGATGGCCGAGCGGTTCCGAGCGTGGGTCGTCACCTTGATCGCGGCTGCCGGTTCTGCGGGGATATGGGATGACGGCGCCGAGGACGAGCCGCTCGAACCCGCTCTGATCAGGTTGGTGGGCGCTTATAACGCGGAAATTCTCAACGATGCGCAAATCGACGTCTCAAAGCGACTGCTCGCCCTGCTGGCCGCCGAGAACCAGGGTTCCGCCGGAATGATCGATTTGCTGAAATCGACGCTTGACCCCGACGCTGCGTCATAGTTTTCAATCTTCCCAGCAAAAAACACGACGAAGGGAAGAGCTGTATGGGAAAGAAAACGGCGTTGGCTGGCTTCACGGCGTCAAGCGCGGTCTCGCTTACGGGCAACTCGGTCGCCGCGGTGGCGCTGCCGCTGATGCAGCTGGCGGTCACGGGCGACGCCCTGGCAGCCGGATTCATCGCCATAGCATGTGCCGTGCCGCAAGTCTTGGCGGGCGTGCTCGGCGGCGCGCTGCTCGACAGATTCAACCGCCGCGATATCTCCATCGCCTCCGACGTAATCTCCGCGCTCTCGATTGCAGCGCTCGCCGTGGTCGACATGACGCTCGGGCTTTCGTTCGAATGGTTCATCGCACTTGGGATACTGGGCGCCATCGGCGACATCCCCGGCATGACGGCGCGGGACGCGTTGCTGCCTTCGGCGGTCGAGCGCGATGGACGCGACCTCCAGCGGTTCATGGGGATCTACGGGGCCGTTCAGAGCCTTGCGGTCATCATAGGGCCCGTCCTGGCCGCCGCCTCGATGAGCGCTTTGGGATATGCCGGCGCCCTGTGGCTTACCGCGGGCATGTCGCTTGCGGCGGCGGGCATCACGCTTCTCGTCCCGAGGGAAGCCGGACGGCCGTCGGCCGCCAAGGAGACCGCGCGCCCGAAGGGCTCGGGCGGAAGTCCGATGGCGGCCGCCGTGCGCGCGACGGTCTCGTCGACGGCGGAGGGGGTCCGCGTGCTGTTCGCGAGCAGCCCCGTCCTCCGATTCTCGACGGGAGCGACGCTCGCGGTCGTGATGGTGATCGGCGCGGTGCAGGGAATCGTGCTGCCGGCTTTCTTCGACGAGCAGGGAACGGGCGACATGCTCGGCTACGTCCTCTCGGCGCTTTCGGCAGGCACGCTCGTCGGGTCGCTGGTTTATGCCCAATTTGCGAACCGCCTCGGCAAACGGGCGTGGTACGCCCTCTCGATCCTCGGCATGGCGGCGGGGATGGCCGTCATGTGCGCGCTGCACGATTATGCGTCGATAGTCGTCGGGTCCACGGTGCTCGGCTTCTTCTCGGGACCCGTTTCGGCGCTGCTCGGGTACCTAGCCTACGAGATCGTCCCCGACGAACAGCGCGGCGCGACGCTTGGGACGCAGAACTCCCTTCTGCTCGTAGCCTCGCCGGTCGCCGTGTTCGCCAGCGCAGCCCTCATAAGCGCATACGGCGTTCGGGCTGCCGCAGCGGCGTTGTGCGCGGCATGGCTTGCTCTGAGCGTTTATGCGTTGGCTGCCAGGTCCATGAGAGACCTCGATCGAGAGTCTGATCCGCAATAAGGCCGCGTCCGCCTGGCGAGAGGAGACGCCCCGATGACCAAGGAAAACCCCTTCCGGCGGCTCGTCGGGACTGCAAAGGTACCGCTGTCGCAGCTGCGGAACCAGGTTCAACTCGCTGACGGGAACCGTGCTGGAGCGCTGTGATTATTGTCGTTGATTTCGCACTCCGATTGCGCGCATGTTCACACTCGTTTTCAGGTTCGTTCACGCTGTCCGCCCAGTGCGCGTTGTCGGCAATGTTCGCATGCTCGACGTTCGAGTTTTCGCCTTGGGGCGCCGTGAGTCGGCTAGGCGCATGCGGGACCCCACCGCTCTGCCGCTTGCTGCTCTTCCGACATTTGGAGATGACGGAGTCCATATCCCCGAACATGCGCGATGCGACGGCGAGGAGCTCCTCGCCGTCGTGGGTGATGGATATGGGCTTGCCCCTAGCCACAAGGGGGAATCCCGCCTCCTTCGCCGGCTTTCGCCATGCCTTCCACGAATCCTCTTTGCCAATTGCCTCTCGATCTGGCTTGCGGCCAGGCCGTTGATTGGCTTGTCCGGAAGAAGGCGACGGCGCCAGGACGTCGTGTCAGGAAGGGCCAGACTTGCCGCCCTTCGGGCGATGAGGCTTCATCCCCGCGGGCATTCCGGGCTTAGGCGGCAGAGCTGCGCCGCAATGAGGGCACGCATCGCTTTCGCTGGGCAGGGGTTTCGTGCAGTTAAAGCAGACGCCGTCCTTGACATGGCTTCGGCAACGGTCGCAGTGGGTGCAGGGATAGCACATGCTCCCTCCTTTGGTCGCGACGCGCGGAGAGGGCTACCAGCGGTAAGTCGGGGACCTCTCCGCGCGTTCCCGAAACGCTAGAGGCTCGGCGCTCCGGGGGGCTTGGGCATTCCTGGGGCTGCGGGAGCGCCAGGCGCTCCGGGGGCCGCGGGAATGCCGGGGGCCGCCAGGTCTCCGCTTTCCTCGGGCAACGCCGCGCCGCACTTGTCGCATACGGCGTCGAACTGGCCGCAGTCGGCGGCGCACTGGGGGCACTTTCTCGTTGAGTACGTCGTTGGCGGTCTAAAGCACATGTCTACTCCTTGCTTTTAAGCGATCTTCCTGCAAATTGCCGTCGCGATGGCATCCGACAAAACCACGGTGACGAACATGGGACCCCAGGCCTCAATGACGGAGCTCAGGGCGCGCGTGACGTAGTTGACGTCGCCGAGGCTTCCCAGTCCCGTCGAGAACCCGGTCATGAAGGCGACCATGAAGCCTCCGATGATGGTCGTGGAGATCACGTCCATCAACAGGCGGCCCAACCCGGCATCGGGGGTCGTTCCGAAAACGCCGCATACGGCACCCCCGATTTTCCCCATTGGGATAACGAGGCTGAGGATGACCGAGATGACGAAGGTCAGCCCGAATCCGACGACCCACGTCGTCGGCGTGAGAACCTGCCCCGAAAGGATGGGGATGATCGCTGCGCACACGACGCACATGATGACAGACATCACAACCGTGTAGGCGATAAGGTATTTCTTGCTCGGCATAGCTGCTTTTCCTCCTCAAATCGACACGAATAGTTCCGGTTGCCTCGAGTTGTCTTCACGTGTAGAATCCCGCATTACGCTTCAGGAGGAGGGTAGTTTCGGAGGCGAGATCGGGCAACGGGGTGACGGAATGAAACCCCGAGCAAGCCTTCATTTCTTCCCATACTGTTGGTATGAAACCGCAGGTGAGACAACTTGTTTTTTCTGCAACTTCAGGAGGTTTTTCATGTTGGAAAACGCATCGCTCGAACCGCAAGAAGCGAAGGCCGCGCATGGTGCTGGCGGCGAGGAGATGACGGCTCTGTTTCTCGGAGGGATAGGGTTTGCGTGCTACATGACCGTCTTGCTCATTTTTTCAGGCGGGCCGGCCTTCCCCTTGTTTGCCCACCTTTCGGTTCCGGATGCGTTTCTGTGCCGAATAGCGTCTGTTGCGGTCTGCGTCGCCGTTCTGGCAGCCTCTTATTTCAAGGCTTCTTCGATCATGGACGAATACAAAAGAAGGCTCGTCCCGGCTACCTTGTGCATGCTTCCTGCGTTTGCCGTCTGCCTGTGGTCTCAATTTGCGGGCCCTCTTCCCCTTTGGGTGCATCTTGCGGCGTGGATGGTTTTCGGCGTGGGGTTCGGGTGTCTGACGCTCCTCCAGATCATCCTGTTCTCCAACACCGGATCGAGGCGATCCATGCTCTCTGTTGCTGGCGGAACGCTGCCGGCAACACTGCTATTCGTCGCCGTCGGCCTGCAGCTAAACGACCTTGTTTTCCTGGGCGAAGCGTTTGTGGTTACCGTTCTCGCCATTGCCTCAGCATGGTTCGCCTCAATGCGCCAACCTCGGAGGCGCGTCGTCCATTACGCGGACGAAACGCGCAAGATCCCCCTCTCCTCGCTTCCCAACGAGCTCTTCATGGTTGCTCAGGGCATTGCGTTCGGATTCGTGACAGTCGTACTTTGCGGCATGGGGCCCGTCATGACGGTGGCGGGGTTCTCGCTCGGCACCATCGGCGATCTGATAGCCCTGTTCTGGGTGGTGCGGTTCCCGAAGTCGGAGGTGACCCAGGGCGTGGTCCAGCGCGTGTCCATGGTTCCCATGATTGCGGGCATTGCGCTGCTTCCCTTCGGCGGCGACGTCTGGAAGGTGCTGTGCTCGGCTCTCGTCATGGTGTCGATATCGCATTCTCAGATGATGTTTTGGGTTTTCTCGATTGTCGATAATCTCGAGAACCAACTCCACCCCGTCCGCCGCTTCGCGTATCGGCAGATCGCCGACTGGATCGGGTTCATCATCGGGATGGGGATCGGCGTGGCGGTATACGAGGCGAGTGCGTTCCAGGCCCATAACAATTTCTTTGCGATGGCCGTTGCCGGACTCGTCATGGTCATCGTCATGGCGTTCGCGGCGTACGGCGCCGATGACGAACTTGCCCGAAGGTACCTCTCGGATCTCATTGAGTCGGTTAGCGTCAATGAGATCCGAGAGATCGTTCCCGCGGCGCATTTCAGGGAGCGCTGCGAGCAGGTGGCTGACAGGCACATGCTCACCAACCGAGAGAAGGAAGTGTTCGTTCTTTTGGCGAAGGGACGCAACAATAAGCACATTCAGGGAGAGCTTTACATCGGGCCGTCCACTACGAAGTCCCATATCTACAACATATATAAGAAGCTTGGAGTGAGCTCCCAGCAGGCCCTCATAGACATGGTGGACGAACTGAAGAACCCGCCAAATAGAGCGGGATAGCGAAATACCTGATAAAAGGCCGCGTACCAAAGCCCCATACCATTGGTATGGGGCTATTTTCTGCAAAATAGGGTTCTCGCCCCGTGGCTCAACCTCCCAGCTCCTCGCTACATTCGATTCGCTTCGAGATAGCGCCGAACCCCGCAACTCGCGCAATCTCAGACAGTTGAAAGTAGAGGAGGAAACGCAATGGATGCTGAGTGGAAGAAAACACTCGAGGACGGTACGGAGATTGTCCGCACGTGCGCATGGTCGCCTCCGGGATGCCATCCCGTGGGCTGCGGCCTTAAGCTTCATGTGAAGGACGGCAAACTGATCAAGGTCGAAGGCGATCCCGAGCACCCCGTGACGAAGGGCCGCCTGTGCGTTCGCTGCTTGTCGCTGAAGGACTACATCTACCATGAGGATCGCATCATCTACCCGATGAAGCGCGCGAAGGAAGACCGCGGCCTCGACAAGCGGGAGCGCATCTCTTGGGAAGAGGCGATGGACATCTTCGCCGAGGCGCTGAAAGCCAACCAGGAGAAGTACGGCTACGAGGGATCCTGCCTCTTCAACGGCACGGGTCGCGCGGCGTGCATCCACGCTGCCCTTGGCTGCTACAGCGTTCTTCAGTCTCCGAACCAGTGCTACGCGCTCTCTGGCTGGTCCTGCTACGGCCCCCGCTGCGCCGTCGTAAACTTCGTTGCCGGCGCCGGCATTCCCGAAATGGACTACGCCGCTGGCTTCCCGCTGCGCTACGACGACCCGTCCTTCCAGGTGCCCAACTACATTCTGGTCTGGGGCAAGGAGCCGCCGAAGTCAAACTCCGACGGCCTGTTCGGCCACGCGCTCATCGAGCTCATGCGCCTTGGAGCCAAGCTCATCACCGTCGACCCGCGCATGACGTGGCTCGCCACCCGCTCGCACCTCGCGCTGCGCCTGCGCCCCGGCACCGACGCCGCGCTTGCCATGGGCATTCTCAATGTCATCATCAACGAGGATCTTTATGATCACGACTTCGTTGACAAATGGTGCTACGGCTTCGAGCAGCTTGCCGAGCGCGTTCAGGAATACCCCGTGGAGAAGGTTGCTGAGATCACCGAGGTTCCCGCCGAGAAGATCATCGAGGCAGGCCGCGCCCTTGCGCAGTCCCCGTCCAGCATGACCTGGGGTCTCTCCGTTGACGAGGCTCCCAACGGCGTTCAGACCGGTCAGGCCCTCATGGCAATCATGGCCATCACCGGCAACCTTGATATCCCTGGTGGCACCATCCTCGGTCCCGTTGCCGGCCTCGGCGGCGCTGAGGAGAAGGACGTCCCGACGCAGGTTCCCGAGGACGCGCTGTCCAAGAAGGTCGGCGTCGACAAGTATCCCGCCGTTGGCATGATTCAGAACACGGTCCACCCCGACCTGTTCCTCGAGTGCCTTGAGACGGACGATCCTTATCCGGTCCGCTTCGCTTGGCTGCAGAGCTCCAACCTCATCTCGCCTACGTGCTCGGCTCAGCCTTCGCGTTGGCACAAGGCGCTTCAGAAGATGGACTTCGTCGTCGCTACCGACACCTTCATGAACCCGACCATCATGGCGGTTGGCGACCTGTTCCTTCCCGTTGCCACCTTCGCCGAGGGCGACGGCGTCGTGTTTACCCACTTCGGGTCGAACACCACCAACTGCTCCGCCATCAACAAGGCAATCACCGTCGGTGAGGCCAAGAGCGACCCCGAGATCTGCTTCATGCTCGCGAAAAGGATCTTCCCGGACATCTACACCGCCTCCGTTGACGAGCTCGTGCACGGCTATCTGAGCGGTCTCGGCGCGATGAGCGGCGCCCAGAACTGGTACGAGCTGCGCGACATCGGCACCGCGCAGGTTCCGGTTACCTACAAGAAGTACGAGAAGGGCCTGCTGCGCGCCGACGGCAAGCCGGGCTTCAGCACCCCGACTGGCCGCGTTGAGCTGTGGACGACGATGTACCGCAACCTCGGCGATGATCCGCTGCCCTATTACTTTGAGCCGAAGATGAGCCCCTCCAACACTCCGGAGTACGAGTTCATCCTTACCACCGGCTCCCGTCGCGTGACGTCCTTCCACTCTGAGCATCGCCAGATCAAGAACCTGCGCGACATTCATCCCAACCCCGTCCTCGAGATGAACCCGGCGGACGCCAAGAAGCACGGCATCGAGGAAGGCGACTGGGTACGCATCGTTAACGAGCACGGCAGCGCACGCTACAAGGTCGAGATCACGCCCATCCTCAAGAAGGGCGTCGTGAATGCCGCCCACGGCTGGTGGTTCCCCGAGGAGGATCCGAACGAGCCGAACCTCTACGGCGTATGGAAGTCCAACGTCAACAACATGATTCCCCATGGCGACATCGGCAAGATCGGCTTCGGCGCGCCGTTCAAGTCCGCGATGTGCAACATCGAGAAGGCTGAATAGGAGGCGATTGACATGATCAACGGATTGCTCGTCGACACCCAGTACTGCACCGGATGCTACACGTGTGAGATCGCATGCAGGAATGAGAAGGAGATCCCCGCAGGTCAGTGGGGCATCAAGCTGAACCAGGTCGGTCCGTTCTGCGTGAGCGAGGAGGAGGACAAGTTCATCTGGAACTACACCCCCATGGTCACCGAGCTGTGCGACCTGTGCGCGGATCGCGTTGCCGCCGGCCAGAAGCCCGCATGCGTGCACCACTGCCTGGCAGACGCCCTCGAGTACGGCCCTCTTTCCGAGCTTGTCGCGAAGATGGAAGCCAAGGGCGAACGCGCCTACCTGATGATTCCGTAGCTAAAGGCCCTGCAGCATAGAGCTTTGCTGAAGCCGTCCGTTAAGGGCGGCTTCAGTCGTATGTGCTCGTCATGGCGCAATAAAGCCGCGCAGGCTGAGGTTATGGAGGAGATCTTCGGGAGGACCGCCCGAAGTCCGAAGATGTGTTCATGGCAACTTATGATCTCTCAGTCTTCCGTGCCGAGCTTGCCCCCCGGCGCCTCGCTTCTTCATCGGGAAGCGCTCCCTTCGCGATGCGCCTCAACTCCCATAATAATGACGCTGCAAAGCCATTCCGCGTTTCAGCTCAGATCGAGATCCGACAGGAGGCAAATATGAAGACATATTATGAGGCGCTTGCCAGGGTCCAGGAGCTCGTTGACGAAAAGCACTCCAACGCATGCGAGCTTGGGAAACTTGACAACCTGTATTTTGATGCTGAGCGCGGTTCTGCTGAGGAGAAAAGGCTGGAAAAAGAGATTGGCTATTTGAGGTGGAGGAGCCAGGTTTTAGAGGGCGATACCCGCGGCGCTCTCTCCCTGCTGCGCTTCATCTACGGAGAAGATGGTCATGATGTCTACGACGATATAAAGTTTTACTGGAAAGAGTCAGACGATTCGTAAAACTCAGTGGCAGCGCCGCATGGGCGACGTGAACATACGTGAGTTTACGATGGGTGGGTCGATTTAAGGCGTTAACCTAGCTGGCACAGCCCGTGGACATGAGTGAAAGCGGCGGCGTGAACCATCGCGGCAGCGCCGTCGCTTTTGCGAGCGAATAATCAGCTGCAAGAAAGACCTCCCCACCTGGGTCGAGTTCATCAGGCTCATGCGCTTCAACGTACCACTCGACGCGGCCGCGGAGATATGCCGGATAAGTCATCAGACCGCCTGGGAGTGGCGCCACCGCGTGTTCGCCACCGTCGACGACTATCAGGACCGCATCGTGCTCAAGGGCCGTATCTGGATCGACGAGACTTACGTGAACGACACCGACCTCTCCAAGGGTTATGGCGAGGCGCGCAAGCGCGGGCTCTCCAAGCAGAAGATCTGCATCGCCGTCGCCATCGACGAGCACAAGAACCGCGGTGGCGTTCGTGCGTTTACGGGGTGGTTTATAAGACGATCTCGAAAGCCACGCGGTCAGGGGTTCCCTCGCCAGCGTGCGAGATGTAGATAGTTCCGCATTCGGAAAAGCCCATGCGAGAGCACAGGCCACGCATGCGCACGTTACCCGGGTGCGTGTCGATGCGCACCGATTCCGCCCCCTCCGCGCGCGCAAGGCTCAAGCCCTGCGCGATGGCGAACTTCGCAACGCCTTTCCCGCGCGCTTCATCGGCTACGGCAATACGGTGGATGCACGCATAGCGCTGAGCCGCGGAATCACTCGCCGTCAACCACGCACCCTCGATGACGTCATAGGTGGGCTCGCCCTCGTAGGTCATCATGAACGTACCCACAACGGCGCCTTCGTCCTCGACGACGTAGCTCATGCCAGCCGCCACATCGGCTTCGATGGTGTCGCGGAAGGGATATCCCGCCTGCCACTGGTCAATCCCCAGCGTCGCAATGGCCGCGCGCCCGTCAGCCAGCACCTCCATGATGCGGTCGATGTCTTGCTCAACAGACTTCCGTACCAGCATTGCGTTTTCCTTTCGTTGTCTCATGGGACGCGGAATGGAGCCCGGGTCCCATTCCGCGTCCCATTCGGGCTTGCATCCCATCCTTTGCGATGCTACAGCATACGCTTGAGGAAGGCGCCGGTGTGGCTGCCCTCCACCTGGGCAACCTCTTCGGGTGTACCCTGGGCCACGATAGTGCCGCCGCGCAGGCCGCCCTCGGGGCCGAGGTCGACAATGTGGTCGGCACACTTGATGACGTCGAGGTTATGTTCGATGACAAGCACCGTGTTGCCTGTGTCTACCAGGCGCTGAAGCACGCCCAAAAGCTGGCGCACGTCCTCGAAATGAAGGCCCGTGGTGGGCTCGTCCAGGATGTAGAACGTCTTGCCCGTCGCGCGCTTCTGAAGCTCGCTGGCAAGTTTCACGCGCTGCGCCTCGCCACCCGAAAGCGTGGTGGCGGGCTGGCCCAAGCGAATGTAGCCCAAACCCACGTCGAACAGCGTCTGCAACTTGCGCTTGATGCCCGGGATGTTCTCGAAGAACGCAAGGGCCTCCTCGACCGTCATGCCCAGCACATCGGAAATGCTCTTCCCGCGGTAAGTGACCTGCAGCGTTTCGCGGTTGTAGCGGTCGCCGTTACACACCTCGCACGGAACATAGATGTCGGGCAGGAAGTGCATCTCGATCTTGATCTGACCATCACCCTTGCACGCCTCGCAACGACCGCCGCTCACGTTGAACGAGAATCGCCCGGGCGAATAGCCGCGCGCCTTGGCCTCCTGCGTGCTGGCGAACAGGGCGCGGATGTCGTCCCACAACCCGATGTAGGTGGCGGGATTCGAGCGCGGCGTGCGCCCGATGGGGCTTTGGTCGATGTTGATTACCTTGTCGAGATGCTCAAGACCGGCAAGCTTGCGATACTCGCCCGTGCGTCGGTGCGCATGGTTAAGCCGGTTGGCAAGCGCCGGGGCCAGCGTATCGGTGACAAGCGAGCTTTTCCCCGAACCCGAAACGCCCGTGACCACGGTGAGCGTGCCAATGGGCACCTCAAGCGTCACGTCTTGCAGGTTGTTCTCCTTCGCGCCCATGAGCGCAAGCGAGCCGCGCCCGGGCTTGCGACGCGTAGCGGGCACCTCGATGCGCCGGCGCCCCGAAAGGTAATCGGCGGTGAAGGAGCCTTCGGCCTCCATTATCTCGGCAGGCGTGCCGCAGGCCACCACTTCGCCGCCGTGTTCTCCGGCGCCTGGGCCCATATCGACCACGTAGTCGGCCGAGCGAATGGTGTCCTCGTCGTGCTCGACCACGACGACGGTGTTGCCAAGGTCGCGCAGACGCTCGAGCGTTGCGATCAGGCGCTCGTTATCACGCTGATGCAGGCCGATGGAGGGCTCGTCCAGGATGTAGAGCACGCCCATGAGGCCGGCGCCAATCTGCGTGGCCAGGCGGATGCGCTGCGCCTCTCCGCCCGAAAGCGTTGCCGTGGCGCGCTCGAGCGTGAGGTAGTCCAAGCCCACGTCGACCAAAAAGCGCAGGCGCGCCTTTATTTCCTTAACGATGGGCCCGGCCACGAACTCGTCTGATCCGCTGAAGGCAAGGCCCTCGAAAAACGCGAGCGCATCAGCTGCGGAAAGCTCGGTTGCGTCGTGGATGGATTTGCCGCCCACCGTGACCGAAAGGATCTCGGGTTTCAGGCGCTTGCCGCCGCACGCCTGGCAGCTGATGGTGGCGAAGTAGGCGGCCAGTTTCTCACGTTGAGCGTCGCTTTGCGCCTCCTGGTATTTGCGCGACACCGCCTCGAGAATACCCTCCCACTCGATGTACCAGTACGTCTCGCGCCCGTCGACCGTCACGTAGTCAACGCGCACCTTCTCCTTCCCCAGGCCGTGCAGAAGCGCCTTGCGTGCCGCCTGCGGCATGTCCTCCCAAGGGGTGTTCGGCGCCACGCCCATGTGCTGGGCAACGGCTCGTAGCACCTGCGGATAGTAGTTTCCCGATTTGAAGGGTGCCACGGCGCCCTCTTCCAGCGTGAGGGAGGGATCGGGAATGACAAGGCTCGGATCGACCTCGTCTTTGCTGCCGATGCCCAGGCATTCGGGGCAGGCGCCGTAAGGTGCGTTGAAGGAGAAGTCGCGAGGCTGCAGCTCGTCCATGGAATGCCCATGCTCGGGGCAGGCAAGCGCAAGCGAGAAGATGTGTTTGCCAGGGCGAAGGCCCCCCTTGGCACCGGAAGATGTGGGCACGGGGGCTTCGGGTTCTTTCCCCGATTTGTCGAGTACCTGCACCAGCACGCGCCCTTCGGCAAGCTTGGTGGCAAGCTCAACCGCTTCGGCAATTCGGCTGGTAGCCGAGGCCTTGAGGCTCACGCGGTCGACCACGACCTCGATGAAGTGCTTGATCTTCTTATTCAGCGTGATGGGTTCGCCATCGAGCTTGACGATCTCACCGTCAATGCGCACGCGCGAGAAGCCCTCTTTCTGCAAGTCGACGAACAGCTTCGTGAACTCGCCTTTGCGGCCCGTCACCACGGGCGCCATGATGATGGCTTTGGTGCCCTCCTCTTCGGCAAGGCGCAGGATGTCGTCGGTCACCTGGTCGGTGGTTTGCTTTTTGATTTCCCGGCCACATTCGGGGCAATGGGGCACGCCCACGCGCGCGTACAGAAGGCGCAGGTAGTCGTAGATTTCCGTAGTGGTTCCCACCGTCGAGCGCGGGTTTTTGCTCGTAGTCTTCTGGTCGATGGAAACAGCTGGGGAAAGGCCGTCGATGCTGTCAAGATCGGGCTTGCTCATCTGCCCGAGGAACATGCGAGCGTAGCTGGAGAGGCTTTCCACATAACGGCGCTGCCCTTCGGCGTACATGGTGTCAAACGCCAAGCTTGACTTTCCCGAGCCCGAAAGGCCCGTGATGACCACGAGCGCATCGCGCGGTATGGTGAGGTCGACGTTTTTGAGATTGTGCTCGCGAGCGCCTTTGATGACGATTTCCTGCTGACCCATGAGTGCGAGTCCCGCCCTTTCCATTCGTTTCGATCGATGGAATTGTACCCCAGCTCATCGAAAATGCTCATGAAAAAGAGAACTTCTGTTCGCACTGCCAAGGAATCGGCACAAAAGGCAGGCTAGAGATAAAACGGGAGGAAGGCCAACGCAACGAGTGCGGCGGCAAACAAGGTTCTGGCTTTTTTCTTGCTCATGGATGCTCCCCTCTTGAGGGTGTGATTCATCCATGATGGCACCTCAAAAGGGAGCCGCCCGCCACGCGGCACGCCTGTTACCCGCGCGTGCGAAAGACGTGGCGGCTGCGTGACAAGGGGACAGGTTGTTTGTCGCGCTACTGTGACAAACAACCTGTCCCCTTGTCACGGTGCGCTGTCCCGCGTTCCCGTAATCGCGCACTAAGCGCGGGGGTGCGCTTGGGCGTGAGCCGATTTCAGGCGCTCGACGCTCACGTGAGTGTATATCTGGGTTGTGGAAAGGCTGGCATGTCCGAGCATTTCTTGCACGCTGCGCAGGTTCGCCCCGCCCGAAAGCAGGTCGGTGGCGAAGGTGTGGCGCATATCGTGCGGGGTCAGATCCTCGCTTAGGCCCGCAGCGCGCACGCTTTCCTTAAACATCTTGCGAATGGCATCGGGACTCATCTGGTTGCCGCGCGTCGACACGAAGAAGTAGTCCGATTCGCCGTCTTTCAGCAGTTTCGGCCTGGCGAGCAGCAAATACGTGCGCATAGCCGAAAGCGCCATGTCATGCAGGGGGATGATGCGCTCTTTCGAGCCCTTGCCAAACACCTTCACCTGCCCCTGCGCAAAGTCAACACCCTCAAGCGTCAGGCCTGACGCCTCGGACACACGCGCGCCGCACGCATACAGAAACTCAAGAATGGCCAGATTGCGCATGTCCTCGGGGCTTTGCTCGCGTACGCTGCCTTGCGCGTCCTTGGCGGCGTACAGTCCCAAAAGCCGGGCCATCTCGCGCGGCCTTATGACCTTGGGAAGGCGTTTGGGAATCTTGGGACCCTGCAAGACGCTCGCGGGGTCTTCCTCGATAAGGCCGTTCACGCTCAGCCAGCGATAGAAGCCTCTAATGGAGGAGAGGCGGCGATTGACGGTGGTGCGCTGGTACTGTGCCCTATCGAGCTCACCCAAATAGCGGCGCAACTGCCTGTGCGTCGCGGCGAGCGGGTCAACCTTGGCGCGCCGCGTCCAGCGCAGGAAGTCCTCGAGGTCGATGCGATAGGCGCGAATGGTGTGCGGCGAGGCGTTGCGCTCGGCCGAAAGGCTGAGGCAGAACGATTCGAGGTGCTCGGCGCAGGGAAGATCCTGCGCATCAGCTTCCTGGCGCATAGCCTTTACGCCTCGGCCACGGCATCGGGCAGCAAACCCGCCGTGCGCAGCGCCTCGACGTAACCGGCAAGCGCCTCCTGTCCGCGACTTGCGTAGGCGGCGTAGCGGTCGCGCTTGTTGCGCACCTTCTGCGAAAGCGGCTCGATAATGCCGAAGTTAACGTGCATGGGTTGATAGTCAACGGTCTCGGGATTGGTGGCGTAAGCGAGCAACGCCCCGTAAACCATGCTTTCCGGCATCGGCGGAAGCGTCTTGCCCGAAAGGTCGGCCGCAACCGCAAGCGCCGCATGCAAACCCGAGCGCACGGCCTCGCAATACCCTTCCGTTCCAGCCAGCTGACCAGCCACATAGACGGGCGCAGCAAGATCGGCGGCCGCGGGCGCGGTGAGGCGGCCGTGAATGTCGAGCAGCTGAGGCGCGTTGATGAAGGTGTTGCGATGCATGACGCCGTAGCGTGCGAACTCGGCGTTCTCCAAGCCGGGAATCATGCGAAACACGCGGCGCTGCTCGGGGAAGGTAAGGTTGGTCTGGAAGCCGACGAGGTTGTAACAGGAAGCATGGGCATCCTCGGCGCGCAGCTGAAGAGCAGCCCAAGGGCGCCTTCCCGTGCGCGGATCGGTAAGCCCGACGGGCTTCATGGTTCCGAAGCGCGGCGCATCGTAACCCGCACGCGCAACCTCCTCGATAGGCTGACAGGCTTGGAACAGATCCTTCGACTCGAAATCCTTTTTGATCACGCGCTCGGCGGAAAGGAGCTCGTCGATGAAGGCCTCGTACTCCTCGCGGCTAAACGGCGCATTCAGATAGTCGCCCTCGCCGTCCTCGTAGCGGCTTTGGCTGAACAGCTTTTCCATGTCAAGCGAATCCGCCATGACCACCGGCGCTGCCGCATCGTAGAAAGCCAGGTGATCGGAGCCCGTCAGGTCAAGCAAGGAGGCAGAAAGCGCATCCGAAGTGAGCGGGCCCGAGGCGAGTATGACGGCGGCCGCGTCGGTCGCCTCAAACGCGATATCGCGCGCCTCACGTCGCTCGATCTCGATAAGCGGGTGCGCCTCGATCATCGCGGTCACGTCGGCCGAGAACTTCTCGCGGTCAACGGCAAGCGCACCGCCTGCTGCAACCTGATGGCGCAACGCCGCCGCAAACACCTGTGAATCGAGCGCAGCCAATTCCGCCTTCAGCATGCCAGCCGCGCTGTCGGCCTTCATGCTCTTAAGCGAGTTGGAGCATACGAGCTCGGCGAAACCACCTGTCTTATGAACGGCGGTAGGTACTTCAGGGCGCATCTCGACAAGCCTCACCGCGAAACCGCGGCTAGCCAGCTGCAAAGCCGCCTCGCTACCCGCAAGGCCGGCACCTATGATGACAATTCTCTTTTCCATGCGAACAGGATACCAAAGAAGGCCGAAGATACCTTAATGCCGCATTTGACATGAGCGACGTGCTCGGTGAATATACGTAAAGCGCAATCTTGTTGCGCTCCGCACCATCCCAAACGAAAGCGTTACCATGTCCGACAAGCCGAAGATCTGGACCCCCACCTTCATCATCCTCACTGCCGTCAACTTCGTGTCGGCGCTTGTGTTCTACCTGTTCATCGTCAAGATCGTCGAGTACACCATGCTCACCTACGGTTCGTCGCACAGCGCCGCCGGCCTCATGGTTACCGCCTACGTCATCTCATCTTTGCTCACGCGTCTGCTTCTTGGCGGAAAGATCGACGAATGGGGGCTCAAGCGCTCCATCATCATCGGCACCGCGGTGAACATGGCAGCCGCCCTCCTGTACTTCATCGAAGGCGGGTTCGTCTTCCTTGCCGCCGTGCGCGCGTTGCACGGCGTTGGCTTTGGCATCGCTTCAGGCGCGCTTGCCGCCGCCGCAGCCCTCGTGGTACCGCCCGAGCTCCGTGGCGAGGGCATCGGCTACTTCTCGATGGCCCAGGCGCTCGCCACCGGCGTTGGCCCCTTCGTCGCCATCATCCTCACGGGAAACGGCGACTACCTCATGCTCTTCGGATTCTCCGCCGTAGCCACCGCCGTAGCTTTGGCAGGATCCTTCATCATTCGCATACCCGGCGACAAGCCCGCCAAGACCAGAAAAGCTGACAAGGACGCCATCGCGGAAAGCACCGCAAACGCACCCGCCGAACCCAAACCCGCCCTCTCGCTGAGCAGGTTCGTCCAGGTAAGCGTCCTTCCGCTTGCCATCCCGCTTCTGCTCGTGCTGCTATGCTATTCCGGCGTGCTTTCCTTCCTCACCGTGTTCGCCGAGGAACGCAACCTCATCGAGGCCTCGAGCGTGTACTTCATCGTTTACTCAGTATCCATCCTGCTTACGAGGCCGCCCGTCGGGCGTCGCGTCGACCGAAAGGGAGAGAA
Source organism: Eggerthellaceae bacterium (assembly GCA_017440565.1). Taxonomy (GTDB): domain Bacteria; phylum Actinomycetota; class Coriobacteriia; order Coriobacteriales; family Eggerthellaceae; genus RGIG3135. Next base: position 10,391 of record JAFSHA010000092.1, on the reverse strand, counting down.
CTCGGTCATCTACCTCACCTTCCTCTCGCTTGCCGTCGGACTGGCTTTGCTCGCATTCGCCTACAACGGTGCGGTCCTTCTGGCTTCCGCCGCGCTCATCGGCTTCGGCGTAGGCTGCACGCAGTCGACCATCCAGACCGCCATCGTGCGTATCACCCCGAAAAACGAGCTCGGACGCGCCAACTCCACGTTCTTCATGAGCATGGACCTGGGTTCGGGCATAGGACCGGTCATCATCGGGGCGCTCATCCCCTTTGTGGGCTACCAGGTGGTTTACCTCGCCCTGGCCCTGGTGGCAGTGGGCGCATGCGCCACCTACCACGTGCTGTACGGAAGAAAGCAGGGGCGCAAGTAGTCTGACCGAAAGGTTTCTCAGCGCCCCACAGCGAATACATTGCAAAAGTCGAGCACCCGAAGCGAAGGTGTCGGCGCCAAACTGTCGCTAGAGCCACGCCGCCACGGCGTTTTTGATCAGCTCGGACCTGTCGTCAGTGACGCGGTCGATACGCTCGACCATGGAACTCGGGAGCGTGATGGTGATGGAGCGCATGTCATCGGGCCGATCGGCCCCGGCATCGGCGCGTACGTACGGGTTTGCCATCGAATTCTCGAAATCATATTCCGCTCTCATGCCTCCACCTCCAATACGCCGAAGACTCCCTCTTGGTCGCCCTTCGAGCCGAGATAATCCTAATCGACCTGCCCTGACATCGTCGGCAATGGCAAACCACCAACAGGTTGGCCTTCGTGCTGTTTCCGATGATGATAAACCGATCCTCGAGGCAGGAATGATCGGGGTCGCCGATCATCCTCGCATGCGGATCGTCGAACACGGTCGCTGCTTCCGCAAACGATACACCATGCTTGGCAATGTTGACAATCGCCTTACCGTGATCCCGTTGAAAACCGTTAAAACGAACGCTCATTCGGCACCTCCCTTCCGAAAGCTACGCCGCCACGAGGATTAAGCGGGACTGCGCACAACGGGGCCGAAGGTTCCGTCGGGGTATTGCGCGATGGCGCCTGCCTTCTGCATCTCGGCGAGCCATATCATGAGAAGCGGCAGCGCCTCCTCGGCCGGCGCATGACCCGCAAGGATCCCGAGAAGCCCCTCCATGCCGAAAGCCTCTGCGGAAAGCGCCGCTGCAAGCGCGTCATGAGCTGGGCGGCCGAGCAACTCCACCGCGGCGCGAACCTCGAAGAGGCTAACCGCCTTCCCCTTTCCGCCGTCCGAGGCGCCCTCCGACTCGCCCGCGCGCACCGTTTCCTGCTTAAGGCACCCGAACAGGCCGAACAGCGCATCCTCGAAGCTCTCGTCGTCCACGATGGGATGCGCTCCCTGATGCAAAAGGCGGTTAGCCCCTCGCGAGTTAGCCGACGTGATAGCCCCGGGTATGACCAGCACCTCGCGACCCTGCGAAAGCGCCGCGTCAGCCGTCGAGAACGTGCCCGACGGCAAACCCGCCTCGACGATGAGGGTCGCTCGAGCTAGGCCGGCTATGATGCGGTTGCGCTCGCGAAAGGCATAGGGCAAGGGCGGCACCCCCCAAGCGTGCTCGGAAAGAAGCAAGCCGCCGGCGTTCACCACCCGCTGGAACAAGCCCGCATGCTCGACCGGATAGGGCTCGTCTATCCCGCCGCCAAGCACCACCACCGTAGGAGCGCCCGCCGCCATAGCCGCCTCGTGAGCTCCAGCATCGCATCCGCGCGCCCCTCCTGAAATGACAACCACTCCACGCCCAGCCGCCAGCGACGCGAAGCGCTTCGCGCACCCGATACCGTAGGGCGTGGCCCTGCGCGCTCCCACCACCGCCAGACCCGGGCTGCGCAGAACCCCGAGATCCCCCAATGCGAACAGCGTCTTCGGAGGGTTCGGAATATCCTTTAGGATATCGGGATACCTCTCGTCATCCCATGTCAGCTCGAAGCGTGGCCCCGCAATTCTCTCGCCATAAGCACCCCCACGTGCCATGCTAGCCCCCTATCCCCTCGCGAATCCTAAAACCCAGCGCCTCGGCCACGCAGCTGCGATCAACCGCCTCCTTCTGCGAAAGATCGGCAATGGTGCGCGCCACGTTAAGCGTGCGCATGATGGAGCGGCCGCTCATGTCGTACACACGCGCCATCTGCTCGAGAAAGGCCTTGTCGTCGGGCGCAAGACGGCACGACTCTATGATGCTGCGCGGCTTTCCCAACCCGCTTTCGTCAAGCCCGTCACGCGCGCGCCTCCATGAGGCGAACTCGCGCGCCGCGAGAACGCCCTCACGAAGCTCAGCCGAGCTCGTACCCGTCTGACCTGCGACGAATGAATCGGACGGTATGCGCTTGATGTCGAGATGGATATCGATGCGGTCCATAAGCGGGCCTCCGATGCGCCCCTGGTACTGGCGTATCTGGGTAAGCGAGCACGTGCAGGGCTTCGATTCGTCGCCGAAGTAGCCGCACGGACACGGATTGCTTGCCGCCACCAACATGAAGCGGGCGGGAAACACGATGCTCCCGTCGGCCCGCGTGAGCGTGACCTTCCCGCTCTCCATAGGCTGACGGATACCCTGCAGCACCGCCGGTTTGAACTCGGCCAGCTCATCGAGGAAGAGCACCCCCTGATGAGCAAGGGATATCTCGCCGGGCCTGATGGGGTTACCCCCTCCCACCAGACCCGCAAGCGTGGCGCTATGATGCGGGCTGCGGAAGGGGCGCACACCCGCCAGCACTTCGTCAACCCCCTCCCCCGTCACCGAGTGCACGACGGCCGCCTCGAGGGCTTCGTGATGCTCGAGCGGGGGAAGGATGCTTGCCACGCGAGAGGCCAGCATGGTCTTGCCCGATCCAGGAGGGCCCATCATAAGCACGCCATGCGAGCCAGCCGCTGCTATCTGCAGCGCGCGCTTAGCCACCTCATGACCGCACACATCGGCGTAGTCGGGATATGAACCAGATCCCGAAAGCCCTCCGTCGACGATCCTGCACGAAGGAACGCCTCGATAAGCCAGCTCACACGGGTCGCCCCCGGTTGCACGCGAGGCCCGTGCCAGGTCAAGCAGACTCGCCAAGCCAAGCTGTCGCAGCCCCTCTATGGGAACCGCATCGCTTGCGTCGGCGCACAGAAGGGCATAACCCGAATCGAACGCGCACATCCCGAAGGCAAGCGTGCCCGGAACCGCCCTCACGTTGCCATCAAGCCCCAGCTCGCCCACTATGAGCTTCCCCGCGGCAAGACGCGGGTCAATCTGGCCGCTTGCGATGAGTATGCCCATGGCAATGGGCAGGTCGAACCCCGAGCCGACCTTCTTCAGGTTGCTCGGCGCCAGGTTCACGACCACGCGCTCGTTGGGCATCGAGAACCCCGATGACTTCAACGACGCCCGGACGCGCTCGCGCGCCTCCTGCACTGCGACGTCGGGCATGCCGACGATGAACATCCCGGGAATGCCCGACGTGATGGCCACTTCCACCTCGACGAGGAAGGCCTCAACCCCGCGTATGGCCGCGCTCATGACGCTGTGCTGACCTCTCATGGCTCACCTCACGCCGCGTTGAAGGCGGCTATGTGGTGGCGAATGCACGCCCTTTCCTCGGCAACCACGACGATGCTTATCACGTCGAAGCGAATGGCAAGGTCGACCTCCTCGAACTCGTGCAGGTAGGCAAGCGCTATCTTCTCGTACTTCTCGCGCTTTTCCCTGCCCACCGCCTCCGCGGGAAAGCCCTTCTGGCAGTCCCTGCGCGTCTTGACCTCGATGAAGATGAGCGTGTCCTCATCGCGGGCGATTATGTCAGCTTCGCCGGCGTAGCATGTCCAGTTTCTCTCGAGGATGTCGTATCCCCTGCGCACCAGAAAGCGCGCCGCCGCTTCCTCGCCGCGTGCCCCCAAATCGCGATTGCGCTGACCACGCTTGCGCCTCTTACGTACGGGCGGGGCCTCTTCGGGCTCGCTCTCTTCATCATCCTCATGGCATTCGAAGATGAAGCCCTCCACTTCCTCCTCGGTGAGCCATTCCTGGTAGCGATCGTTCCTTCTGGCCATTGCGTGCCTCCTTCCTTGTCGCACGCTAGCAGCCTAGCAATCGCAAGTCGGGTTTTCGGCGCCGCGACTTTGACAGATTCGCCGTGCGAGAAGCGGACGCAAAGCGCCCTATTGGAGGGTGGGAAACCGTGCAAATGGAAACCGCAAGTCGGCCTCATGGACACGCTGCATACCAAGGCAAAGCCGCAAGGTCATCCCGCTTCAGCGGGCCTTCCGAGAACTTGAAACGTACCCGACGGCTTATCAGAACAGCGTGGGCTGGGTGAAGGCGGTGCAGAACGACGCGCGATGAATGGGGCTCAGGCCGTAGCTCTTGATGGCGTCGATGTGCTCTTGGCTTGCGTAGCCCTTGTTCGACGCGAAACCGTACTGGGGAAACTGCTGGTCATAAGCCACCATGAGGGCGTCGCGTTCAACTTTGGCGACAATCGAGGCGGCGGCAATGGAGGCGCATTTCGAGTCGCCCTTGACCACGTTGACCTCACGCTTGTCCATCTTCAGGGGGTTGCCGTCGAGCAGGATGACATCAGGCACGACTCCAGCTTGCTCGACCGCGCCGACCGCACGACGGAAAGCCGTAAGAAGCGATGCCGTCATGCCGGCAGCATCGATTTCATGGGGCTGAATGAACTGGACGCTCCACGCGAGGGCCTTTTCCTTGATTTCCTCGGCAAGGGCCTCGCGCACCTCAGGGGCAACCTGCTTGGAGTCGTTGAGGCCCGCGATGCGCACGCCCTCGGGCAGTACGACGGCGCCGACGGCCAAAGGACCCGCCAAAGGCCCGCGCCCCACCTCGTCAAGTCCCACGACAACCTGAGCACCTCGCGCGCGGGCAAGCTCACGCTCGAACTCGAACAAGCCCTCCAGGCGTTCCCTCTCCGCAAGCTCGGCGGCAACGCGCCTGCGAGCAACTTCAAGCGCCGAGACAACGCCCTTGCGCGTATCGGCGACGAGGGAGCGCTCCAAAGCGGCGAACTCTTCAGGACTTGCCTGCTGCAGTTTGCGCTTGATTTCAGGCACCGTCAGGTCGATCACCTTAACCTCCATTCGCCGCATGGTGTCGAGCGGGTAAAGCTTTGGGATTTTCCGCGCCTCCGTAATTCTAGCAGCAGGTAGGCGCATACGAAAAAAGGACCCCGCGAAGGGGGTCCTTGTAAGTTCGGTTCTAACCGAGCAGATCCTAGCGGAAAGCCTTCTCGCGGATCTTGGCAGCCTTGCCCACCTTGTCGCGCAGGTAGTACAGCTTGGCGCGACGAACATCGCCACGACGGACGACCTCGATCTTCTCGATCTTCGGGGAGTGCACCGGGAAGGTACGCTCGACGCCGACGGAGAAGCTGATCTTACGAACGGTGAAGGTCTCGCGGCTGGAGGCACCATGACGACGGATAACGTCACCCTGGAAAACCTGAATACGCTCGCGGTTGCCCTCGGTGATGCGATAGTGGACCTTCACGTTGTCGCCCACATGAAACTCAGGGAGGTCCTGCTTGATCTGCTGCTGCTCGATAGCGCGAATGATGTCCATTATCGATTCCTTCTATATACTTCCAACTACAAATATGTATCGTTTGGTTAAAGACACGATTTGACATTATATGATTAATTTCAGGCCTTTGCAAGCGAAAACACCTGCTAAAACAAAAAAGTTTGCGCAGCAAACGCCAGATGCCCAGAAGGAGTCGGGGGGATTTCGGGCACCCCTTCCAAAGGGACGAAAGCGCCCTAGATAAGAAGCAGCAAGGCGTAGGCGACAACGCCGGTAACCGCGCTCCACAAAAGCGATTTCGTCCTCAGCGCAACCAACACCACGGCAAGCCCCGCGATAAACGGAATGGCAGCCGGCCACAAGCCCGCGTCAAACATGCCGGGGGCAAGCAAGTCGTTGGCCACCAACGCCGCGAAGGCCGCAGGCGGAATGAAGCTCAAAGCCCGCTCCATGGCAGGGGGAAGCTCCTTGCCCTTCAGGATGAACAGGGGCAGCACGCGGCATGCCAGCATGGTGATGGCGCAGCATACGAGCACGATCCAGAACTCGGTCCAGCTCACAGGCGATCACCCTCCTCGCAGGTCTCTTCCGCTGCCCCATTGCCAACATGCGGCTTCGGGCCTTCTGCCTTCCTCTCCCGCAGGCTCGAGTACAGCATGGCGCCCGCCACGCCAATGATGGCACCAATGAGGATAGCCGGGCCGGTCAGCCCCACCAACTTGCACACGTACACGCCGATCACGGTAAGCACGATGGCGATGATGTTGGCACTCGTCATCTTCTGCGTCACCATGAGGCAGATGAAGATGGACGTCATGGCGAAAGCCGCGATGTTAAGCGGAATACCCAGCGCATCGCCCACCAAGGCACCCACCACGTTCGAAAGCGTCCAAGAGCTTTGCGAGAACAGGTTCACGAAAAGCGCGCGGTCAACCGACCAACCACCTTCCTTGAACTTAGCCGTGGAGACGCCGTAGCTCTCGTCGGTAACCGTAGCCGCGAAGAAAAACGCAAGGCGCTTCGAAACGCCTTGGCATTCAGGGGCAAACGATGCCGAGTAAAGCATCTGGCGCGTATTCACAAACGAAACGCTGGCGATGATGGACGCAAGAGGGGAACCCGCCAGGTACATGTTGGGAATCATGAACTGGCCCGCGCCCGAGTAGAACAGGGCCGAGAACAAAAACACCTGGAGGGCGTTCAGCCCGATGGAGTTACACAGGATGCCGCACGGTATGCCAATAGCCACGTAGCCGAGCATAATGGGCACGGCGGCATGGAACGCATCTTTTATGTGGGCTGGCTTAATCACGAAGTCACATTATAGCCATCGAGAAGCGCTTAGGAAGAGGCCATTTCGTAAGCGCGAGCCAAATCGCACGGATCGAAGACGCCGCACTCGGTGATGATCTTCGTGACAAGGCTCGCGGGCGTCACGTCGAAGGCGGGGTTCAGGACGTCGACACCCTCGATGGGACTTGCCAGCACCTCGGAAGACGCGCGCTGCTCGATGGGAATCTCGGCTCCCGTCGCCAAAGACAGGTCGATAGTCGAAGAGGGGGCGGCCACGTAGAAAGGAATGCCATGATGAGCGGCCAAGACGGCTACGCTGTAGGTTCCTATTTTGTTGGCCACGTCGCCGTTGGCCGTGATGCGGTCGGCACCGACGATGACGGCATCCACCTCGCCTTTCGCCATGATGCTTGCAGCCATGTTGTCGCAGATAAGCGTGACGGGGACGCCCGCACGGGCAAGCTCCCACGCAGTGAGGCGAGCGCCCTGCCCCACCGGCCGTGTCTCATCGGCGTACACGCGCTCGACTTTACCCTGCTCGGCAGCAGCGTACACCACGCCAAGCGCCGTACCGTAAAAAACCGTCGCCAGGCTTCCGGCGTTGCAATGCGTGAGAATACGCGAACCGGGAGCTAGAAGCGCAGCGCCGTGCGCGCCCATGGCACGATTTGCCGCCTCGTCTTCCTTCTGCATGCGCCTAACCTCGCGAAACAGCTCGTCGGCGATAACCGAGACGTCATGGCCCTCACGCGCCGCCTCCTTGGCCAACGCGCACATGCGCTCGACGGCCCACGAAAGGTTAACGGCCGTCGGCCGGGCGTTCGCGATCTCATGCGCCGCGTCGGAAAGGCCGCTCATGAAACGCGGGAGCACCTCTTCGCAGCCGAAACGACGCGCCTCGGCGCAGCCTACGTTGCCCGCCCAGAGCGCCACCGCAGCTGCCCCAGCAACGCCGATAGCCGGCGCCCCGCGCACGGCAAGTTCCTTGATGGCGCAAATCACCTGGCACCAGTCACCCGTCGACTCGATGCGCAGCTCGCCGGGCAAAAGGCGTTCGTCAACATAGCGCAGCACGGGCGCGTCGTTCGCATCCCGTTTTAGCTCGATGGTGCGGGGAAGATTGGCCAGGTTAACCATGGAATTCCTTTCGCCGAGAAGGGCCTTGAACCGAAAACGCCCGCGATCCCGAAAGGGAACGCGGGCGCGAACGCATGAAGCGGGAGGCTTTAGGCCAGAGCCGCCTGAGCAGCCGCGAGGCGTGCAACCGGCACGCGGTAAGGCGAGCAGCTCACGTAGTCAAGGCCGATGCCATGGAAGGTCTTGATGGAGTCGGGATCGCCGCCGTGCTCGCCGCAGACACCGCACACGATGTCAGCGTTACCCTCATGACCCAGCTCAACGCCCATCTTGACCAGCTTCGCAACGCCCTTATCGATGGTGGCGAAGGGGTTGTAGGGCAGCAGGCGCTGCTCGAGGTACTGCGGGACGAACTCGCCCTCGACGTCATCGCGGCTGAAGCCGAAGGTGGTCTGGGTAAGGTCGTTGGTGCCGAAGCTGAAGAAGTCGGCCTTCTGCGCGATCTCGTCGGCGGTAACGGCCGCGCGCGGCAGCTCGATCATGGTGCCGATGGGAATGTTGAGCTCGACGCCCTCGGCCTCGGCCACTTCCGCGATGGCAGCCTCGGCAACCTCGCGCAGCTTGGCAAGCTCGTCGACCACCGAAACCAGCGGGATCATGATCTCGGGCTTCGGCTTGAAGCCCTCCTTCTGCAGGCGGGCGGTGGCGGTGGCGATAGCCTTCACCTGCATGATGGGCAGGATGGGATACATGATGGCCAGGCGAACGCCGCGCATGCCGAGCATCGGGTTTGCCTCGGCGAAGGAGTCGATCTTGCCCATGAGCTCGCGCTTCTCGGCAATGAGGGCCGCTTCGGCACCCACGGCCTCGAGGCGAGCGATCTCGACGTCGAGGGCACGAGCGCTCTCGAGGAACTCATGCAGCGGCGGATCGAGCAGGCGCACGATAACGGGCAGCTCGTCCATGGCCTTGAACATGCCGTAGAAGTCACCGGACTGAGCCTCGAACAGATCAGAAATGGCCTTGGAGCGGGTCTCTTCGTCCTCGTTCAGGATGAAGGACTGGATGATCTGCTTGCGGTCGCCCAGGAACATGTGCTCGGTACGGCACAGGCCGATGCCCTGCGCACCAAAGCTGCGGGAAAGCTCGGCGTCCTCGGGGTTGTCGGCGTTGGCGCGCACGCCAAGGGTGCGGAACTCGTCGGCCCACTCGAGGATGGTATCCAGGTCGCCGGTAAGCTCGGGCATGACAAGCTCGACCGCGCCGAGGACCACGATGCCAGTGGTGCCGTCAATGGAGATCATGTCACCCTCGCGGATGACAATGTCGGTGCCGGCAATGGCAGCCTGCTTGTTCTCAGCGTCGATCTTGAGCGCCTCGACGCCACAGACGCACGGAGCGCCCATGCCACGCGCGATGACGGCGGCATGCGAGGTCTTGCCACCATGGCTCGTGAGGATGCCCTCAGCGGCAATCATGCCGGCGAGGTCATCGGGGTTGGTCTCCCAGCGCACGAGCACGCACTTGCGGCCGGCTTCGGCAGCAGCCACGGCATCGGCCGCGCTGAACACGGCCTCGCCAACGGCAGCACCGGGGCTGGCGTTGAGGCCCTTGGCCACCACGTCGTACTTGGCGTTCTTGTCGAACTGCGGGTGCAGCAGCTGATCGAGCTGATCGGGGTCGACACGCAAAACGGCCTCTTCCTTGGTGATGAGGCCCTCGCCCACCATATCGATGGCAATGCGCAGCGCGGCAGCAGCAGTACGCTTGCCGGCACGGGTTTGCAGCATCCAGAGCTTGCCCTGCTCAATGGTGAACTCGATGTCGCACATATCGCGGAAGTGGTTCTCGAGCACCACGAAGATAGCTTCGAGCTCGGCGCCAGCCTCTTCGAGGCCCTCGACGGTCTTCAGCTCGACGATGGGGCTCGTGTTGCGGATGCCGGCCACGACGTCTTCGCCCTGGGCGTTCACCAGGTAGTCACCGTAGAACTCCTTGGCGCCGTTGGCGGGGTTGCGCGTAAAGGCGACGCCAGTGGCGGAGGTGTTGCCCTTGTTACCGAACACCATGGACTGCACGTTGACGGCAGTGCCCAGGTCATCGGCGATCTTGTTCTTCTTGCGGTAGAGCACCGCGCGCGGGTTGCCCCAAGAGCCGAAAACGGCCTCGATGGCAAGCTGCAGCTGCACGGTGGGATCCTGCGGGAACTGGACGGCGCCGTCAACCACGAGGGTGGGATACTCGGCGGCATCGACGTTCTCCTTGAAGATCTGCTTGAACTCGCCTACGAGCTCCTGCAGGTCCTCAGCGGTCAGGTCGGTGTCGAGGGCCACGCCGCGGTCATTCTTCATGGCGGTGATGGCATTTTCGAAAAGATCGCCGTCGAGGTTCATGACGACGTTGGAGAAAATCTGAATGACGCGACGATAGGAGTCCCAGGCAAAGCGCGGGTTTTCAGTCTGCTTGATGAGGCCGTTGATGGACTGATAGTTGAGGCCGAGGTTG